>JAFVYB010000025.1 GCA_017500825.1 Myxococcaceae bacterium | reverse complement strand
ACGCCTTCAAAAAAATTCGCACCGTCGGCGACGTGGTGGCGCTCATCGAAAAAGAGCTCGCCAACGCGCCCGCGCAGGATGGCCAGGAGAGCGCCTGAAACCTGAACGCGCTCTCTGACGGGGAACGCGTTTTTTGAGCCCATGTTTCGAGCCTCGATTTGTCGCGGCTCGAATTTGTTTTTGGCCCCACGATTTTGCCGGGCCCGGCCCAACGAGAGCCAGACACCATGAAAATCCGCCTCATCTATCCCAAGTGGCCCAAGCTCGACCGCCAGACGCCCTTTCATCTGCCGCCGCACGGGCCGGTCTGCTTCGCCGCGACTATTCCCGAGGAGCACGACCTCAAATTCACCGACGAGAACGTCGAGCCGGTCGACCTGAACGAAAGCGTGGATCTCGTCTGCATCTCAATGATGCTGACCTCGCAGGCGCCGCGCGGCTGGGAAATCGCCGACCATTTTCGCCAGAGGGGCATCCCCGTCATCTTCGGCGGCATCGCCACCATGCTCCACGCGGAGGAGACGGCCGAGCACGCCGACGCCGTGTTTTTGGGCGAGGCAGAAGGGCGTTTTGAGGCGGTGTTGCGCGATCTGGAGAGCGGCAAGCTCAAGAAGGTCTACGACTACATGGGCTCTCCTGCGCCCATTGAGACGGTGGGCACGGCGCGTCGCAGCATCCTCAACCGCGCGCTCTACAACCACCGCGGCGTGCAGATGGTCGACCTGGTCCACGCCTCGCGCGGCTGCCGCTTCAACTGCTACCCGTGCTGTGTGCGCTACCTCGGAGGCCGTTCGTTCCGCCCGCGCCCCATCGAGAAGGTGATCGAGGAGATCGAGTCGATTCCCAACAACCGCCTCTTCTTCGTCGACAACTCGCTGGCGCAGAAGAAGGAATGGGAATTGGAGCTCTTCCGCGCGCTCAAGCCACTCAAACGCCAGTTCGTCAGCCACCCGATCGAGGACGACGACGAGGTGCTAGAGGCCGCGGCCGAGGCGGGCGCCTGGTATATCTATCAGGCAGTTTTCGATACCTCTGACTACATCCGCCAGAGAGTGAAGCGTTACAAGGAGCACGGCATCGCCGTCGAGGGCACCATCCTCCTCGGGCTCGACGAGCACGACGAGGACTTCATCAAGCGCCTGATCGACTTCCTGCTCGAAATCGACCTCGACCTGGCCGAGTTCACGGTGCTCACGCCCTTCCCGCACACGCGCAGCTTCGACGACCTCGAAAAGGCGGGGCGCATCCTGCACAAGGATTGGAAGCACTACACCGCCGGCGAGGTGGTGATTCAGCCGGCCAAGATGAGCCCGGACAAGCTGCAGGAGCTCTATCACTACGCCTGGGACACCTTTTATCGGGACGAGCCGCAGGTCTTGAAGATGGGCCGACTGCTGAAGAAGGCAATGCGCCGCGAAGAGGCCTGGGGCACCAAGGACCGCTTCAAGCCAACCCCGGCTGACTGACGCGCCCAAAAGCGAACGCCGATTGCGATGCCCTCGCTCCAGATTGCCGCTGGAGGAGGGCGTCTTTGTTTTGACCCGCCGCTTTGCCGCGCTCCGGCGACGCGCCATCCGCGCCCGCGCCGTGAACGCCGCCCGCCATCGACACGGGCCACGCCCCAAGGAGTGACGACCTTGAACCTCCTGACATCCCTCGTTCCAGCCGCCTGCCTTTTCGTCTCCCAGGCCGCTCTCGCCGACAGCGCCTCCGCGCCTCAGGCCGCGCCACCCCAAACGACAGCGAGCGCGACAGACATCGCGACAACGCCCCCCGCCGCGAGGCCAGGCGCCATCATCAGCGCCGAGGCTTTGCGCGCGCGCTACGCCAGTCTCACGGCATTCAGAGCCACGGTCGAACAGGAGAAGACGGCGCGGTTTCTCGCCCGGCCGCTGAAGAGCGAGGTCGAGATCGAGATGAAAGACGGCCGCATCGACTGGCGTTCGACGCGCCCGGTGAAGTCGGCCATCGCCATCGATCAAAACGGCATCCACATGGAATCGGGCGCCGCGCCGGGCATGGGGGAGGCCATGGCCGCAGCCAGTCGCGATCCACGCGCCGTCGCCTTCATCGGCTTTTTGCGCGCCCTCTTCGCCCTCGACTTCGCCGCCATCGAGCGCGACTTCGAGCTGAGCTTCGAGGGACGGGCCATGCGCGCCACGCCGCGCGCCGACAGCCGCCTTGGCGAAATGATTCAGTCCATCGCCATCGACTTCGCCGCCGACCTCGCCATCGAGCGCGTCGAGGTGCGCACCAGGGACGAGACGACCACCCTCCGCTTCAAGACCTTTGTCTCGGGCACGCCATGAGCGCTTCGACACACGACGCTTCGCCGATTCTGGGCGCGTTCCGGCGCTGGGGACTGCTCGCGCTCTTCACCGGACTCATCTTCTTCGTCGTCCAGGAGCGCTTTGTGCTCGACGACGATCCGATCCGATCGCTGCGCGCCCAGGGCGGGCCCGAGGCCGAGCTCTTCGACCGCTACCACGAGAGGAGCGTCTTCGACGGCAAGGTCTTCCTGGAGGTCTCGTGCCTGAACGAGGCGGAACTGAGCGCGATCAAGGGGCTGATGGCGGACATCGGTTACACGCCGGCCCAGCTCTTTCAGCCGCCCACGCCAGCGCGGATGCTCGACTTTGTGCCGCTCGTCGGTGAGCGGGCGGTGCGCGAGGCATTGAGCGACGAGGCCATCGACGCGCGCGCCGAAGAGGCGATCGCCTTCGCCTTCCTCCCCGGCGGCGCCCCCTTCCTCGGACAGGTGGAGCAGGACCCCTTTGGCCTGGGACAGCGCTTCCTCAAACAGACGCTGGCCTCGCTCGGATTTTCGGCGGCGGGCCGTGAGGCGGCGCACATCCTCGCCTTCGAGAGCCCCAGTCCCATCGTCTACGACGAGGTCGGGCGCCTCTACGACGCGCTCATCGCGCTCGGAAACCGCGTCCACTTCATCGGCGCCGACTTCTACGCCTACGAGAGCTACCGCGACGCGCAGCGCGACATCGTCGTCTGCACCGCGCTCTCGACCCTGGTGAACCTGCTGCTCTTCCTCTTCTTCACGCGGCGCCTGGGGCCGATGTTCCTGCTGCTCGCCGGATCAGCCGTCTCCTACCTCTCGGGCGTGCTCCTCGTCGGCCTCTTCTACGAGCGCGTCTTCGCCGTGGTGCTGGCCTTTGCCTCGACCTTTGTCGGCTTCAACAACGAATACCTGGTGCACCTGTCGGCGCTGCCGCAGGGCTCGGGCAAAAAATCGCTGCTCGGCATCTGGTCGGCGGTGGGCACGACGCTGCTCGGGTTCGTGGTGCTGCTCATCGGCCAGTCGGTCATCGTGCGGCAGATGGCATTGGCCTCGCTCGGCGGCATGGCGGGCTTTCTCGTGGTGCTCTTCATCTTCCGCAAGAAGCTCGGCGAAATCCGCTACCGCACCTTCCACTGGAAGAAATTCACCATCGGCAGGCGCGCGCTCGTGGCCGTGGCCGCCCTCTCCGCCATCGCCCTTTTCCTTTTGCCCAAGCCGCGCGTCGCCACCGACCTGAAGGACTTCCGCACCGACTCGCCGACCCTCGCGGCCGAGGAGCGCTACTTCATGGGCAAGCTGGGGGAGGCCAAGCTCAGCCACGTGGTGGCCATGCCGATCGTGGGCGACAAGCTCGTCGAACAGGCGCGGGCGCTCGAAGCCTCTGGCCGACTCGACCTGACCGCCCACCCGCTCAACGCCTGGCGCTCCATCGACGAACAGAACGCGGCGATCGCGGCCTTTGAGGAGAAGGCGCCGGGGGCGATCCGTCGGCTGCGCGACAAGCTCGAAGAGGCGGGCATCTCTCTCTCGTTCGACACGGACGCCGCGGCCAGGCTCAAAGCGCTGAGCGCCTACGATTTCCTCGCCGCGCTGAACGAACTGGCGCCGGCCAAGTGGGTCGACGAGGTGCGCGGGCAAAAATTCCTCTTCGCCTCGGGTCTGCCAGGCGCGGTGGCGGTGTCGCTGGGCAGCGATCGGGCGTCAGAGGGGGGGGCGCAGGAGGGCGTGTCGCCAACGAGCGGCGGCGGCGCGATGGAGACGGCCTTCTCCGCGGTCGAACTCACGCCGATGAACCCCAAGGACCACTTCGACGCCATGCTGACCGGCCTCAGCCGCGAGCTGGCGGTCCTCTTCGCGCTCGGACTTCTGGCCATGTGCGCCTACCTCGCGCTGCTGCACAAAAAGCCGATCCGCGTCCTCTACGTATTCGTGCCGCTCGCGCTCATCGCCGTCGCCTTCCTCGCCCACGGCGCCATCACCGGCCACGCGGCGCTCTCGATCATCCACTTCGTCGGCTTCGCCCTCGTGATCGCGCTCGCCACCGACTACGCGTCCGTCGCCATGTCGGTCGAACACCACGAGGTGGAGCTGAGCAAAATCCTCATCACCGCGCTCAGCACGCTGGGCACCTTTGGCGTGCTCCTCCTGGCCAAAAACCCCGTCATCGCGGTGCTCGGACACACGGTGACGCTGGCCTGCCTGGTGGCCGCGCCCTTTGCCCTCTTCATCTGGCTGCCGCGCGAAGGGACGGCGACTGATGGCGGCACAACGGCCCCGGCCGAAACAGACAGTCCCTTGGCGGACAAGGAGGCGGCCTGATGCGCCGCGTGAACCATCGCGAAAACCGCCGCGTGAATCAGCCGGGCGCCTGGATTGGGATGTTGACCGCGGTCCTCATCCACGGCGCCTGCGCCCACGGCACGAACGCGTCAGAACGGCAGGCCATCGCCTTTCCCGATGACTTCAGCCTGATTCAGGTCGTGGCGGTCGAGCAGGGCGAGACGCGCATGGATTTCTTCGCCAGCCTCTCCCGGCAGGGCGACGATTTGACGCTGGCCATGCTCGATCCCGTGCTGCAGCGGCCGATTTACGAGGCGCACACCTCAGGGGGCGAGTTCACCGAGACGCGGCCCTTGCCCGACGAGGCGCGCGGCCTGGGAGCGATGCTCTTCGACTCGCTCCGGCAGCTATTCACCGCCACCGAGCTGGATCGCGCCGACGATGTCCTGCGCTTCGAGGGCGATCGATTTCTCTTTGAGCTCACGCCCTGGGACCCAAACGCCGCCTGCCCTTTTCCGAGTGAAATCCGCATGCGGGCGCGGCGCGGCGGACCACAGATGCGCGTGGTGGCGCGGACCGAGGACGTGGCCTGCGAACGCACCTCCGAGTGAAAAAAAAGCCGCCGGACAAGGTCGCGAGGTTCAGCGCCCGGCGTCCGCTTCCGGCGACTGGTCGGCCGTGGAACGCGGCTCGATCGGGACAATCCGCGAGGGCGAAGCGCGCGGCGCCATGTCGCCAGCCTGGGAAAAGGGCGGCAGGACGCGCAGTTCGGCGCGCGAACGCAGGTCGTCGAGGAGCTGACTCGTCAGGGCCATCACCCGCTCGCGCGTCAACAGGGCGACGATGGCCGCACGCGACGCGGCAAAGTCAGCGCCGCCAAAGCGCTTCGGATGCGACTCGAAATACTCGCGCGCCTCTGCCTCGCCGACACGGGCACTGACGCCGACCTTGTTGGCGAGAAACTGGGCGACGCGCAGATCGCGTTCGAGGATCGCCTCGATCTGAGGGGCGTAGAGCTCGTGCCGCGTCAAAAACGCCTGAAACGCCATCTCGCCGCCCAGCTGCCGCACAAAATCCTCGTAGACCTGCCGACGCGCCGCCTCGTCGAGCCGCAACACCTGGAGCCTGTCCGCCTCGCGCTGCACGAGCCGCTGGTTGATGACGTGTTCGAGCGTCCTATTCAGCACCTCGCGCCCCAGTTCGTCCGCGTCGGCGGCGGCCGTCCCTCCCTGCTGAATGAGCGCCACGCGCGCCTCAAGCTCCAGGTCCGAGAGCAAAATCGGCTGTTGCTCGATGACGGCGACGACCTTGTCGATCTCGCGCTCACCCGCCTGTGCAAAACGCGCGGACGCGACGGCGAGAAAGAAAAAAAGCCCTCCGGCAAGGGCAGATTTCGGCAGGCGAAGGTTCATGGCGCGCGGCCTAAAGGACGTTTGTCGCGGCAACGTCAAGCGACGAGCGCCCGCACGCTCTGGCCATCGATTCGTCCAAGGCACGCGCCGCGCTGTGGTCGCGTGGAATGGCCGAGGCGCCCGCTGGCGTTGAACCGGGTTGAAAAGTGGCCGTGCCGCTTGAGCGCGCCCGTGGCGGCGGCTGGGCACGAATGGGGAGAAGCCATGAGCAGGTATCTTCAAGATTGCGACGTTCGTCAGATGCGCCTCGTCATCCCGGCTGGCGAGGAGGACGCCCTCCTCAATTTCTTTGACGGAAGCGGTCGCGCGGGGAGCGCCAGCGCCAGGGCCACGCGCCAGGGATCGCGACTCAAAATCGAGGCGGTCGGCGGCAGAATCGTGCTCGGCACCGGCGCGCGCGGCTTTCAGGTCGAGGAACTGAGGATCTTCGACGATCGCGAGGGCGTCTTTTTCGACGAGATCGTCGCTCCGCTCTTCGTGGCCTATCAGGGCCTCCTGTGCTGCACCCTGCGATGGAGCGGCGCGCGCGTCGGACACTGGGAAGAGGACCTGCGCATCGAGCGAGGTCGCTGCACGCCATCGCGCGACATCACGCCCGGCCGGTGGCTGTGCGCCGCGGCTCGGGAGGCGAGCGACGAGGAGATCCACCGCAAACTCGAAGAGGCCCGCCGCCTGTTTGGCGAATACCAGCGTCTGAAGACCTCGCGGCGGCTGTTGCCCGGACACTGAACAGGACACAAAGCGGACATCTCCGCAGGCGACACGCTGGCCACCGACGAGATTTCAGGCGGCCAGGGCCACGCCTTCAGAGCCGCTTAGGCGCTTGACGACCTCCCCCCTCCTGAAGAGTCTCCGCGCGCTTTTCCCCACCCATTTGCCGACAACCCCCAGCGGCAAGGAGCCATCCGATGGAAAATTTCGAGGTCGATCTGGACACCGAGTGCATCTGGTTCGCGGACGCGTGGCACACGCGCGACGAGCTGGCCCAGGAAATCCGCGAGAAGCTCGAAGCGGGCGACTACCACATTGCGCAGCCCAGCCAGGCGATCGAGCTGCTCACCCAGGCCGTCAGCCAGATGAAGATCCTCTCGGTCCGCGTGCCGCCCGAAATGGCCGAAGCTCTCGAAGCCGCCGGTCAGGAGACGGGGCGCACAGTCAACGCCGTGATTCGTCAGCTGGTCGACGCCTGGCTCTCCCAGGACTTCGACGACGAGGAGGCCATGGAGGATGAGGCGGCCGACGACGCGTCCGAAGAAGCCGCGGCCGAAGGCGACGCGTCCCAGGACGAAGCCGAGGCATCCTCAGAAGAAGGCGACGAGGAGGACGCTGGCGAGCTGGCCGAAGAGGCGGCGAACGCCCTTGAGTCAGAGCCAACGCCCGCGGCGCCAGCCGAGGCGGCCGAAGAGAGCTGGTTCAGCGCGGCGGCGAGCGGCGGCTCCAAGAAAAAGAAGAAGTGACCCAGTCGGCGGGCCCGGCTTGCCGGCATTGATTCGCCCGCCATTGATTTGAACGACGCGCCTCTCCCGTTCACCGGGCAGAGGCGTGTGAATTTTCAGCGCTCAACGCGCGCACCACGGAGCCGGACCCCATGGCTGATCCACAGGAAACCATCGCCACCCTCAAAGAGCGCCTCGACGCGCTCCGGGGGCATCTTTGACGTCGACGCCAAGCTGGCCCGCGTCAGTGAAATCGAAGCCCTCTCCCAGGCCCCCGACTTCTGGGACGACGCGCAAAAGGCGCAGGCCATCCTCAAGGAAAAATCCGACTTCGAGGCGCGGCTGAGCGAGTTCGACAAGGCGCGGCGCGGCATCGAGGACGCCGAGGCACTCCACGAGCTGGCGACCGAGGCGGGCGACAACGAGACGATGGCGGAGGTCGACGCGGCGCTCCTCAACGTCGAGCGCGATGTCAACGCCCTGGAACTGGCGCGCATGCTCAGCGGTCCCAACGACAACGCCGGCGCCTTCATCGAGATCAACGCGGGCGCGGGCGGCACCGAGTCGATGGACTGGGCGGCGATGCTCCTGCGCATGTATTCGCGCTACTGCGAGCGCCACGGCTGGAAGACGGAGATCAACGACCTTGTCGAAGGCGAAGAGGCGGGCATCAAAAACGTCTCGCTCCAGGTCGACGGCGAGCGCGCCTATGGCTTTCTCAAGGCCGAAAACGGCGTCCACCGCCTGGTGCGCATCAGCCCCTTCGACGCGGCGGCGCGGCGCCACACCAGTTTCGCCTCGGTCTACGTCTATCCGCAGATCTCCGACGACATTCACATCGACATCCCGGAGAAGGACGTTGAGGTGAAGGCGATCCGCGGCACGGGCGCCGGCGGCCAGAAGGTCAACAAGACCGCCTCGACGATCCAGCTGCGCTACATCCCGCTCAACTGGGTGATCACCGTCCAGAACGAGCGCAGCCAGAGCCGCAACCGCGACATCGCCTTCCAGCTTCTGCGCGCGCGCCTCTACGAGCTGGAAGAAAAGAAGCGCGAGGCCGAGCGCGACAAGGTCGAGGCGCAGAAGATGGACATCGCCTTTGGCTCGCAGATCCGCTCCTACGTGCTGGCGCCCTACCGCATGGTGAAGGATCACCGCACAGGCGTGGAGCGCGGCGACGTGGACCACGTGCTCGACGGCGACCTCGACGATTACGTGACCGCCTGGCTGCTCGGCGTCCGCAATCCCAACCGTGCCGACGGTTGATGGCGGCGCGGTCTTTCACCGAGCCGACGGTTGATGGCGGCGCGCCCGACCTTTTCCACTGACGACCGGCGACTGACCTCGACGGTTTGCCCCCGCGTGGCCACCCATCGCCAGCCTTCCTCCCCCACCCTTCCAGACTTGGAGCCCGACCTTGAAGACCATGAAGAAGACTTCCCGAGCCTGCCCCGCCCTCGCGACCCTCGCCGCCACCGCCCTGCTCGCCGGCTGTAATTCCCAGGCCATGGGCGTCTCCCCCGGCTCCATGCGCATGGGCGACGGCGCGCGCTACGTCACCGAAATCAACGACGTGCCCAACCGCTGCGCCATGCTCGCCGACCCGGGCCGCGAGAGCGCCTGCGAGGCCGCCCGCGTCGAAGCCAGGCAGTTCGTCAGCACCATCGAGCCGCTCCAGCACCTCTGCCTCGAAGGCAACCCGCTGGGCAACGGCGTCACCAGTCGCTGTGTGGTGCGCGCCAGCGTCGAGGACGTCGACCTGCGCCAGGTGCGCGTCAAGGTGCGCGAGAGCTACCCGGACAGCGGCTTCAAGGTGATGGACGACTACTGGTTCAGCAACGACGCCATGGTCGACATCTACCTGTATTCGATCGGCTTCCTGAAGGAGCAGGACCTCGGCAAGTGAGGCCGCCCGCCTCCCCCGGCGAGCATCTCCTCCAGGCAGTCCCCATCCACCGCGCGCGATTCTCTTTCACGCGCGGTTTTTTGCGCCCTTGGCCGCCGCCCGCATCCGCCCGACGAGCTCAGACCGACTGCGCCTCACTCGCCTCACTCGCCGCGCCCGCCTCGATCGCCATCGACTTGTCGAAAAGCGCCGTCCTGTTGCGCCCCGCCGCCTTCGCCGCCCCGCACGCGCCATCCGCCGCCGCCACCAAGCGCTCGCGCTCCTCGGCGTCCTCCGGCCAGGCGGCCACCCCCACCGACAACGTGACGCGCGGCGCCTGTTCCCCTGCCTCTTCGCCAAAGTCGCGGCACTGCTCGACGCTCCGGCGCAGCATCTCGGCAAACGTCTCCGCCTCGCGCTTCTGGCAGTTGGGCAGAGCCAGGAGAAGCGCCTGTCCCCCCAGTCGCCCGACCGTGTCCGTGCCGCGCGCCGACGTTCGGCAGATATCGGCGACCTTCCTCATGATTGCCTCTCCCAGCTGGGCCCCGCGTTCCCTGGCGATGTCCTCACAGCCGTCGACCTCCACCACCAGCAGCGAGAGCGGATGCGTCAGCCTTCTGGCGCGCAAAAGCTCCAGGTCGATCCGCTCACTCAGGTGCCGTTCACGCAGGCAGCCAGTGACGGGGTCGTGCACGCGCTGTGAACGCATCGACGTGTAGAGCTGCGCGTTGAGCACGGCCAAAGCCACCTGCGAGGTCAGAAGCTGCAGGAGCACGATGTCGCTGTCGCTGAAGGCGTCTTTACGCATCCGCGAAAAGTTGAGGATGCCGACAAAGCGGTCGCGGCAGAGCATGGGCACGCACAGAAGCGACGAGTCGCCCTCGGGATCGTCTGGCCCGCGCACAAAGCGGGGGTCGCTCTGGATATCGGCGATGTAGACCGGCTCGCGCGTCTGCGCCGCGATGCCACTGGCCCCCTCGCCCATCTTGAGCCGGAACGACGAGCAGCGTGCCGCGTCCAGGCCAAAGCTGGCGGCGATCTTCAGCGCGTCGTCCTCTTCCAGCAGCATCACCGTGAACTGGTCGACGCCCATCGACACGCTGACGAGCTCGGTCACCTCCCGCAGCACCTTCGAGAGCTCCAGACTCGACCCAAGCTGCCGCGCCACATCGAGCAAGAGCGTCATCTCGCGCACCCGCTGCTCAAGCTCGGCGTTGGCCTTTTCGATGCGGCTGTTCTGCTTCTCCAGCTCGGCCTTGAGCAAAAGCTCGCCCTCCATCTGCTTCATCTGAAAGCCGGTCTCGATCTCGGCCACCTGCATCGAGGTGATGGTCGCCAGCGTCGCGTTAAAGGCCTCCGAGAGCTCGGCAATCTCGCGCGCCTGACCGCCCTCGGACTTCGCCCGCCCCAAAAACGCGCCCGCCTTGGCCTTCGCGAGCTGCGCGGTGAGCGATTGCAGCGGCCTTTTGACAAAGCGGCACAGCGCCCACAGCGCGGCGCTCACAGCGCCCAGCAGCCCCGCGCCAATCAGGGCGAGGACAGCCACCGGCGACACCGCGGCGCCCGTCAGAAACCCCAGCGCCAGCGCGATCAGCAGCTGGCAGGCGGCGAGGACAAGCGCGACGGGCAAAATCACTCTCGGGACGAGCGAGGACATGGGAACTCCTGAAAGAGAGGACACAGTGGGACGCCATCCCAGGCGCCTCCAAACCACTGGCGCGCGCCTCTTCGCTCTCAACAGGGGCAAAGCGGCGCTCCATGCGCGGCGCCTTCTAGGAGCTTTGCGTTCAGTGTCAACGAGCCAACACCGGCGAGCGGACGCTCCCTCTCCGACCCACGACGCGCTCCTCGCCCCCACCTCGGCCGCCTCCCCTTCCCTTGCCGCATCCCCCCGCGACGCCGAAACACGCCGGTTTAATTTATTCCCCACAATACAAATCAATTGACGCCGCCATCCCGCGTGAAATCGCGCGCGGCCCCAGGCCTTCCCGACAGAACAATCGCCACCCATTGCTGCCAATGTTCCAACGACATCGCCGCGCCGGATACATTCCGCGCCTTAGGGCCATTGACGCAAACGCCGCCGCTCAAACCCGGCACCAAACCGCGCCCAAGAGTCGGCGAATAGATAAAAAACTGAAATCAATGGTGCGATAAGCTGTTGCGCCAAGCGACAAATTCGGCTAAGGGGCGCCGCCTTTTGCGCGGAAAGGCTGATTTGAACCGCCAAATACCTGAACTTCTCTTCAGTTCAGGGCGCGCTTTGTAGTGACGAATCCGATCAAATTCTCTGCAGTGAGGTTGTGTCCGAAAGCCCTTCTCGTCCACGACAAAGGGCTGCGTTTCTGAATACGCGGCGCGGGATATTATATTTCCCAATTCCTCTTCGGGCGCATCTTTGAATCTCGCCTCTTTTTCGAAGCAAGGAGCCGAAATAATGGCAAAGACAACGGGATTGACCATCTGGCTGACGGGATTGAGCCTGGCTGGCAAAAGCAGCATCGCCTCGCTTTTGGCCGCGAAATTGGCCGCGACGGGACGCCGCGTCGAGCTTTTGGACGACGCAGATTGGGCGGAAACCCTGAACGACGGCCCCGGAAACAATAAAGCCGAGCGCAATCAATTGGTCCGCCGCCTGGGCGGTCTCGCCACTGTGTTAACCCGAAATGATGTCATTTGCATCGTCGCCGCCCTCAGCCCCTATCGCGAAGAGCGCGATCTATTACGCCGCAAAATCGGCCGTTTTGTCGAAATCTATGTCGACGCGCCGACAGAAACATTGATCGACCGGGAAATCTCGCTGGAAAAAGAAATCGCCCGGGCGACCAAGAGCGAAATCAGCGAAGGCCGAATGCAAAAGGCGCTGCGCGGTGAAATCAGCATGATCGGCATCACCGAGCCTTACGAGACGCCACAAAATCCCGAGCTCACCATCGAGACGCACAAAAAATCGGTCGACGCCTGCTGCCTGCAAATCCTGCAGACGCTTTGCGAAATCGGCTATTTCCGCCCGGATGAAATCGAGACCATCACGGGAATGCGCGTCAAACGCTTTGTCAAACCCTCCGACGCGCCAATGACGCCGCCCAAACCGCGCGGTCCAATTATGCTGGTTCCCAAAAATTCACCGCTCAAGGCGGCGCTTCTGAAAAATCCCGGCAAAATCCCGGACGAAATCAAAAAGGCGCTCAAGGTCACAGCCGCGGAAATCAAGGCCGAAAAACAGGCCATCCTCCAAAGCATGATGGAAGAAAAGACGCCGGTGAAGGCCGAAGCCAAAAAGAAGGCCGAGGCGCCGAAGAGCGCGAGCAAACCTGCCGCTTCGGAAAAAGTCGAAAAGGTCGAAAAAACCGCTGAAAAGAAATCCGCGGACAAAAAACCTGCCGACAAAAAAGCGACCGAAAAGAAGCCTGCGGAAAAGAAGGTCGAGGCCAAAGCCGAAAAGACAGACAAGGCCGACAAAAAGGCGCCCGCCAAGGCCGATAAGGCCGACAAGCAGGAAAAGGCTGACAAAACCGCAAAAAAAGCGGCCGAAAAGAAACACGCGGAAAAGAAGTCTTCGGCCAAAACAGACAAGGCAGATAAAACCGACAAAAAGCCGGCGGACAAAGCCGTTAAAGCCGATAAAAAGGCCGACAAAAAAGTAACCGCCAAGACGGACGACAAAAAGTCCGATAAAAAAGCCGATAAAAAGGCGCCCGCCAAGGCCGATAAGGCCGATAAGCAGGAAAAGGCTGACAAAACCGCAAAAAAGGCGGCCGAAAAGAAGCCCGCGGAAAAGAAGTCTTCGGCCAAAACAGACAAGGCAGATAAAGCCGACAAAAAGCAGGCGGACAAAGCCGTTAAAGCCGATAAAAAGGCCGACAAAAAAGTAACCGCCAAGGCGGACGACAAAAAGTCCGATAAAAAAGTAACCGCCAAGGCGGACGACAAAAAGTCCGATAAAAAAGCCGATAAAAAGGCGCCCGCCAAGGCCGATAAGGCCGATAAGGCCGACAAGCAGGAAAAGGCTGACAAAACCGCAAAAAAAGCGGCCGAAAAGAAACCTACTGAAAAAAAGGCCCCGGCAAAAGCAGACAAGGCAGAGAAATCCGACAAAAAGCAGTCTGACAAAGCAGATAAAGCCGACAAAAAGGTAAAAGCAGGAAAAAAGAAATAAACGCTTCTTGAAAATGGTCGTGAAAGGCTCCGTCGGCAAACGCTGGCGGAGCTTTTCCGTGTCTGGAGGCCAGCGGTCGATTATCCGCGCCGCGCCAGAACGCTGTCCGAGATGACCTCCCCCACCGTGAGAGCGCCGTTGATGTCGATGCCGCTGTCTTTGCCCCCTCGCCCCTGGTCTCTTTTGGCGCAGGCGCTCGCCTATTTGCCCGAGGCGCCGGAAAAATCGCGCGCCTTTGTCGACGCCCTCTCGCGTTCAAAGCGTTCCCGCCTCCTTTGGGAAGCGCGCGAACAGGGGTTGGAGGCGCTCATCGCCGCGACTGGGGCTGCCGGATGTGAGGTCGAACCGACGCTGACGCGCGTCACGCGCTTTCAATTTGCCCGGCACCTGCACGCCACGACGGAGATCGCCGGTAGGCTCGCCGAGGCTGGCGTCGACGTGATCCTGATCAAGGGCTCGCCGCTCGCCGCACGCCTCTACGACGCGCCGCCGATCGAACCCTGGATGCGGCCACCTGGCGACATTGATCTCTTTGTCGCGCCCACTTCCTTGGGGCGGGCCATCGACGTGCTCAGGCAGGCCGGGCTTCGTCTGATCGACGACCCGCGCGCGCGCCATGGCGGCGTCAAGCACAGCGTCGACTTTCGCGGCACCGAGGGGCGACTCAGCGGCCTCTTTGTCGAACTGCACGCGCGCCTGTCGCACTCGCCGTGGCGGGAAAATCTGGAGTTTGGGCCGTTGTTCGAACGCGCCCGGCCCTGGGCCCCGAGCGGATCCGCGCCCAACAGTCGCCAGCGCGTTCTCGATCCACTCGACGAAATCGCCTTCCTCGCCTCGCACGGCGCCGGTCACCGATTCGAAGCGCTCAAGTGGCTTTTGGACCTCAGGCTGAGGCTCGGGCTTCTGGCGAACATCGACGCGGCCATGATCTGGCAACGGGCGGTCGACTGTCGCTGTGAGCAGGCGCTGCGCATCGGCCTCTGGGCGCTTGAGCGCTGGCTCGACACAGACGAGACGAGGCTGGGCCAACAGATGTCTCGGCGGGCGGGCAAACGCGGACAGCTTTCACCAACGCGGCGCGCGCTCTATGGCGCGGCACTTGGCATGGGATCTGGGTTGCGGCGGCTGCGGGGGCTTGTCACCTGCCTGTTGCTCGTCGATCAGCCCCGGCCGTCGATGGTCAGACACCTCGCCGCGCTCGGGCTGGAACGGCTGCGGCACGGCTAGCGAACGCGCGCGGCACGCCAGCGGCAGACGCCATGAAAGGCGGCGCTAGCTCAGAAAGCCCATCAACTTCTGCACGGCGTCCTTCATCGCCTGGGCGTGGACGAGGAGCGGGCTCTTGTCGAGCGTGGCCTGGTTGATGGCTGTCTGAACGTCGACGAGGGCCTCCACCGGATCCGCGGCGCGCAGGTGAATTTCGGCGCGGCCCAGCAGGGCGCACAGGTCGGTCGAGTCGATCGAGAGCGCGCGTTCGTAGAGGCCCAGAGCGCTGTCGTCCTCCCCGAGCGCGAGCAGGAGCGAGGCGAGCATGGCGTAGGGGAAGGACTCGGACGGATCCTGCGCCACGAGACGCTCGAAGATCTTGCGGGCCGGCAGGGGGCGCCCGGTCGCGAAGAGTTCCTGACCAAAGAGCGCGGCGCTGGCCCACGAACGACGGGGCGAATTGGCGCTGCCCTGGGAGAGCAGAGGGGTGAGCTTTTGCCGGTAGTGCTGCTGCGCCTGGACGCTCTTGAGCAGGCAGAGGGCGGCGTCCTCGGTGAGCGCGTCTGAACGCGATGTCGGCGCGGCGGCGGTCGCCTTCAGGGGCGCGGGCACAGTCTCGGGCCGGGGGTGCGCGGGGGCATGGGGCTGCGGCGGTGGCGGCGTCACCAGAAGATCGTCGCTCTCTGTCTGAAGCGCGCGCGCGAACTCGGCCTCGACGTTGTCCGCCTCGCTGTTGTCGACGATCTCCTCGACCAGGGTCGACTCGGGCTCGATCTCCTCGATTTCCTCGATCTCCTCCGGCTCCAGCTCAGACGCGCCGCCTTCCATCTGATCGAGGTCGAGAGACTCGGTCTTCTCGATGAGGTCGCCGGCCATGAAGTCGTTGGGCGAGGGCATCTCGGCGTTCGGATCAGTCGGTTCCCGCGACAACGCCTCCATCTTGTGGGCTTTTGCCAGCCCCCCCTTGAAGCTGCTGGCGTGCGTGGCGCGCGTCCGTTCAGTGCGGTTCATGCGCTCGGCCACACTCGAAGGCGCGGGCGCTGTGGCCTTGGCGCGGAGGGCAGGACCTGGCGCGGGCAGACATCGCGGCGTCTTCAGATCCCATTCCGCGTTCGCGGCTGAGGCGCTCTCCTGCGGGGCGTCGCCGACCGCCTTACGGGCCCACTGCGGCGTGCGCGAACACTCGCCATCCTCGCTGAAATAAAAGATCTCGGCCGGTTTGGCGGGCTGATGACTGGGCTGCTTTTTCTTGGACGCCATGAAGTCGCTCTCTCGAAGGCCTGTGGTCGTCAGGAATCGCGCGGCAGGCGTTCAACCGCCCAGCCGGACCTGGCGCGCCGCTTTGGGACGCGCGACAGAAGCGCGCCGCTTTGCCTTTGAAGCGACTCATTTCCAAACGTTTTTTCGCCCCGGACAACCGACCGCCACACCGGGTCGGAGATTCCCCTGATTGGCGATTGACAAACAGATCACGCCGTTGTTGAGGCGCGCCCCTTTTTTAGCCGGGGGGGGGCCTCTTCAGACGGGCTTCCCCTATTGGAAGGAAGCCGCCGCCATGAAGTTTCCCGGGCGTCGCAAGAGCAAGCACTACTTCCCCGTCACCGAGCGCGGACGCGTCTCATTCCAGGAAAACGCCAGCGACTCGCCGGTCTACATCGTCGGCATCGATCAGCTGCTGGTCGACATCGAGGCGCGCGTCGAGGAGTCGGTGCTGGAGGCGCTGGAACTGCCCAAGGGCCACTCGGCGCTCTTCGACGAAGAGAAGGTCGAGCGCGTCTATCAGCGGCTCAAGGCAGAGGGCCGTATCGAGGGCGAGTTCGCGGGCGGCTCCATCGGCAACACCATCCACAACTACTCGGTGCTGGCCGACGACCATTCAGTGCTCGTGGGGACAATCTCGCGTCAGATCACCGTCGGCGACTACGCCTTCCACTACGTCCGCAACACCAGCTCGCGCGTCGACCTCAACCACCTGCACACAGTCGACGGCGCCATGGGCCGCGCCATCTGCTTCATCACGCCGGACGGCGAGCGCAGCTTTGGCATCGGTCGGGGCATCATGGACGATCTCCCCGAATCCTCCATCGACGAGACGCTGATCGCCGGCAGCTCCGCCCTCGTGCTCACCGCCTATCTGCTGCGCGACGAAAAGGCCCCCATCTTCCGCGCCGCCATGCGCGCCATCGAGCTGGCCAACAAACACCGCGTCCCCATCGTCCTCTCCCTGGGCACCGCGCCCATCGTTCAGGAAAAGCGCGACTTCTTGCGCGACCTCATCGGCTCGTGCGGCGTCATCCTGCTGGCGGGCAATTTCGAGGAGGTCTGCGCCCTCACCGGCGAAAGCGACACCCTCCTGGCGGGCAGCGCCGCGCTCGACATCGCCGACGTTCTTCTCCTCACCCGCGACCAGCACGGCCTCTACATCTGCGCCTGGGTCGACGAGGAGTTCAAACGGCAGACGAAGGACCCGATCCTTTCCAAGTCGATCCCCGAATACAATCGCTTCGAATACAGCCGCGCCATGGCCCGCCGCGATTGCCACCTGCCGATGAAGGTCTTCTCCCACATCAACCCCTATCTGGGCGGGCCGAGCGTCATCCGCAACACCAACGGCGCTGGCGACGCCGCCCTGGCCGCGCTGCTCCACGACATGGCCGCCAACGTCCACCACCGCCAGGTCGCGCCGAGCTCGCCCAAGAACAAGGCCTGCTTCCTCACCTATTCGTCGATTCACCAGGTCTGCAAATACGCCAACCGCGTCAGTTACGAAGTGCTGCGCGGCTTCTCCCCCCGGCTGATGCACGGCCTTCCCGAGCGCGAGGACAGCCTTGAAGAGGCCTACTGGGCCCGCTGATTTCCCCGCCTTTTTGGCGCCTCGCCCTCCTCGTCAGACGCGCGCCCACCCGCCGTTTTGGCGCCCGACGCAGCCATCGACCGACCCCGTCCGCCGCTTGACAGCCCCTTTTCCTGCCCGCGCCGCGAGAGGCCACGCCCATGACCGCGACCCAACGCGAAGAAACCATCCCCCCTGCCACCGCCGACCAGGACCGCCCCATCCACCTCATCGGGCTGCCCGCGCCGATTTCCCCGAAGCGACCGCCCCGGCGCCTCTCCTTCGCGAACAAAATCATCCTGGAAAAGGTGCTGCTCGGCATCACCATCTTCGGCGCCTCGCACCTGATCGAATACCTGGGCGTCAAGTCTCTCGCGTTCGCCTGCCTCCTGGAGCTGGGCGTGATGATCGCCATCTCGGTCATCTTCGGCATCGCCTTGCTGGCCTACATCGCCAACTTCCGCCGCATCACCCTGCTGAGCCGCAGCGCCATCGAAATCAGCCAGGGCAATCTCTCCCAAACCATTCCGTTCGAGCTCGCCAAAGGCCGCTTTGCCTCCGACGAGATCGACGACCTCGCGCAGGCCATCGCGCAGATGCAGAACAACCTGCGCGAACTCATCAGGCACGTGCAGATGACGGTGCAGAGCGTCTCGCGCAACGCCGACGAGCTTCAGCAGTCCGCCGAGGAAGTGAACAGCGCCACAGACGGCCTCTCCAAAACGATGCGTCAGCTCAACCAGGGCGCCGCCGATCAATCCCAGGTCGTCAACCACGCCTCGACAGTCGTCCATGACATGGCGCTCTCGATGCAACGCGCCGCGGTCAGCGCCACCAAAGCGGCGAGCGCCGTGGAAAACACCTCTGAGACCGCCAAGCTCTCGGGCAGCACCGCAACCCTCGCCGGCGAAAAGATCAAGAAGACCTTTGTCCACATCGAGGAGGCCAGCCAGAGCGTCTTCCGGCTCGACGAAAAAATTCAGAAGATCACCGAGATCGTCGACACCATCGCCTACCTCACCCAGCAGGCCAACCTGCTCGCCCTCAACGCCACCATCGAGGCGGCGCGCTCCGGCGAATCAGGCCATGGCTTCGCCATCGTTGCCGAAGAAATCCACAAGCTGGCCGACAACTGCGGGCGCTCAACCGAGCAGATCACGCGCCTCTCTCGCGAGATCACCTCCCAGGCTCAGAGCGTGAGCGTGCTGATGAAGGAAGGCATCGACGACCTCGGCGGCGGTCGCGAGGACATCAACACCATCGTCGGCGCGCTCTGCACCATCGCCGCCACCGCAGAGGAGGCCGAAGACCGCATCACCTCGATTAGTGAACTGACCAAAAAGCAGAGCGACGGCTCGACGCAGATGGTCCACGCGATTGAGGACATCTCCAACATCACCCAAATCAACCTCGACTCAACGGCCACGCTGCACTCCATTATCGGCGAGCAAAATCAAGCCGTCGCGCGACTCAATGGCGCGGTGCAGGAAATGACCAACCTCACCATTGAACTCCAAGTTCTCCTGAAGCGATTCCGCCTCTAAATGATTGATTCGCGCCCCAGCGCGCTCCTTTGCTTTTTGTGCTTGAAGCGCACGGCAGTTTGTTTCCTGCTGTGCGCTTTTTTTGTTTTGATTTCGACTCAAATTCGCTCGATTTAATTTATTCAAAAACGCGCTTTCTCCCCCAAACGGGCTCCCCCGAATGATTCGATGATTTTTATTCCGCGGACGTGTATTT
>JAFVYB010000024.1 GCA_017500825.1 Myxococcaceae bacterium | reverse complement strand
CTCCCTCCAGCACCTCCGCCCCGTCAAAATACACGTTGGCCAAATTAAAATCAGCCAATCATTTGGGGGATCCCGTTTGGGGGGAGAATGCTCGTTTTTTGAATAAATTAAATCGAGCAAATTCAGGTTCAAATTGATATCAAAATAAAATTAAATTGCCCCGCGCTAAAGCGGATTTGAAATTCCGTGCGCGTCAAGCGCATTGTTTTGCGCGGCGCCATAGTGGAAATGCGTCTTTTAAAGGAGTGCGTTGGAGTTCCAGATTTATTTGAAGACGTAAAAATAAATCGAGCAATACGCCGGTATTGTCGCCAGGAAAACAAACATGTGGAACAGGGCGTGCATAAATTCTTTTTTCTTTTGCACATAAAAGGCGACGCCAAGGGTGCTGCTCGCTCCGCCGGCGATGAGGAGCCAAAAGCCTTCCGCGCCCACTGTCGCGTAAATGGCCGCGCCTTTGATCATGATGCACCAGCCGAGGACGACGTAGAGACCGGCGATGAGCCATTTGGGGCGGTTGAGCCAGAGGCATTCGATGGCGATGCCGACGAGCGCCGCGGTCCAGATGGCCGCTGTCATGGGCAGGCCGCCTTGTTTGGGCAGGGCCAGCACCATGTAGGGTGTGTAGGTGCCGGCGATGAGCACGTAGATTGACGCGTGGTCGAGGATGCGCAGGCGGCGTTTGAGCGAGGGCGCGCGCGCCGCGTGGTAGAGCGTCGAGGCGGTGAAGGTCAGCAGCAGGCCGCCGCCAAAGGCGATGGCGCTCCACAGTTGGGCCGCTCCCTGGGCCTTGACGAGGAGGGCGCTGAGGAAGGCGAGGGAGAGGAGGATGCCGGCGGCGTGGGTCAGGGCGTTGGCCCGCTCTTCGCGCGGTGTGTAGAGGGCGGCGCGTGACGGGGCGGAGGGCGGCGCGGGTGAGGGGGAGATGGTCATTCAGGCCGCCTTGAGCGCGTCATCGGTCGCGTCGTCGGGGGGAGTGTCGGTCAGGTTGTGGCGGATGCCTTCGTAGAGTTCGCCGACGCGCGTTTGGACGAGGCGCATCAGGCGGTCTTTTTCCTCGGGTGTGTCACTGCCGACCTCGATGGGCGCGCCGATGGCCACGCGAGCCGGGCCTGGATGCAGGGCGAATCGTCCGCGCGGCAGAGCTTCGAAAGCGCCGGCGAGAGCGATGGGGACGATTGGCACCTGGAGGGAGAGGGCCGTCATCACTGCGCCCTTTTTGAAGGGGCCGATTTCGCCGTCTTTGGTGCGCGTTCCCTCGGCGAAGAAGACGATGGCGTCGCGGTGGCGGGCCAGTGAGCGCTGGGCGTCGCGGAGGCGTTCCATGGCCTCGCGGTGGTTGGCGCGGTCGATGGTGATGGTGCCCAGCTGGCGCATGATGGCGCTGAAGAAGGGGATGCGGTCGAGGGAGCTCTTGGCGACGAAGCGCGGCGGCTGCGGCAGCGAGGCGGTGACGATGGGGATGTCGAGGAGGCTCTGGTGGTTGCAGACGAAGATGTATTGCCGCCCGGGATCGATGTGGTTCCTGCCGTCGACGGTGAGGCGCAGGCCGGCGACCCAGATGGTGACGCGGGCCCAGGCGCGGAAGAGGGCCGGATGGAAGCGCCGCGTGAAGAGGCCACCAACGATCATGAGGTTGCCGAGGACGCAGAGGGCGACGAGGAAGGGCGGGATGGCGATGAGGAGTCGGGCGATGGCGACGAGTCGGGTCATGATGGCGAGGGGGAGAGTCTCCCGCGGGGGAATGGCGAATGGGATCGGCAAACGAAAACGGCGCTCCCAAAGAGAGGAGAGCGCCGTCTGACTCGAAAGGGGGCTGCCCGCGCGGGGGAAGCGGCTGGGCTCAGAAGTCGACGCCGAATTTGCCGCCGAAGGTCATCACGTCCATCTGCGTGGGGAGTTCCTCGATGTCGTGCGAGACGCTGATGCGCGTGTAGGAAAACTCCAGGCCGATCTCGACAGCGGTGGCGAAGATGAAGCGCAGGCCGCCGTAGAAGCGGTGGGAGAAGTTGTCGGCCATGTCGACGGTGCTGAAATAATTGAGCGTGGCCAATGGCTCGCTCATCGCCGTGGCTTCGTCGCGGGTGGGCTCGGTCTCGATCAGGCGCGAGGTGGCGTGAACGAAGAGCAGGTTCCAGCCGATGTAGGGCGTCAGGGTCATCACGCCGCCAAGGCCGAACTCCTTGCCGATGCCCACATCGACGCCAGCTGTCGTCAGGTCGAAGTCGGTGGCGCCGAAGAGCTTGGTCACGTGGCCGCGCACGGCGAAGTCGGGGGCGTAGGTGAAGCCTTCGTTGAGCGCCCATTTGAGCGCCAGGGTGCCGGCGGCCATGCGGGAGTTCTGCAGGTAGGTGAGGCGGCCATCGAGCTCGAAGGAGAAGCCGAGGCCTTTGCGCACGTGCAGCGACGGCAGGAAGACGAAGTTGGAGTCGCCCTGCGAATAGCGGGGCCAATACGCAGAATCGATCTTGGCGACGCCGTATTCGAGAGAGACGCCAAAGCCCGAGTGGCCGAGCGTCTGGGCCGGGGAGAAGTTGAAGCCGGAGAGCGCCACGCCGAGCTGGTTCGCGAACAGCCGAAAGCGCATGTCCGCCGCCGGTTCCGCAGGGTTCCCCAGCTGATGAATTTTGAAATCTTCAGCGGACGTTGCCCAGGCGGAGCTCGCGCTCAGCAGAGCGACGGTGAGGGCGGTGGCAAGGCAGATGCGGCGCATGGTTCCTCCAGGGATGGGGCCCAAAAAAAAGCGCGGGTTCGTAGCAAGCGCCCAAGGGGGATTCAAGAAGGGTTTCCGGCGGCGCGGCAGGGGCACGCCGGCGCGCGGCCGCGGTCATGAATCGCCGGGTTTGGGGGGCTTGAGGCCGTGGCGGCGCATTTTTCGCCAGAGCGTGGTCGGTGAGATTTTGAGCGCCTCTGCCACGAGTTCGAGATCGCCTGAAAAGTGCGCCAGCGCGTTGGTAATGAGCGCGCGCTCGACCTGCTCCAGGATCTCGGCGAGCCCGTGATGGAGCTGGATGTCGAGGATCAGGTCTTCCGCTGGGGTGTCGTGGTCGGCGGCAATCGCGTCGAGGGGTTTGGCGGTCGCGTCGAGGGGGAAATTCTCTGGGCCGAGCACCTCCGAAGTGGCGAGGGCCACGGCGCGTTCGATGGCGTTTTCCAGTTCGCGCACATTGCCCGGGTAGGTCCGCGCGCGCAGGTGTTCGAGCGCCTCGTCTGAGAGTGTCAGCCGCCTGCCCTGGGCCGATGCGGCGCGCTGGAGAAAGTGGCGGGCGAGCAGCGGGATGTCCTCGGGGCGATCGCGCAGCGGGGGGACGGCCAGGGGGACGACGTTGAGCCGATAGAAGAGGTCCTCGCGCAGGCGCCCTTCGCGGATGGCAAGCGTCGGATCGCGGTTGGTCGCGGCGATGACGCGCACGTCGATGTGGATGGCGCTGTTGTCGCCGAGGCGCCGGATTTCCCTCTCCTGGAGAGCGCGCAGGAGCTTGGCCTGGAAGCCGGAACTCGTCTCAGTGATCTCGTCGATGAAGAGCGTGCCGCCGTCCGCCTCTTCGAAAAGGCCCCGGCGGGAACGGATCGCGCCGGTGAAGGCGCCCCTGACATGGCCAAACAGCTCGCTGTCGAGCAGGGACTCGTTCAAGGCAGCGCAATTGACCGCCACGAATGGCTTGCGGCAGCGAGGCGAACGTTCGTGCAGGGCGCGCGCGACCAGTTCCTTGCCCGTTCCGCTTTCGCCAAAGACGAACACGGTGGCGTCCGAGAGTGCCGCCCGCGCGATGAGGTCGCGAACGAGGCGCATTCCGGGACTTTCGCCGATGAGTTCGCGCTTTGCCGCCCGCCTCTCCTTCTGGACACCTGCGCGCGCGCCGCCTTCCACTGACATCGCCACCTCACGCCTCCCTTTCTCTCTGCCGGATCCCCCCGGTCGAGGCGACGGGCGCCTGCCTCACGCGCCACGGGCGGACAAGCGGAAAACCGCAAATTTTAGGTGCTTGTTTTTCGCGGCGGCACTGCCACTCTGCGCGGCCTTTTTTCGGCAGCGAGGCGCTTCATCTCGACGGCGTCGGCGCTGCCTTTTCGATTTTCAGGAGGAACGATGACCGACGCCTTGACGACCACATGGACCCAGGACGACCAGCAGCGCCAGAACACCTACCTGCAGCGCGTCATCGAGCGCATTCAGGCCAAGACCGCGCGCCAGGCCTCGTCTCTGGCCATTTTCGACCTTGACGGAACGCTCTTCGACAACCGCCCGCGCACTGCCTACATCCTGCGACAGATCGCCGACCAATTTGAGTCAGAGCTGCCCCAGCTGGTGAAGGCCATCGACAGCAACGCGCTCCAGGACCTCGACATCATCAAATACGGCCCCATGGCGACGCTCGACGGCATGGGCGTGACCGACCCGCGCGAGCGCGAGATCATCTCCGAGCAGTGGGCCAAGCGCTTCTTCACCGACGACTACCAGCACTTCGACGTGCCCCTGCCCGGCGCCAAGAACTTCGTCTCCCAAGTCTACGAGGCGGGCGCGACGGTGATTTATCTGACGGGCCGCGACGTGAACATGCTGGTCGGCCTGACCGAGACCCTGCGCATGTGCGGCTTCCCGGTGGGCGTGGTCGGCACGATGACCATGACCAAGAAGGACTTCGACCAGGACGACGGCATCTTCAAAGAGAACGTCGCCGCCTATCTCGACCGCATCGGCGAGGTGGTGGCCATCTTTGAGAACGAGCCGGCCAACAGCAACCTGCTGCAGAAGATCTTCCCCGGCGCCGTCTCGATGTTCCTGTTGACGCAGCACCGCCAGGACGCGCCTCAGCTCGCGGACGGCATCGTCAAAATCCGCGATTTCCGCATTCGCGGCTGATCGACACTGGACGCGCGGCGCTCTCTCCAGCTGACGGCCGAGGCTGGCTTGAGAACGCCGCGTTTTTTATGCCGCGCGAGCCGCTCGGGGCGCGTGGAGGGACGGAACGATGCCGCCCCAGGGACAGCAGAGCAGGTGGTGAGGCAGCCGTGACAGAAGTGTGGACGATCCAGCGCTTGCTCCTCTGGACGAGCGACTTTTTCGAGCGCCGGGGCATCGACAGCCCACGCCTGACCGCCGAGCTTCTGCTCGCCCACGCCCTCGGAATGGAGCGCGTCCGCCTCTACATCGAGTTCGATCGCCCTCTCGAAGAGTCCGAGCGCGCGCGCTTTCGCGACCTCGTCCGCCGCCGCGCCGCTGGCGAGCCGACCTACTACCTGACCGGCAGACGCTCGTTCTTTGGCCGCGTTTTTCAGGTCGACGAGCGCGTCCTCGTGCCGCGCCCCGAGACGGAACACCTCGTCGACGCCGCCCTCGTCCTCCTGGGCGACCGCGATGACGAGCGGCGCGTCCTCGACCTGTGCGCTGGCTCTGGCTGTGTGGGCCTGACGATTCTCGCCGAACACCCCAACGCGTGCCTGTGCGCCACCGACCTCTCGCCAGACGCCCTCGATGTGGCCCGCGACAACGCCCGCGCCCTCGGTCTGACGGAACGCGTCGAGTTTTTGCAGGGCGACCTCTTTGGACCAGTGGCGGGCAGGCGCTTCGACCTCGTCGCCAGCAACCCGCCCTATGTGCCGCGCGGCGAGATCGCGAACCTTGCCCCCGAAGTGCGGCGCGAACCGGCGATGGCGCTCGACGGCGGCGAGGACGGGCTCGACCTCATTCGGACCATCGTCGCGGGCGCTCCGGAATTTCTCGAACCGGGCGGCGCGATTTGTCTGGAAATCGGCGAGGGACAGGGCGCGGCGCTTTTGGAGATGCTGCGGGCGGCGGGGTTCACCGGGACCAAAATCGAGCGCGACCTGGCCGGACTCGAACGCGTGGCGGTGGGGAGGTTGCCGGAATGAGTCTCGACGCCGAGCTGCTCATCGCCCTGCGCGAGGCGCTCTCTCATCCGGTCGCCGACGCGGTTTTGGCCTTTGTCTCTCTGCGCGCGGCCTTTGCCGTCCCGCTCCTCGCCCTCATCTGCCTCGGCCTGTGCCTCCGATGGCGACGCGACGGCCTCATCACCTTCGCCCTGACGCTCGCCGTCCTCGGCCTCGCCGACCTCAACGGCAACGTCCTCAAGCATCTCATCGCCCAGCCGCGCCCCTGCCTGGAGCTCGCCCATCTCGACTGGATGCCGGACACCTGCCCAGGCGCGCGCCGCGGCATGCCCTCCAACCACGCGATCAACTTCTTCGCCGTCGCCACCTTCCTTGGGATCGCCCTGCGCCGCGCCCGCGTCGGACTGCCGCTCGCCCTCGTCGCCTGCGCCGTCGGCGTCTCGCGCGTCTATCTGGGACGCCACTATCCCTCGCAGGTCATCGTCGGCGCGTTGCTCGGCTGCGCCTATGGGGTTTTGCCCGCGCTGATCTTCGCTCAAACGCGACTCGGGCGCCGCGTGGCCGGCCTGCCGGACAAATCGAACCCAACCGTCAACGGGGAGACCGTCATCGCCCCGACCGCAACGCCTCCCACCGCCTGACATGGCGCGCCGCCCGGCGCCGGACAGGAGCCCGCCGCATGACATCGACACCTCCCCTCAAGCGACCGTCCTCGCCGCCGCGTTCAGACGCGCCTTCCTCCGCCAAAATCCACCTCTGCCTGCGCCAGCTGCGCGGCGAGCACGCCGGCAAGACCTTTCATCTGCCCGAAAGCGGCGAGTTTCTCGTTGGCCGGACGCGTGGCGCCCTCAGTTTTGCCTCCGATCGCTCGCTCGACGACCCGCACGCGCTCCTGACGCGCGACGAACACGGGCGGCTGACCCTGCGCGCGTTCCCGACCAGGACGGGCGTCTATCGGCGGCTGCGCGGCGAAGCGCTGATTGAGCCGGGCGCGTTCTTCAGTGTTGGCGGCCACCACCTTCGATTTCTCGGACAGCTGCCCAACGCCTCGGGGCTCGACACCAGGCAGACGCTGACCAAGCGGCCGATTTTCGCCGTCGAGGAGCTCTTTCGCGGCGCGATCCCGGGCCGGCGCGTCGTTCGTCCCGCGCCGAGGCTGATCGTCGGTCATGGCGGCTGCGACCTCGACTTCCCCGACGACCCTCTGGTGCAGGCGCGCCACTGCGAATTGTCGTTCGAGGCCAAGGGCACCTTCCTGCGCGATTTGGGCAGCGAAGACGGAACCTTCCTCCGGCTGCCCGTCGGCGAACCGATCGAGCTGGAAGAGGGCGACTGCCTGCGCCTGGGCGATCAGATCCTCGTGGTCGAGGACGCGTGATCGGGCTCGCTCGCCCCTGGTCGAACGGCGTCCGGCGCGCTCGTCACAGCGTTTTTTCGAGGGTGCAGATGGCCAGCGGTCGCTTGACGCGCGGCAGGACCGCCTCCAGCACGCGGAAGGGGTGCTCCATCTCTTCGGCGCCGAGGTAGGCCACGCTCAGGTCGATGGACACGGCGAGGTCGAAGTTGTGCGGCCCGGGCGCGATGAGCGCCGCTGTCTCCAGTTCGAGCTGGTTGGAGACGAAGACGCCTCCCTGGATGAAGCTCCTGATGGCGTCGATCTCCAGCGTGCCGCCGTCGCCAAACACGCGGTGGAGCATCGAGAAGAGCCGCGGCGAGAGGAGGAGCGCGTAGGGCAGGGGGTTGTCGTGTTGCAGCGCTTCGGCGGCGCGGACCACGGCGGAAAGCCCCTCTGAAGGCGCGCGCCAGTCGCCGAGGGGCACCTGAACGCGGCCCGGGGCGGTGAGGAGTCCGGGAACGCCGCGCGATTCGTCTCCGTAAAAGACGAGCTCGTCTTCGCGGCGGGCGCAGGCGAGGGCGGCCTCGACGGCGGGCGAAAAATCGAGGGGAACGCCGTTGTCGTGAGCGGCGGCGATCTCGCGCCAGTGCAGCGTGAAATCGCGGTGGATGACCGGGATCGACTTGGGCGAACGCGCCATGCGCCGCGAGAGTGGAGCGCCATCGATCTGCTCCTCGTCATCGAGAGAGGCTCTCTGGCGTTCGACACTCTGCGTCAGGCCGATTGCCTCCACGCCTGCGCCGAGCGGGCCGAAGAGGTCGACGATCCGCCGTCCGACCAGGTGCCGCCGCGCCACGTCGACCACGTGCGCGTGCATCTGGCGCCATTCCTCTGGCGTGAGCGGGCTGGATTCTTCGTCCAAAAAACTTTCGAGCGACATGGCGGCCTCCTTCGCGGGCGTCGGTGACGGGTTGACGGACTGCGAGGAGGCACGGTGCGCAGCGCTCTCAGAGGCGACAACGCCCCGAAGCGATGGGCCGAAAAGGTGTTCCGACAAGGCGAAAGGCGTGGGCTCGGTGGGCGGTCAGTCGACCCATGGCTGCGGCGTCAAAAACGGGCGCGTCAAAATCGCGGAAACGCGCCGACAAAATCTTCGAGGAAGCGCGCGCCTTGGGCCTAAAAGGCCGCCCGCTTCGGACGGCCCCCCCCCTCCCCGCAGGAGAAACGACCGTGTCCACCACCGCCCGCGCCCTCGCCCTGCAAACGCTCATTCGCGTCGAACGCACAGACGCCTTCCTCAATCTCGCCCTCGACGCGGCGCTCAAGTCCTCCCCCGGTGTTTCCCAGCCCGATCGCGCCCTGGCGACCGAACTCGTCTACGGGGTGACCCGTCATCAGCGCGCGCTCGACAACGCCATCGCCGTTCACGCCTCGCGTCCACTCGAACGCCTCGACCCGGAAGTCCGCGCCGCCCTGCGACTGGGCGCCTACCAGCTCTTCTTCATGCGGACGAAGCCCCACGCGGCCGTTCACGAGACCGTCGAGCTCGTCAAGGAGCTGCCGCGCCATCGCCACGCCGCGGGATTCGTCAACGCGCTTTTGCGCGCTCTGGCGCGAATGGTCTGCCTGCCCGAGCTCAAGGGGACAGAGGTCGAGAAACTGGCCATCGCCCATTCGCAGCCAAACTGGCTCGTCGAACGCTGGGAACGGCGCTTTGGCATCGAGGAGACGGCCCTTTTGTGCGCGGCGCAGAACGAACCGCCGAAAATCGACATTCGCTTCAATCCGGCGCGCGTGTCGCGTCAGGCGCTGATTGAGCGACTCGCCGAAGAAGGTGTCGACGCCCGCGCCACTGCGCTCTCGCCGGTCGGGCTCACGCTGGAGGGATGCGGCCACCTCGCCGAGCTCAAGTCCTTCGCCGAGGGGCTCTTTCAGGTTCAGGACGAGGCGGCTCAGCTGGTCGGGTTGTTGCCTTGTGTCGAGCCGGGGATGCGCGTTCTCGACGCCTGCGCCGCGCCCGGGGGGAAGACGTGCCATCTGGCCGAGCGACTGGGCGAATCGGGCACGGTCCACGCCCTCGACTTGCACGCGCACCGCCTGCGCCGCCTGAGCCAGGAGGCGAGGCGACTGGAACTGAACAGGCGAATCGAATGCGCCACCGCCGACGCCAGCGCGCCACTTCCCTTCGAAGAAGCCTCCTTCGACCTCATCCTCGCCGACCTGCCCTGCACCGGCCTGGGGACGCTCCGGCGCCACCCCGAAATCCGCCACCGCCGTCCTGAAAGCGCCCCGGCGCGCATGGCCCAACTGCAAATCGCCATCGTCCAAAACCTCGCGCGCTACCTCAGGCCCGGCGGGCAACTCGTCTACGCCGTCTGCTCCATGGAGCCGGAGGAGGGGAGCGACCACCTCGCCGCGCTCGCCGACATGGGCCTTGAACTCGTTCCACCCGACAGCGCGCACCCCATCGATTGGCCCATTGAGAACGCCGCGCGCCCCTTCATCGCCACCTATCCGCACCGCCACGGTTGCGACGGCTTTTTTGGCGCCCGGCTGATCCGCCGCTGAGATGCGCCCCGCCCGCCGACATCGCCCTTCCACCCGCCCCGCCGCGCGCGGGCCCACGACCAGGATCAACCCACACCATGTCCCAGCAGACCCTCATCGCCCCCTCGCTGCTCTCCGCCGATTTTGGCCGCCTCACCGACGAGGTGCGCGCCATCGAACGCGCCGGCGCCGACCTGGCCCACCTCGACGTGATGGACGGCCGATTCGTCCCCAACATCACCTTTGGCCCCGCCGTCGTCGCCGCCATGAAGCGCTCGACAGCTTTGCCGCTCGATGTCCACCTGATGATCGTCGAGCCGGAGCGCCACATCGACGCCTTTGTCGCCGCCGGCGCCGACCGCGTCAGCGTCCACGCCGAGACATGTCCGCATCTGCACCGCACGCTGCAGCAGATCCGCCGCGCCGGTGCCATGCCTGCCGTCGCCCTCAACCCGTCCACGCCGCTCTGCATGGTCGAAGAGGTTCTGGGCGAAGTCGGCATGGTGCTCGTGATGAGCGTCAATCCCGGCTTTGGCGGCCAGGCCTTTATCGAGAGCGCGCTCGACAAGATCCGTCGCCTGAGGGCGATGGCCGACGCGCGCGGACTCTCCATCGACATCGAGGTGGACGGCGGCGTCAGCGACAAGAACGCCTCGCTTCTCCTCTCGGCCGGGGCCAACGTGCTCGTGGCCGGCTCCTACGTCTTTGGCCAAAGCGACTACGCGGCCGCCATCGCTTCCCTGCGCGCCTGAGAGGGCGCCACCCAACGCAGCCCCAATCCCCCAACTCCAGAAGGAGACACCATGAGCACCCAACGAAGCATTGCTCGCTTCATCGCCTGCGCCGTGCTCGCGTTCGGCCTTTTTGCCTGCAGCGACGACACATCGAACGCCGGCGACGCCTTCCTCTCACTCGCCATCTCCCCCTCGTCGATCCCGGCTGACGGCACCACCGCCGACATCGTCGCGACGGCGACCGCCGCGGACAGCTCGCCCGGCCTGGGCGAGGTCACCTTCTCGGCGGCCACTGGCAGCTTCAACGGTGGCGGCAGCGAATACACGGTCGACCTGAGCAACGGCAGCGCCTCGGTCAAATACGCCTGCGACGCCCGCCTGCACCTCGACTGCGTTGGACAACAGCGCATCACCGCCACCTGGAACGACCTGCAGCGGCAGAAGTCGATCCAGCTCTCGCCCCTCGCGTTCACCCTTGAGCTGAGCGCCTCCAAGGACACGGTCTACCCGGACAAGGACGCCTACATCGTGTTCACCGCGCAGCTCGGCGAGTCGATGAACACGGCGAACTCGGCTGGTCAGCAGATCCAGTTCTCGACGACGCGCGGCCAGCTCTCCGCTGACGTGGACGGCGCCGAATTTGAGAACGCGCCCGTGGTCCTCACCGATGAGCAAGGCTTCGCCAAAGTCCGCCTCTACCCGGACAGCACCCTCGGCGAGGCGCAGGTCACCGCCCAACACGTCGCCTCGGATGTGCGCGCCACGGCCAACGTCGCCTTCGTCCGCAACGCCCTCTCGGCCACGGCCTCGCCCCCCAGCCTGTTTGTCGGCAACGGCGAGTCGACCACCCTCGAAATCACTCTGACCGACAACGACGGCAACGCCCTCTCCGGAGAGCAGCTGCGCCTGAGCACGACGCTGGGAAGCTTCACGAGCGGCACGACGGGCAGCGGCAACACGACGACCGCGATCACCGACACCAACGGCGTGGCCTACGTCACGCTCTACGAACAGGGCCAGGCAGGCACCGCCACCGTCACCATCGCCCACGACGCGAGCGCGGCCAGCACCACCCTCACCGTCAGCTTCCTCACGCGCGGACTCTCGATCACCACCTCTGATTCGGAAGTCTTCTCGGGCAGCGCGACCCCGGCCATCCTCATCGCCGCCCTGCGCGACGACTCGTTCCAACCCGTCGCCAACGCCGAGCTCACCTTCTCGACGACGCTTGGCCAGCTGTCGGCCAACTACGACGGCGCCATTCAGAGCACCACGCTCACGGGCAGGACGAACAGCGAGGGCGAGTTCGAGCTGCGCTTCTACGCCAACGACGCTCAGGGAACGGCCATCGTCGAGGTGAAGCATCTGGAATCGAACGCCACCGCGAAGGTCGAAATTCAGGTGATCTCGCAAAAGCTGACCCTGCGGGCGGAGAGCGAGACGCTCTACAGCGGCAAGTCGACGAACGTCACCGCCACCCTGCGCGACGCCAACGACAACGCCATCGCCGGCCAGCGGATCACCTTCTCGACCGATCTCGGCACCCTATCGCTCGTCGGGCAGACGCAAGCTGGAACGCAATCCGTCGAGGCCAACACCGACAGCGAAGGCAACGCGACCGTGGTCTTCAACTCCAGCGGCACGGGCACCGCGGTCATCACGGCGACGCTGATGGAAAACGGGCTGAGCCGCTCGATCAACATCGAGGTCACCGGCAACGCCCTGGAGATCACCTCCGACCGCCCCAGCATTTTCTCCGGCGTGGGCGACTCGATCGTCATCTCGGCGACGCTCAAGAACGCGGCGACCGGCGAGATCATCCCCTTCGCGGATCTCGAATTCTCGACCAACCTCGGCGGCTTCACGACGATGAGCGACACCGCCGACGCCAAGGAGCGGGCGGTCACGGTGAAGGGCAACGGCAAGGGGGTGTCCCAGGCGCGCTTCACGCAGCTCGATCAGTCGCAGGAGCCGGCTGATGACCAAGACCCGAAGACGGGCGTCGCCACCATCACGGTCAAACACGCTCTGTCCGGCACCCAGGAGTCGCACACGGTCGAGTTCGTGACCGTCAACCAGATCAGCCACTACTCGACGACCTGCAACGGCGAGGAATGCACGCTGATGGGCATCCGCGGTTCGGGCTTCAACGAGCAGGCGCTCGTCACCTTCATCGTCCGCGACTCCATGGGCAACCCGGTGGCCAACGTCCCCGTCACCTTCGACATCAACAACCCGCCTCAGGGAACGACCTTCGCCGTCTCAGGCGTGAGCAACGAGCAGGGCCTCGTCTCGACCAACGTCACCACGGGCAAGGTCATCGGCGTCTTCAACGTCCACGCCGTCGTCAACGACGATGTGCAGACGCGCAGCCCCAACATCGGCATCCGCGGCATCACGCCCTCAAACCGCAACTTCACCTTCATGTGCGAGACGGTGAACCAGACGGTCCTCATCACGCCCTATCTCGACCAGCCGATCGACGCGACCTTCTCCTGCAAGGTCAAACTCTCCGACCGCTACGGCAACCCGATCGGCGTCGCCACGCCCATCCAGTTCAAGACCGAGGCCGGCTCCATCCCCAATGCCGCCACGACGATGCCCTACGAGACCACCGGCGATAACGTCGAGGAAGGCGCGGCCACCGTTTACTTCAACACCTGGGGCGGCCCTGCTGCGCCGCGCGACGTGGAACCGCTGACGGCCGACGGCGAGCAGTTGCCCATAGCGCGACTTGCTGAGCCCTCGATTGCGGAAGGCGCCATGATCCGCAACCCGCGCGACGGCCTGGTGACGCTGATCGCCTACGCGCGCGGCGAGGAGTTCTTCCACGACGACAACGGCAACGGCATCTGGGACTCGGGCGAGGCCTACTACGACCAGGGCGAACCCTATGTGGACGCCAACGACAACGGCGTCCGGGACTATGACGAGCTCTACGTCGACGTGGATGAAGACGGCTCCTGGGACCCGCCCAACAACAAATACGACCCCGACACCACCATCTGGACGTTTACCCATGTGCTCTACAGTGGTTTTCCTGTCTACATGGCGGCACGCATGGATCGTGACGATGAGAACTCGGCCCGTCCCAACCTCTACGAGTATCCAACAGCGGGTAATGTCTTCAGCCGCTACGACACCATCGATGGCTGTTACGGCTTCGACTCGACTGACATGTTCGAGGCCTATTTCGCCGACCGAAATCTCAACCGGGTTCAGGCCGATCACGAGTTCACTGTCGAAGCAATCAACGGAACGCTCAGCGTCAAGCTCTTCGACGAGATCGGCCTCGACGGCTTTGGCTTTGGCATCCAGATCGGCTGGTTCGATAAAGAGACCGCCAAGCCCTGCAACCTCGAGATGACAAACGCCATCTGTCACCAGAAGGTGCGCTTCTTCAATTGGGAGCAGGGCTACACTGGCAGCGTCACCTACTCGAACACCACCTCCGCGCATGAGGACCCCGAAATGAAGCAAGATCGCCTGCGCGTCTCCCTGGAAGTTCAGGGCAAGAAGAAATCGATCGATTTCGGCAGCTGCACGTGGAAGTAACCCCACCTCTGCCCACCTGACCTGACAGCGCCCCTGGATCCACGCGATCCGGGGGCGTTTTTTTGGCTGATTTGCCTTCCCGGATGGCTGCGCCCGCCCCGACCGAATCGTGAAATTCGCAGATGCGCGGCCATGGTGAAATCCGTAGATTCCGCCGCCTTTTTCGCTTCGGAGCCCCCGCCCCGAGGCCTCGCTTCGAGAGGTCCATGGTGATCCTGCAGAGCCAATTCGACGAGCTGCTCGCCTTCGCGAGCGACGCCTCCCTGATGCCCGAGCTGCTCAAGGCCAAGGCCGTCTATTTCGGCGCGACGGGCGAGGTCTTCGAGGATGACGACTCGTTCGAGCAGCGCATGGCCGCCTTCCGCGATTTCTACGTCTTCGACTGGAAGATCGAGGACGACGCGGCCACCCCCGCCGAGCGCTTCTGGCTTCGCGGACAGTTCGCCTGCCCGGACGACGCCCCGCTTTTCGAGGGGTTTCTGCAGACGTGGCTCTCGCTCTGGGAGGTGCGCAAGCTGGGCAAGGAAAGCCTGCGGCTGCGCGATCTCTTCACCGAGCGCGACGTGGAGGTCTTCGAGCGTCGCCAGCTCATCGGCCTGTCCAAGGGCGACATCCTAGAAGCGCGCCTTTTGCCGATGGGCGAGAAGCGCGTCCTCTCCGACGCGGTCATTTTTCACCCGAGCGTGGTGCGAAAGGCGATTTTGGCCGAAATCAAACGTCGCAAAAAATACGAACCGGATTTTGATTGGCGCGCCTTTGTCTGGTCGCTCTCGAAAATGCACCTCAAATTCGGGCGTTACAGGAATATCTCTCCGGAACAGATTTATGATTTTCCCAAAAAGTAATTTGTCGATTCACGAATCAATAAATCGCCGTTTTTTTATTACGCGCGCGCCAAATCATTGATTTGCCCCCATTCATTCGCGCGCCTGTCCTGAAATCCGCAGTACAAGGAGTCCCTGCCCAGATGTTTGCCCGTTCGCTGGATGACCTCTCGCCCGAAGAGCTCTCTCGCTTGGAGCTGAAGAATCTTAAAGACCGGCGTCTCATCGCCAACAGGCCGGCGACCACCGAATTGCAGGATTACTTCAGGATTAAACGCCACCAGGAGAACAGCCTCATTCAAAGAGCGGGGGAACTCTGCTCTGAGGTCCACTTTATCGGTCGAGGCCGCGTTCGGTTGCGCTCGCGGATCGAGGCGCGCGGCGAGGCACTGGTCGATCTCCTCGGGCCGGGTGATTTCTTCGGCAACCTGAGCGTCCACTCGGCCATCAGGGGAGCGGAGTCGGCCTATGTCGATGCGGGCTCGGAGATATGGACGCTCGACGCGGCGACTTTTCAGACGCTTCTGGGCGCGCGCTCCAAATTTGCGCAGGAAGTCTGCCAGGCGCAGCACGAGCGCGTTTGCCACCAGCGACAGCGCATGAGTCGGCTCACCACGCGCGATGTCCCCTCGCGGCTGATGTGGGCGCTTGTCGATCTCTGTGAGCGCTTTGGTGTTCCCCATCCCACCACAGGCGCGATCGCGCTCTCGGGGATGACGCAACAGGATTTGGCCGAATACATCGGCTCGGTGCGCACGTTCGTCTCCTCGATCGTCGGCGACCTCAAGCGATCGGGCATCGTCACGCTGATTGGCCACACACTCCACGTCCAAAACAGGTGCAGGCTTTACGAACTCGCGGAAGTTGAGCTGCCCGAGGCGGTCGACTCAAACCGCTGACGGCACGCTGCCCGAGGTGACTGGCGGCACAGCAGGACGGGCCAGACGCGTTCTTTTCGAATGGCGCCGCCGGGCAGGTGGTTCTTTGGCGGCCCACGGCGTTCGAGAGGCGTCGCGCCATCCCAACAGAGGCACTCATGGCACCTTCGCGACAGACAGGCAGGCAGGCGTCGGCGCTCAGCTCCCGGCCAGTGCGCGTCCAGCTGGAAATCATCGCCGGACCGGGCAAGGGCGCGCGTCAGGACATCCCCGAGGGAGCGACGCGTCTGGGGCGCTCCAGCGATTCGGACTTTCGCGTCGACAACGAGGCCGCCAGCCGCCACCACGCCACGATCTTTCGGCAGTCGGACGCGATCGTCCTGCGCGACGCGGGAAGCCACAACGGGACCTACGTCAACGAGGAGGAGATCCGCGAAGACACCCTGTTGCGGGCCGGTGATCGCCTTCAAATCGGCGATTCGGTCCTCTGCCTGATCATCGATGGCGTCCGCGAGCGCGCGCCGGAGCCGAAGAAGCGGGCCGTCGACCCTCTCGACGACGAGGACGGGCGTGGCGGCCTGGCCTTCTATGTGAAGCGGCTGGTCACTTTTGTGCTGGCCATAGCCTTTGGCCTGGTTCTCTTCATCCACGTGCTGCCGCGACTCGGCGTCATCAACACGGGCTCTGGCACTGGTGACACCCCCGCGCCGCCCACCTCCAGCGCGGCACAGCCTCAACCGTCGCGGACGGGCGCGCCGCCTTCCTCGCCGCCGAGTGATTCGCCTGCCCCGACGCCACAGGCCACGACAGCGACACCGCCGGCAGCTGCCTCCCCCATCCCGTCGCCGGTAGCGCCGATTGCGCCAGCCTCTCCCCAGCCAGCGCCCAAGGTGGTCCCGCCGCCACCCCCGCCCGCTTCCGCCGCCGCGACCTATCGCGAGAGCAGCGGCCGACTCTCCGCCCGCAAACAGGAAGAGGAATCTCGCCGCCAGGTCTCCCGAGTGAATCGCGCCCGCGCCGAGCGCCAGGCCCGCAAGCTCTACATGGAGGGCGAGGTCGATCAGGCCATCGAGGTCGCCGAAGCCTCTGGCGTCGCCCACCTGGCCAATCAGATGCGGGAATTTCGCAAGTCAGAGGGCGCCGCGCGCGCGGCCTTCTCGTTCAAGAAGGGCACCGAGGCCATTCAGCACTACGAAGAGGCCTTCGCCCTCGACGAGGAGATCTGCGCCGCCGACAAGTCGGGCCGTTCCAGCGTCCCCGGCCGTCGCGTGGGTCAGGCGCTCTCCAACCTCTACCTGCAGGCGGGCGAGGCGTTCCTGAAGCGCGACGCGACGCGGGCCGAGACCTTCCTCGAACGCTCGCTCGACTACGACTCGAACAACGCGCGCGCCCGCGAGGCGCTCAAAAAACTCCAGGCCGCCGAGTGACGCGCCCTCTGGCCTCATTCCCGCGAAGACGATGTTCCAGACCATTCAAGAGATGAAGCGCATCCGCGAGATCGCGCGCCTCTCCCTGAGGCACGGCCTTGGCGACAAGCTCAACCGCAAGGCGCTTTCGGAGATCCTCGGCCGCGAGGAGCCGGTTCAGGAAAACCCCGAAGTCGCGCAGCGCAGCGCCCCAGAGCGCTTCCGGTGCCTCCTGAACGAGCTGGGCACGACCTTCATCAAATTCGGCCAGATCCTCTCGACCCGCGTCGACCTGTTGCCGCGCGAATACATCCAGGAGCTCTCCCGCCTGCAGGACGACGTGACGCCCGAGCCCTTCGATCGCATTCGCGCCCAAATCGAAACTTCCTTTGGCAAACCCCTCGACGCGCTCTTCAGCGCCTTTGACGAGACGCCGCTGGCTTCCGCCTCCATCGCCCAGGCCCACCGCGCCGTGACGCTCGACGGCCACGAGGTCGTGGTCAAGGTGCAGCGCCCGCACATCGCCGACACCATCCGCGCCGATCTCGATCTGCTGCACAAGCTCGCGCGCATGGCCGAGGCCGTCTTCGAGGAGAGCGCCGTCTACTCGCCGATCGACATCGTCGACGCCTTCGAGACCTCGATCCTGGAGGAGCTCGACTTCGACAATGAGCTGAAAAACCTCAGCGAGTTCTACGGGCACCACCGCGACCGCCCCTCGATCACCGTCCCGCGCCCCTATCCCGAGCTGTCGAACTCAATCGTCCTGACGATGGAGCGACTCGTCGGCCGCAAGCTGCGCGAATGCGACCTGCCGCGCAAAGAGGGTGAGCGCGTCTGCCAGCTGATCGTCGACGACGCCTTCCGCCAGCTCTTCGTCGACGGGCTGTTTCACGGCGATCCCCACCCCGGCAACCTGCTGCTGCTCGACAACGGCCACCTCGGCATCCTCGACCTGGGCGCCGTCGGCCGCCTCACCCCGCAGATGCAGGAAAACCTCGTCCTTCTGATGATGGCCGTGGCCCTCAAGGACGCCGACACCGTGGCGCGCCTCATCTACCGGGTCGCCAGCGCCTCGGGCGAGCGGACCGACCTCGTCGCCTTCAAGTCCGACATCCAGGCCGCCCTCGACAAATACCTCACCCAGGCCAAGACGCTGGAGCACATCGACGCCGGGCAGCTCATCCCCGAGCTCCTCAACCTGGCCGTCCGCCACCACGTCCGCATCCCCAAGGATTACGCCATCCTCTGCCGCTCTGCGGTCACCATCGAGGGCGTGGTGCAGCGCCTCAACCCGCGCCTCAACATCGAGCAGGCCATCCTGCCCTACGCCAAGCAGATGCTCCTCGGCCGTTACGAGAGCTCCGACGCCAGCGCCGTGGGCCTGCGCGCGCTGCTCCGCCTGCAAACGCTCTCCAGCGACGTGCCGATGCAGCTGTCGCAAATCCTGCTCGACCTCGAGAGCGGCCGCTTCAAGGTCAACCTCGCCAGCGAGGAGCTCAACCAGATCAACAACAGCCTCAAAGGGCTCGGCGTGATCATCTTCCTCGGCTTCCTCGCCTGTGGCCTGACCATCGGCATCTTCCTCTCCATCTCGAAGATCGAAGCCTCGGTGCTCGGCATCCCCATGCCCGCGCTTCTCTCCTGCCTCGGCATTGGCCTGCTCTTCGGCATCGCCCTGGCCTGGAGCTTCTTCAGCGGCAAGAGCTTCAAGGTGAGCCTGACGCGCGTTTTGAGCGCCCGCCGCCCGCGCCGCGTCGCCACCTCGCCCACGCGCCCAGCCGTGATCGCCGCGTCCTCTGCCGTGTCTGCCGCCGCCAGCGCGCGCCCGCCAGCGTCAGAAACCGCCACCGGTCGTCCCGCCTCCGAGGAGCCGTGAGTTGCGCGCTTTTGCCGACGAGTGCCCCCGGCGTCTTTCGCGACCAGCCGCCACCCCTCGCGCCCGCGGAGCCCTGACGTGATCGAGCTCGACGAGGTGGAGGTGTCGTTCGAAGGCCGCCGCGTCCTCGGGCCCCTCTCGGGGCGCTTTGGCAAGGGCAACCTGGCCATCGTCGGCCCCTCTCGCAGCGGCAAGACGACGCTCATGCGCGCCATGGTCGGCCTTTTGCGCCCCTCTTCTGGCCGCGTGCTCGTCGACGGCGAAGATCTCGCACGCCTCGACCGCGACAGCCTGCGCCGCGTCCGCCTGCGCTTCGGACTCATCTTCCAGAGCGATGCCCTCTTCGATTCGATGGATGTCCTCGACAACGTCATGTTTCCCCTGCGCCGCCGTGGCATCCCCGCCGCCGAAGCCAAAGAGCGCGCCATGCAGGCACTCGCCTCTGTGGGACTAGACGCACAGGCGCGCACACTCCCCGAACGACTCTCGGGCGGCATGAAAAAACGCCTCGGCCTGGCACGCGCCATCGTCGCCCGCCCGCGCTACCTCCTCGCCGACGATCCCCTCGCCGGCCTCGACCCAGGAACCGCGCGGCGAATGCTCGATTTGCTCTTTGGATTATGGAGTAGCGAAAAAGGCGGATTAATTATCGCCGCGGCAGATGGCGAGCCGCTTCAAGGTCGATGTCCGGAAATTCTTCACCTTTAATAAAATTAATTGTTTGACGATTTTTGTGCGGCATAAAAGCGTTTCAGTGGTTTTTTGTTTTTGTTAATTGAACGCCCGCTGTTGTTTTGTGTTTCAGGCGAATTCGCGTTTTTGGCGCAAAATTAGCGAATTGATCGCGGCGTTTTAAGGTCGATGTCATGCGATAGAACGCCAAAATAATATAAAATTGTATCTTTTGATAAATATCGCGCAAAAAAGTGATTTATTTTGGTGCCGCGTTTGTTTTTTTGCGGGAGTTTTTTTGTTTATTGCGTTTGGACAAAACAAAGGCGCACGGCATGAAACAAACGCCACGCGCCCAAATATATAAATAAATGTATTCGCGTTTTTAGAATCCCTGGCGCGCCGCTTCCTGAAGGATGCGCCTCAAGTCGCCGCCATGGTGTCCTGCGCCGGAAAGGCTGTCTTTGGGGGCGTCGGCGCTGTCTGCGCCCTCGGGCAGTAACCGTTTGTCGCTGCGCAGTTTGAGGCCGCGGCAGGTGTCGCCCGTGAGTGTGGCGAGCGCTTGTTGGCGGGTGGCGCAGTCGATTTTGGCGAGGGCTTCGGCGCAGGCGTTCAGGCGATCGCGTGGCATGCCGCTGTCGAGGCGCGAGGCGGGGCAGGTGTCGACGAGGAGGGAGCAGTTGGCCGAGATTTGTTTGCAGGCGGCGATGGCTTCGCAGGCGGCCACGGTGTGGGTGCGACAGAGGTCGAATTCGCTGACCGGCATGGCGGCGACCATGGCTTCGGCCTCGACGCGGCGGCGCAACAGGTCGCGTCTGGCGCCTTCGGCGGCACGTTCTTCGTCGGCGGCGCGGTCTGTGGCGAGCGATTGGAGGGCGGCCTGGGCTTCGGCGTGTTCGGGACTTTGGGCGCTGATTTCCGAATAGAGGCGCTCGGCTGTCGTCCAGTCGCGTTGGGCGCGCGCGAGGTGGGCCCTGAGGAGCTTGATCCGCGCGTCGTCGGGGCGACGGGCCAGGGCGCGTTCGAGGTGTTGGCTGGCGGTCGCCTGATCGCCGAGCGCGAGCGCGTGGGTCGCCGCCAATGTCAGGGCTTCGGCGCTTTCCTCGAAGCGCAGGGCTGTTTCGGCGAGCGAGAGGGCGATGACGCGGTCGGACTCGGAGGCGGCGGCGCCTTTCAGCAGGAGAGCGCTGATCTCGGCGCGCGCGGTGGCCGAGTGGCGTTCGGGACTAGCCGCAGCCGTCGCCAGATAGAGATCGTCCCAGGCGCCTTGGGCTGCCAGCTGCCGCCAGTTGGCGAGATCGTCGTTGGAGGGGGCGGCGGGCGCGGGCTTGTCAGCGGCAGGGGACGTGGGCGCGGGTGTCTCGGTCGGCGCGTTGGCGAGCGGGGAGGCGGGCGTCGCGGGCGTTGGGGCGATGGTCGCGGCCTGGGTGAGCGCCGCGCCGATGATGAGGGTGGGCAAGAGGTGCGCCATGGGCTGTCTCCGCTGGGGCGTGTTTGGGTTTGGGAGGGGCGGTGTCGCTTGTCTGAGGCGCGTCCGCCGTGAGTCGACTGGCCGCGAAAGGGAAGGCCTATTGGCAGAAATTCGCTCTGGTGCGCCGTCTGTCGCCTGGGCCGCCGCACCTTGGAAAAAAGCCCGCAGCGCGAGGGGGACCGGCTATAGGGCCGCGCCTTTTTTTGGGCCTGAGCGCCCGACATCCTCTGGAGGACGACATGAGCGAGCCGACCAAGCCAGCACCGCAGGAGATCCAGTTCCGCATCGAGATCGACGACCAGACCGCGCAGGGCGCGTATTCGAATCTGGCGATCGTCAACCATTCGCCGGGCGAGTTCGTCCTCGACTTCATCTTCATGCAGCCGCAGCAGCCCAAGGGGAAGATTCGCTCGCGCGTCATCACCAGCCCGCTGCACTTCAAGCGCCTGATCGCGGCCATGCAGGAAAATTTGGCGCGCTACGAGAAGAGCTACGGCGTCATCGACGTGGACAAGCTGCCGGAGCCGCCCAAGCCGTCGATCATGAACTGAGCGGCGAAGCGCTCGGGAACGACGGCGGGGCCGCTCATCCAAATCGACGTGGACAAGCTGCCGGAGCCGCCCAAGCCGTCGATCATGAACTGAGCGGTGAAGCGCGCGTCTGGCGGAAGGTGGAGGCAGGGCCGGAGCGTCGGCGTCGGGCGTGTGAGCGGTGCATCGAGTGGGCGTGTCTCCCCCGGAATGAATCGCGTTCGCGCGCTGGCCGAACGCGGCGAGGGCGTCCAGATCCGAGGCAGCTCTCTTTTGACCAAGGATGGCCCATGCCTCGTCTCTCTCTTGTCCGTGTCGCGCTTCTGACGCTTGCCCTCCTTCTCTCTGTGCCCGCGCTCGCCCAGGTGAGCGCTGTTCGCCAGGCGACGCTGACCGAAGGCGCGCCCGTTCCACCGACAGGCGCCGCGATTGCCGACGACGTGATGGCGCCGGGCATCAATCCGGCGGGGCTGGGCGGCCTGAAGGGGCTCTCGCTCGGTTATCTGCATGAGCGCGACGTGCCGCTCGATCGCATCGCCGACGCGCTCTTTCTCGCGGCGGGCGCCGGGCCTGTGACGCTCGGCTTCTCCACCCACTGGATGCGCTACGGCGACATCCTGCCCAACCACCGCAAGACGGCCTGGACGCTGGCGCTGGGCAACGAGCTCATCTCGATCGGCACCAGCCTCAATCTCTTCTCGTCGAACGAGAGCCGCGTGCTCGACCGGATGATCACCTGGGATGTCGGGCTCACGGTCCGCCCCTGGCGCTACTTCGCCTTTGGCGCCGCGGCGTTCGACCTCAACGCGCCCGAGTTTGGCGGTCGACGGATCGCGCGTCGCTTCGACCTCGGCGTCGGCTTTCGTCCCTTCACCGATCGCGTCGAGATCGCGGTGGACTGGCGCTTCGACGACCTGACGCCCTTTGAGCGCTCCAACATCGACATCGCAGTGCGCGGCGAAGTGATTGAGGGGCTGCTGTTGCTCGCCGGTTTTTCCACCGACTTTCAGGGCGAAGAACTCGCCGGACAGATCGGCCTCGAATTGCGCGTGCCTTATGTGGCGGGCGGTTACGCGCTCGGGGCCCAGTTCGACGAGACCAAAGTCGCCAGCCATCAGGCCTGGCTGCGCCTGACGAGCGAACGCCAACGCGGACTCGACATCGCGCTCAAAAGCTACGTGCTCATCGATCTTGAGCGCGTCCTGGGGGGGCAGACGGGACTCTCCACCCTCTTCCATCGCGGCGATCCGTGGCTCGACTTGATGGCGATGCTGCGGCGCGTCGGCGACGACGAGGACATTCCCGGCGTCGTGATCAAGCTGGAAGGCGGTGGGGCGCTCGGTCTGGCGCGGGCCGAGGCGCTGCACGAGGCGCTCATCGATCTGAAAAAGCGCGGCAAGAAGGTCGTCAGCCTGCTCATCGGCGCCGAAGATCCGGACTACCTCGTGGCCCTGGCGAGCGACCGCATCTACGCCGTCCCGGCGGCCAACCTGCTCGTCAATGGCTTCAGCGTCTCTTCGACCTTCATGGGGCGCCTGCTGCACCGCTTGGGCATCCACATCGACGTCGTGCGCGTCGGCCAATACAAGACGGCGCCGGACGAGTTCTCCAGCGGCGAGATGTCGGACGCCGACCGCGTCCAGCTGATGGCCTGGCTCAACGAGATCTACCCGCGCTACGCCGCGACGCTGGCCAAGGCGCGCAAGCTCGACGAGGAGCGCGCTTACGAATTGCTCAACCAGGGCATCCTCGGCGCCAACGCCGCGCAAAAAGCCGGTCTCGTGGACGAGGTCATCTTCAGCGATCAGCTCGTCGCCAAACTCGGGGAGCTGGAGGGGCGGCGCGTCGGCCTCATCGATGGCCTGCCAGACGCGCTCGCAGTGCCGCGTCTGTGGGGAACGCGACCCAAGATCGCCCTCGTTCGCGTCGATGGCCTGATCACGGCCGGTGCCAGCGTGGGTGGTCCCCTGAGCGGACGGCAGACTGGGGCGGCCACGGTCCTCCAGGCGCTTCAGGTGGCGCTCGCGGACGACAGCTACGAGGCGCTCGTGTTGGCCATCGATTCTGGCGGTGGCAGCAGCCTGGCCAGCGACCTCATCTGGCGGGCGGTCCGTCTCGTCGCGCAGAAAAAACCGGTCGTCGTCTCGCTGGGCAACGTGGCTGCCTCGGGCGGCTACTACATCGCCTCCGCTGGCAACGAGATCTTCGCCTCGCCCTCCACCCTGACCGGCTCGATCGGCGTCTTCATGATCAAGCCGAGCTTCGGGAAGCTGCTGCACACGCTGGGCGTGAACGAGGTCATCCTCAAGCGCGGCGAGAGCGCTGATTTGACTTCGCTCGTGCGCACTTGGACCGACGAGGAAAAGGGCGAGCTCACGCGCGCCATCGACGAGACCTACAACCTCTTCATCGATCGCGTGGCCGAGGGGCGCGGCATGGAGCGCGGCCAGATCGAGGCGGTGGCCCAGGGGCGGGTCTGGGGCGGCAGCGCGGCCAGAGAAAAGGGGCTCGTCGACAAGTTTGGCGGTCTGGAGCAGGCCATCGCCCGGGCGCAGGAACTGGCGCGGCTGACGGACGAGGAAATCGATGTGGAGGTCCTCGGCGGTCCGGGATTTGGCGAGCGCGTCCGAGCCCTGTGGCCGGAGAGGCGCGAGAACGCTGTCTTTGACAAGCTCCTCGGCGAACTAGACGCGCAGCTCATCCTCTTCATGTTGGAGGAGGAAGGGCGGGCGATGGTGCTCTCGCCTTGGATTGGCCCGGCGCGCTGAGTCTGGCCGCGGCGGCGTTCACCAGGGCAGGACGAGTCCGGCGCGTTCGAGCGCGGCCAATGCCTCGGCGAGCGGCAGGCCGATGACGTTGGAGTGGCTGCCCTCGATCGATTCGACGAAGGCGCCGCCGATGCCCTGGATGGCGTAGGAGCCGGCCTTGTCGAGCGGCTCGTCGGTGGCGGCGTACCAGCGGATTTGGGACTCGCTCAGGGCGCGGAATCGGACGCGCGTCTCGACGGCCAGCGTTTCCATGTGGCGCGGGCTGGCGACGAAGAGTCCGCTGATCACGCTGTGCGTTCGGCCAGAGAGCGTTCGCAGCATGCGCATGGCGTCTTCGGGAGAGGATGGTTTGCCGAGCAGTTCGCCGTCGAGCGCGACCACGGTGTCGGCGGCCAGGACAACGGCGTCTCGGTGGGCGGCGCGCGCGGCGATGGCGGATCCCTTCATGCGGGCCAGGCGCGCGGCGAGCGAACGGGCGTCTTCTCCGGGCAGCGGGCGCTCATCGATGGCGGGCGGTTCGACGATGGGCGAGAGGCCGAGCTGGGTGAGGAGCGCCAGTCGGCGGGGCGAGGCGGAAGCGAGGATGAGGCGTTGGAATTTCATGGCCGCGCCTAGGCGATGCCTGGCCGCAAAAATCCAGAACAAAGCGTGCCGGGGCAGAGAGCGGGGAAAGGCGTGGACGCGAGGCGCCGCCGTTCTCATCGGACGCCTGACCAGTGCCTCCCGAGGACGCCTTGACGAGCGAAATTGCATCGAGTTGTTTCCGCCGCCATGAAATCGTTCCTCAAAATCGTCATTGGGTTGGCCGTCCTGGCGGCGTTTCTCCTGGCCGGTCATCAGATCATCCTGAAGCACAAGCAGCAGGTCGCCGCGAACAGCATCGAGACCTTCGACATCCCGACTCAGGTCGTGGCCATCCACGCCAACGCCATCGAGGGAATGCTCGAACTGACGCCGCCCGATCAGCTGGGGATGATGTTGATCAACGAGAACTTCCCGCCCGAGCGCCCGACGCTGAATCTCCTGCCGCGCGCCAACACGGTGGGAACGGCCATCTCGACGATCGGCCCGCACAAGGTCTCGACGACGCTCTACCGAATGGATGTCGACGAGAACCGGCGCTTCAGCATCTTCCTCGTCCCGGTGAACAAGTCGTTTGACCCGAGCACGATGGGCACGATGCGCGCCCTCAACCGCGAGCTGCGCGTCGCCAACATGAACGGCTTCAACGTCGTGCTGTGGAAGAAGAACAATTGGTTCACCGTGCTCGTCACCGACCTGGCAGGCCGCGAGCTCACCCCGCTCGTCAGCCTCGTCCTCGACGCGGAAGCCAAGCTCTGAGGCGTCCTGTCGCGCGTCCGACTTGACCTTTGACCCTTCACCCCGCCCCGGCGCTCCCACTGCCGGGGCTTTTTTGTGCCCCTGCCTTGTCCAAGGAGTCCCGCCATGACCGCCCGCGTGCCCTTCGATGCCCGCCTCCGCCTGCTCACCGCCGATGGCCGCGAGTGTGAACGATTTCAGGCCACCTTCGAGATCTGCGGGGACGCTGTTGGCATCCAGCCTGCGTCGGGCGCGCCTTCGACGGTCGACTTTGCCGAGGTCGACTTCCTCTTGCCGGACGAATTGCGCTTTGGCCTCGCGCTCGAAGGCGGCACGCGCCTGGAGTTCTCGATGTTGGGGCGGCGCTTTGACGAGGCGTTTGGACTTCTCTCCGAGCGGCTGCGCGATTTTCAGAACAGGGCGCTGTTTTTGGACGAGGCCGAGGGCGGCGAGCGCTTTGAGGGATGGGTGAAGGCGGCGGATATATCCGGTGCGGCCGAAGTGCGCCTGTATCGAACGCGACTGTCCGCCTTTCCGCGCGAGCACGTGCCCTTTGCCATCGCTCTCGGCGAGGTGGCGCGCGCGTCGTTCAACGAGGACCGCTACGCCGTTGATCTTGAGCTGCGCGATGGCGGGCGGGTGAGCGTCGGCAAGCTGGGACGGGCCACACAGGCTTTTTTCTCGCTCCTGGAGGAACGCCTCTCCCAGTTGCGCGGTCGTGTTGGCGACGCGCTCGGCTCCCTCGCGCCCGGGCTTTCTTTTGGACAGACGCGACAGCTCGCGGCCCTGCTCCCCGATGGCGTTCCCGCGATCAGGCGCGACATCGACGGCGTCGTTCCAGGCCTCTTCGACCGACTGACACAGGCGGTCCTGGCGCCAGAGCTCGTGGATTCGGTGCGCTTCCTCGATTCGCGCTCACTCGCTGGCGAACAGGCGCTGGCCTTCAAGGAGGTTCACGGCCTGTTCAACCTCGACACCGACGGTGGTGATGACGACGACACAGATCTGGCCGCGGGGCGCGTCCACCTCGGGGATCACCTCGCGTTTTTCCTCTTTCCCATCGCCGCCGCCGACCGAACGCTGCCCGGCAATGCCATCGCCGTCGAGGTCGCCAGCCGCACGGGCCGCGCGACGTATCTCTTCCGCATCGCCGCCCGCGCCCGCTACGCGTCGCTGCCTTTCGACGAGCTCGCCGCCTTGGCGCGAACGCGGGTGATCGAGGTGGCCCGAGATCTCGTCGCCCTGGGATTTCGCCGCTCGCCCATCCACCTGAGCGACGAGGCGATTCGGCAGCCACGCCATCAGACTTTGCGACTCGCGCTGCGCCATGTGCCCGCGCTGTCGGCGCTTCGATCCGCCTTTATCGGCCGCGTCATTCACGGCCCGGGCTGGCGGGAGCGCGTCGAGGCCTTGCTCGCGGCAGATTGAGACGAGGCGCGACGGGCGTTTTCAGCTCTCGAAGGGCGAGACGACGCCCGCGCCGACGAGCGCCAGGATGAGGACGCCAAGGGCGACGCGGTAGGCGATGAAGGCCTTCGTCGTGTGCGTGCGCAGGAATTTCAGCATCCAGGCGATGGCGGCCAGTCCGAAGACAAAGGCGGAAATCGTGCCCACGGCCAGAGGGCCTGCGTCCAGCGCCGGGGTGTCGCCCATGAGGTGGCGCAGTTCGAAGAGGCCAGCGGCCAGGGTGGCGGGAACCGAGAGCAGGAACGAGTAGCGGGCGGCGGCTTCGCGCGTGAGTCCGGCAAAGAGTCCGGCGGTCAGTGTCACGCCCGAACGCGAGGCGCCCGGGATGAGCGCGAACGCCTGGGCAACACCGATGAGGATCGCGTCGCGCAGCCGAAGCGCGTCGATGGGGCGGTCGTGGCGCGCGCGTCGTTCCGCGAGGAGCAGAAGGAGCGCCAGTCCAATGGCGGCGGCGGCGATGACGTAGAGCGAGCGAAAGGGGCCTTCGATGAAGTCCTTGAGCGCGAGCCCAGCCACGCCGATGGGGATGGTGCCGAGGACGATGAACCAGCCGAGGCGCGCGTTGGCCGTCTCGAAGGGTTTGCGGTGGACGAGGCCGAGCACGCTGTCGCGCAGGATCGCCCAGAGGTCGCGCGCGAAGTAGGCGATGACGGCGGCGGTGGTGCCGATCTGGATGATCGCCGAGAAGGCCGACCCCGGATCGCGCCAGCCAAAGAGCGCCGGAACGATGCGCAGGTGGGCGGTCGAGCTGATGGGCAGAAACTCGGTCAATCCCTGGACGAGCCCGAGGACGACGGCTTGCAGGTAGTTCATGGCGCGCGCGCTTTAGGGCTGGGGGGGAGGCGCCGCAAGCCGCTTTCCGGGGGGCGGGAACGTCGATTTCAGGCCTGTCAAGAGGCCCATTTGGGGGGCCAAAAAAGCCTTGGCGCACCGGGATCGCCCTGCTAGAGGGCCGCGCCGTTTTTGAGGCGCCTTGGCGACTGGGCGCCTCTCATCGCGTTTATGGTCGGGCAACGGGGGGCCGTGAACCCCGCCAGGTCCGGAAGGAAGCAACGGTAGCGAAACCTCTCGTGTGTTCGACCACCCCACTCGGAAAGCCCGACTCCAGCGAGCCGGGCTTTTCTTTTTTGGCGCGCCGTCCGCGAACGATGACCCACCCTCCTTTTTTTCGGCGTCGCAGACTGGGCGCGATCCCCCTGTCGCTCGCCCTCGCCGCGTTTCTCGTCACGGGCTGTCCAGCGCCCAATCAGATTCGCGTCGTCGATGCGTCGTCGCGCCGTCTGAGTCTGCCGGCCGTCGCCGTGCGGCCCTCTCGCGCTTTTTCCAATCATCCGGGCGCGCGCAAACGCGGCTTTCATGTCATTCGCACGCGCGCTGAGTGGCTCTCGCTGTGGCCCGCCTCGATCCCGGTCCCGACCATCGATTTTTCGCGCGAGATGATCCTCGTCGCCTTTTCCGGAGAGCGGCCATCGATCGGGCACGCCATCGCCTTTGAGCGGATCACCAGGGAGAAGGACACGCTCCACGTCGCCGTCGAGGAGCGCCTGCCCGCGTCGGGTTGCCCGTTTCCGCCAGGGGCGACCTATCCCGCCGCCCTCGTCGCCGTGCCGCGACATCAGGGCGAGGTGCGCTTTGCCGTGCGCCAGAATCGCGCCCAGAGCTGCCTCAACCCGCCCGCGCTTGAGCTGAGCTGCCGCGTCGAACATCCGGTCGCGCCCTACCAGAACGAGGGCCTGATGCCCCTGCCGCGCGTCGGTGACTCGGTGATCTGCGCGGCGCAGAGCGAGCCGGGAGCGCGGATTGATTTCGAGCTGTTGGCCTCGCCCGAAAACATTCCTGCACAGCCGTCTAAAAACGATCGGGAGGCCGTGTCCGACAACGTTTCTGCACGGCCGTCTAAAAATGAAATCGAGCAAATGAACGTCGCCTCCGTGAAGGGCGCCATGGAACGCGTCGACGATCTCCAGGTTCGCCTGCCCATCCGCGCCGAGGGCCTGTTCCGCCTGGGAGTGACCGCTTCCCGCGTCGATGGTCTGACGAGCCGCCGCCAGATCGATTTCAGCGCCGGTGTGCCCGACTACGAGATCGAGCTCGTCGAGGAGGAGCCAGAGGGGGCGCGCGGGCTCTCGCTCAGTGTCACGCGTCGCCGGGAAGCCACTTCGCCCTCGGCCAGCGGTGTCGAAACTTGCGCGTTCGCTTCGCCGCGTCCGTGGTGCGCGCTTTCGTCGGATGGCTACACCTCGCGCGCGGTCATTCCGGCGGACACGTCCGGCGCCATCGAGATCTGGATCGATCGCGCGCGTGCCGACATCGCTCCGCAGGTTCGGCTGATCATCCGTTTGGATCGGCGCGTGCTCCTCGATCGAATCCTGCCCGACGAGTGGTCGAGCTGGCCTTCGGGACGGCATCTGGCGGCGACGATCTCTTTGGCGGAGGCGCGACTGGTGGCGGCGTCGCCAGCGAGCGCAGGCGAAGAGTCGGCGAACGCTGCGGCCAAGACGCCTGGAACACCTGCGGCGCCGTGAGGCGATGGCCCGTCGATGTCAGCGCGCGGGCCTGGGCTGATCGTTGGCGGGTCGGGGCAGTGGCGATTTGGCGCGCGGGTCGCTCGGCGGTTCCCGCTCTGTTCGCTCGCGCTGGACCTCGATCCACTGCGCGCGGCACTGTGACTTCCCCTCGCGAAAAGACGCCCGCGCCTGGCTGCCCCGCGTCAGTTCATCGAGCGCCGAGATTTGGCCGTCGATGAGAATGGTCGTCGCCGGATCGACCTGGAGGACGAGCGGTTCCTCGCGCGCCACATCGATGGCGATCACCTTCTTCTGGTGATCGATCCGCCGAATCGTCCCCGTGATCTCGCGCCACGTCCCCGCGTCGACAGCGTCGGCCGCGACAAACACGAGAACGGCCACCAGCGCCCAGCCCATCGCTTCCCCCTTCCCGAATCGCTCTGCCGCGCGGCCTTTACCGACCAGGCGAAATGCGCTTTCACGCGCGGCCCTCTTCACCCGCCAAGCTAAGGCCTCTGGCGCCGAGCGGCTCGCCCCCCCATCGAGTCGCCATCTTCGGGAGCGAAGCGATGCAGAGCGACAGGAATTGGGACGACTATTTCATGCGCATCGCCGAGGTGGTGGCCTCACGCGCGACCTGCGATCGCAAGCACGTCGGCGCCGTCATCGTCCGCGACCGCACCATCCTCTCGACTGGCTACAACGGCTCGATTCGCGGCCTGCCGCACTGCGACGAGGTGGGCCACATGATGGAGGACGGCCACTGCGTCGCCACCATTCACGCCGAGGCCAACGCGATCATCCAGGCGGCCAAAAACGGCGTCTCCATCGAGGGCGGCGACATCTACATCACCGCCAGTCCCTGCTGGCCCTGCTTCAAGCTGATCGCCAACGCCGGGCTCAGGCGCATCGTCTTTGGCGAGTTCTATCGGGACAGCCGCATCTTCGAGATCGCGCAGCGGCTCGGCATCGAGCTCGTGGGACCAAGGGCCTAGTCGCGCCCGCGCGCTCACGGCGCCACGTTCAGATGTGCAGTGGCGTTCCCAAGGCGACGAGCGCGGCCTCGGCGACGGTTTCGCTCAGCGTGGGGTGCGGGTGGATGGTCTCGGCGATGGCGTCCAGCGTCGCGCCGGTGGTCAGTGCCGCGCACATCTCGCCGATGAGTTCGGTGGCGTGCGGCCCGACGATTTGCGCGCCGAGGAGGCGTCCGTTCCTCTCGTCGGCGACGAGTTTGACAAAGCCCGCGCTCTCGCCCTGGACGCTGGCCTTGCCGCTGGCGGCGAAGGGGAATTTGCCGACGCGGGTGCCGATGCCGCGCGAGTGGGCCACGGCTTCGGTCAGGCCGATAGAGGCGACCTCTGGGCAGGTGTAGACGGCGCTTGGAACGCGATCGCGATCGAGGGGGCGCGTGGGTTTGCCGGCGATGGCGTCGGCGGCGATGCGACCTTCGTGCGAGGCCACATGGGCCAGTGCTGGCGAGTCGACGAGATCGCCGATGGCGAAGACGCTCGGCGCCTGGGTCCGCATGGACGCGTCGACTGGAATGAGGCCGCGCGCGTCGGGCGTGATGCCGATCGATTCGAGTCCCAGGTCGCTGGAATTGGGGGCGCGGCCGATGGCGACGAGCAGGGCGTCGACGTCGATGGTCCTGTCTTCATCCCCGGTGCGCAGGCGCGCGCGCACGCCCGAATCGGTGAGCTCGGCTGATTCGAGACGCGTCGAGGTGAGGCAGTCGATGCCGCGACGGCGGAAGGCGCGTTCGATTTCACGCGAGACCTCTTCGTCCTCCAGCGGCAGCAGGCGCTCCATGAGCTCGACGACGGTGACTTCGGATCCCAGGCTTCGGAAGAGCGAGGCGAATTCGGAACCAACGGCGCCCGATCCGAGGACGAGGAGTTTTGGCGGCAGCGAGGTGAGCGCGAGGGCCGAGTCGCTGGTGAGGATGCGTCGGTGGTCTGGCGTCAGTCCCGCGAGGTCGCGCACCGAGGAACCGGTGGCGAGGATGATGTGGCGGGCCGTGATCGACTCTTCGGCGCCGTCGGACAGGGTCACGCGGAGGTCGTGGGGCGAGGTCAGTCGGGCGGCGCCCTGAATCACGGTGACACAGGCCCGGCGGCACAGCCCGGCGATGCCAGCGGCCAGCTTGGCGACGACGCGATCCTTTCGGCGGACGACGCGCGCGAGATCGGCGGTGGGCGCCTGGACAAGATCGATGCCGAAGTCGGCGGCGTGGCGCGTTTCGTCGAGTCGGCGCGCCGTTTCGAGGAGGGTTTTGGTCGGGATGCAACCGCGCAAAAGGCAGGTGCCACCGAGGCGTTTTTCCCTCTCGACGAGCGCGACCTTGAGTCCGTTTCGCGCCGCGCGCAGGGCCGCCACATAGCCACCGGGACCAGCGCCAACCACCACCACGTCAAATGCTTGAGCCATTCAGTCACTCCTCGTTCGATCTGAACGCGCGATGAGTCACGCGATGCGTCGAATTCGGCGCGCGACATCCGCGTCAAACGGGCGAATGCCCCTCGGCCAACCGCGTGAAATCGGGACGCGCCTCAGTCGTGCCAGGCCGAGAACATGGCGCGCAGATCCTTCAACCCGTTCTCGATGAAGTTGGTCGACGACTGGGCGAAGTAGTCGAGCTGAACGATGGCGTTGAGGCTGGCGTCGAGGGCCACCGCTGACTGGATGCGGCGCGCGAAGGCAGCGTTGACCTCGCCGATTTCTCGGTAGTGCGCCGAGAGCTTGCGCAGCGAAAAGTCGATCGTCTCGTTCTCGTTGAACTCGCGAAGGTATTGGCCGAGCAGCCAGAGCGACGCCGCGCGGTAGACCGTCTCGTCGCGCGTGGCGAAGGGCAGGTGGTAGCGGACCAGGGGGCGCAGCACTTTGAGGACCGGACAGCCGCTGCCCGTCATGTAGATGCCGTAGAGCGAGCTGAGGCCCTCGGCCACCGTGCAGTCCTTGAAGCTCGTGCGCTCGGCGGTCACGCACTCGACGCGCGCCTGGGCGAACGAGGGGATCTGCGAGAAGAGCTTGATGGGGGCGACGATGTGGGCGGCGGTCGGGCAGCAGGGGTGTTCGTCGCTGTCGAGCGTGCAGTTGGGGCAGCGCTCGTAGCCGAGGGCGGTCCAGGCGGGGAGCGTGGCTGGCAGCGGCGTTTGAATGCGCATCGTGCGTGGGTCGAGCGAGACGGTGCATTCGACGGGCGCGCCCTCGGAGAGGTGGAAGCGGTAGGTGATTGCGAACTGGGAGGGCATGGGGGCCTTTCGGAGCGGGTCGTCTGGCGGCGTTGGCCGCCGGGCCTAGGGGATCCAGGGGAAGAGGATGTCGGGCAGGCGGGAGAAGTAGAGGACCTCCGCCGCGCCCAGAGCGAGGAAGGGGCCGAAGGGGATGGCGTGGGGATCGGGCTCCCACCCGTCGTCGGGGATCTTGGCGCTGATGCTCAGCGGGTTGTGCTCTGCCTGAGGCGTGAGCGCGATCGCCGCGGCGCCCTGCTCTGTTTCCGCCGCGTTTTCAGTCTCGTTTTTGGTGGAGGTTTCCGCCGATTCGCCGTCCGCGCCGTCGTTGGTGTCTTCGTCGTCCGTCGAAAGGCCTGCCGCGCGTTTGTGGGCAATCAGCGCGATGCCAACGGCCGCCCCCTGAAGCGAGGCGAGGAAGATGACCGGCAAAAGCGCGCGCGTTCCGAGGAAGGCGCCGATGAGGGCGAAGAGGACAAAGTCGCCGCCGCCCATCGCCTCCTTGCCGAGCACCCGTTCGCCGATGAGCGCGCCGACGAAGAGCACCGCGTAGCCGATGCCCGCGGCCAAAAGGCGGTTGAGGAAGATGTCCGAGCCGAGCGGCAGGGCAAAGGCGAGGCCGATGGCGATGCCCGGGATGGTCACGCTGTGCGGCAAGAGCCAGGTGTCGAGATCGATGCAGGCCAGCGTGATGAGCAGGGCCAGAAGCGCGCATTCCTCGAACGCGGCGAGCGTCGGGCCTCCGTGGCGGACGATGGCCAGGCAGCAGAGGGAGGCAAAGGCCAGCTCGACCAGGGCGTAGCGGATGGAGAAGGGCGCCTTGCAGTCGTGACAGCGCCCGCGCAGCAGGAACCAGGAGAGGATCGGCAGGTTGTGTCGCGCGGCGATGGGGGCGCCGCAGGTGAAGCAGTGCGAACCCGGCCAGACGATGGACTCTTCGCGCGGCACGCGGGCCACGACGACGTTGAGGAAGCTGCCGATGCAGGCGGCCATGAGGAAGGCGGTGGCGGCCCAAAACCAGAGCGGCAGCGCGGCGAGGGAGGTGTCGAACATGGCCGGGGAGGGGTCCTGGAAAGGGCGTCGCCGAGGCGTTCACCCAAAGCGCGAAGTGTTGGTCAGGGCGTTGTCTTGGCGCTGGCCTGGGCGCGTTTTTGGTGCGCGCGCCACTCGTCGAGGAGGGCGTCGGTCAGGGCGGTGGAGAGGATCTCGTAGCCCTTGGGGGTCAGGTGGACGCCGTCGCGGTGTCCGAGCGGAGGGGTCGCCTCCTGCCAGCGCAACATCGAGCGCGTCCCGCCCATGGCCCGCCGCGAAGACCAGAACGCGCATCCAGCGTCGCGCGCCACCTGGCGGATCGTCGCGTTGGAGAGCGCCATCGAGGGCGCCAGTGCCTGCGGTCCTTTGGATGGGTCGAGGCGGTCGGTGGGGCCGATGATCAGGCACTCGGCCTCGGGCGCGGCGCCGCGGAGGGTCGTCAGGAGCGAGGTGTAGTGCGCGGTGAGCGTGGCGGCGTCGAGGTCGATGAGGTCCGCTTCGTTCGTCCCGTAGAAGAGGACGAGGAGGTCGGCCTGGCGCGTGGCGAGCTGGGCCTTGAGGGCGCGCCTGTCAAAGCCGTCGGCGAGGATGGCCGTGGCTCCGGGAAGTCCAAGCGCGTCCCAGCGGATGCCCGGGCGGTCGAGATCGAGCGCCGCGCCAAAGAGCGAAACCGCCGACTGGCTCTCGTTGGTGACCTCGATGAGGTGCGAGACGCCCTGAACTGGCCAACGCTCCACGCGCGCGGTCGGTTCATTCACGCCACCGAGCTCGATCGCCATCGGGGCGCCGCCGTCGATCTTCACAGAGAGACGCCCTTTAAGATCCGGCGCGTCGAGGAAGTGGAGCGAGATCGAGCCCGGAGTTTTGTCGGCCCGCTTGTCGTCGAGACCAAAACGCCAGACGTGTCGCACGCCTGGCTGGCCTTCGGCGCGGATACCGGTCAGCCCCCAGATACCGCCCGGCGGAAACTCGCGCGCGTCGTGGACCTTCCAGTCGCCGACAGGGGTGCGCTCGACACCGGCCTGACGCAGTCGCTTGGAAGAGGCGCCCGCGGCGACAAACCCCCGGCCCGAACCGCCGAATTCCTTGGCGAGCCTCGTTCGCGCCGCGTCGGTGAAAAAGTGCGCCGCGGTGTGCGAGGCTCCGATCTGCACGACGTTGACGGGCGCCTGTCGCTCCTTGCGATCGAGCGCGTCGAGCTTGCCGAAGAATCGTTCGAGTCGTTCAGGCGCGCCGATGCCCGGAGGGTCCTGACGCAGGTCGTTCGCCGTGGCCGCGCGCGTCAGCCGGGCCCGTTCCAGCGCCGCGACAAAGAGGTGTCCGAGGATTTCAGCGCCTTTGCCGCGCGGGTGAACCAGGTCCTCGCTCATGAGTTTGGCCTCGAACCAGCGCCCTGCCGAACCGACGCCGCCCATGGCGCCGTGCATGTCCCAGAAGGCGCAGCCGCGCTTGAGTGACTCCTCGCGCAGCATGTCGCGCACCTCGGGGCCGAACGGTCGCGGCGAGATCGTGCCGCTGGCGCTGCGGACGCCGGCGTCGAGCGGGGAGGTGACGACGCAGGCGGCGTTGGGGACGTTGCCGCGGACGCGATCGATGAAGTCGCCCGCCGTCTTGCGTGCCTTGGCCGCGCTCATCCAGCCACGGCTCATCTCGTAGCTCTCGTTGCCGCCGAGCATGATCAGCACCATCGCCGGGTCGCGCCGTTTGAGCTGCGCGCCAAAGATCGCCTCGTCCGCCTGCAGGAAGACATCGGCGGTGCCGCCCGGCAGACCGTAGGTGTCGTGGACGATGCCCGGCCTGCCGTTTTCCAGCGTGACGCCGAAGAGCTCGACCGATCCCTCGCGCGTCGACAGCGTGAGCTCGCGGGCGCCTTTGGGCAGGTCGATTTTGGTGAAGGACGCTTCGTCTGCGGGTCCGCGCGTGGAGATGGGCTTGCCGTGGCGCTTGCCGTCGATGGCGATGTCGATCAGGCCGCCGTCGGCGCGGGCCAGCCAGGCGATCTCGGCGCTCGTGTTGTCGCGCAGGGCAAAGCGGACTTCTTCGCGGGCGTTCGTCTTGGAGGTGTAGCGCGCGCCCCCCAGCCCCTGCCGGCTGCGGTCGCCGCGATCGGTGAGCAGCGAGATGTTCCAGCCAGCGCTCGCCTTGCCCACGCGGTCGAAGCTCCCGGAGATGCGCGTCGGCCTGTCGACGAAGAGAAATCCCGTGCCGCCCGAACCGTATCGGTCCGAGAGCTGACGGCGAATGGTGCTGGCCACGTAATCCGAGGCGATCAGCGAGTTGCCGATGTGGACGACGCGCACCGCTTCGCGCCGTTCTCCCGCCCCGATCTCGGCCAGGGCGTCGAAAAAGGGATCGAGCGCGCGCTGATGGCAGGCGGTCGGTCTGGCGCCGCCGCTTGTTCCTGTGGCGTTGGCCGCGTCCGCGTTGGTCGCCGTGTCCGATGAAGGGTCTCGGCAGCCTTCTTCGATGTCGCGGTGCGAGGCGCCCACACGTCGCGCCAGAGCCTCGATGCGCCGGAAGTCGGCGAACGATTTGGCGCCCGCGCTGAGCCAGGCCACGGGAGGCGCGCTGTTCGTGTGCAGCCAAAAATTCGGGTCCGCGTCCGCCGCCTTGGCCGCCGGTTGGGGCCCGCTCTCGCTGTCGAGTTTGTCCGCTTGCGCGTTCTTGTCGCCGGTCGCCGCGTCACTCGCCTTTGGCGCGACCTCTGTCGGTGTTGCCGCGAGCAGGTCGGCGAGCGCTTCGGGCGCTGAGGCGCTGGTCTGTTCGTCGAGGTGGGCGTGGCGGATTTCGTCGAGCGTCTGGCGCCCGTGCTGCGGCATGAGCGTGGCCAGCAGCGTCGGCCCCACGCCGTCTTTGCGAAACGCGAGTGGCTGCAGCGAGTCAGGCAGCGGCAACAGCGAGAGCACGACGGTGAAGATGACGACGAGGGCGATGGTCCAGGCGGTGGGATGACGGTTCACGGCGGGCGGTTCCACAGTGCTGCGATGGGGGAGGGGCTCGATTGGCGGCGCGCCCCTAGCGGGAGAGGACTCTTGGCGCAACGGTTGGACCGGGGAGAAACGCGCGCGTTCGCGAGGGGCGTTTCAGGGCGTTTCAGCGACCGCTGCCAAACCAGTCGGCGACAAAACCGCGAGATCGGACGCGTTCGGCGATGGCCACCAGCGCCTCGTCCGACAGGGCGCGGATCGTCGGTTCGGCTGTCTGTCGCGCCACCGTGTAGACCTGCACGCCAGCGATGTCGGCGCCGCCCTGGCGCAGCGCGTCGAGCCTGTCGAGCCAGGCGTCGATCTCGTCCGCGGAGGGAGGCCGTCCGTCGAGTTCGCCAAAGAGCGACTGGATGACGAGCCTGTGCCGCCGTCCTGCCGTCAAAAGGTTCTGGAGCACCCGGTCCAGGGGAACGCGCGCGCGGTTCATCGCCGCGTAGTGCGCCTCGGTCCCGGCGTCGAGCTTGGCCCAGATTTCCGCCTCCATGGCTCCCTGCGCTCTCAGGGCGTCGAGGCCGCGCCAGACGCTCGGCAGGTGGAGCGCCGTCGCGTTGGTGATCAGGACCAGCTTGGGACGAGGCCACTTGCCCGGTTCCTGGCCACGCACCGACTGGCCGAGTTCGCCGATCAGCGCGCAGGCAGCCTCGAACGCGGGCGAAAGTGTCGGCTCGCCAGAACCGCTCAGGGCGATGTCGTTGAGGCGTCGATAGGCGTCGGGCGTCTCGTCAAAGGGCGGGTGCAGGAAGATCTCGCCGCCGAGGATGGCCGCGAGCATGGCCGTCAGTTCGCGTCGCAACAGGTCGAGGTCGATGCCGCCGCGCGCCTGCTCGGCACAGTGCGTTGGCACGTCGGAAGGTGGCGAGGTGAGCGCGCCGAACTCGCTGCAATAGACGCAGCGGAAGGTGCAGCGGCCGGGGCAGAGGTCGACGCCGATGGACATGCCGCGCGCCCGGCGACTGACCACTGGGTAGACGTGGCGGTTGTCTTCAAAAGAACGGCTGTGGCTCTGGAAGAGGTTGACCATGGCGAGTCCTAACTTGCCGGTGTCGCGGGCATTTCCGGCGCCTTGGGTGGGGAATCGAGTCGCTGAGCCAGCTGCGCCGCCCGGTGCGCCGCCAGCGTCAGGCCGAGGAGCATCGCGCAGGCCAGAGCGCCCAAAAGATCGAGCGCCGCGTCGAGGGACGAGGGCTTCAGGAGCGCCATCAGCCAGTCGAGCGCCGAAAAGGCCTCGCCGAGTCGGTGGGCCTTGAGCGCCGCCGTCGCCATCAGTGCCACCGTGGCCAGGGCAAAGCCGAGAATGCCGCCGCAGATGACTGGGCCGACGAGGGCGCGTCGTTCGATGGCGAGGGGAGAACACATCACATCGCGTCCGCCATCCCCTTCGATCGAGGTGGGCAAATCGCGTTCGCGCCAGGGGACGAAGCGCTGCAGCAGACACAGCCCGGGCGCGCTGAAGGCGATGGTGACGAGGAAAAAATCGCGCCAGCCCAAAGCGTCGGCGAGCACCCCGGCGACGGGCCCGGCCACGGTTCGGCCAATGGCGAAGAGGCTGGAGAGGACGGCGTATTGCGTGGCGCTGAAGCGCTTCGAGGTGAGTCTCAGGAGCAGAACCATGAAGGCGCCTGTGCCGAGCCCCGAGGCGCCCGAGTCAAAGGCCGTGGCCGCGTAGAGCAACGCCCGGTTTGGCCTTGATTCGGCGAGGAGCGCGTAACCGCCGTTGGCAAAGGCCTGCAGGAGCCCGAAGACCCACAGCGAACGGCCCACGCCGAGGCGGTTTGTCCAAAGTCCGCCGAGAAAGGTGCCGAGGAGCGTCGCGATGAGACCCACCGTGCCGCTGGCCACGCCCACATCGATCGGCGCGAAGCCCACCTGGACGAGAAAGGGGCGGACGAGCGCCACGGCCAGGTTGTCGGCCAGTTTGTAGAGCAGGACGAAGGCGACGATTTCGAGCGCGCGCGGCTTGAGCCACAGGCCGATCAGGGGCGCGAGGACAGCTTCGCGGAGCGTCTGCGGCGGCGGCGATGTCCCTTCGGGCGAGGGCGAGCGCCAGGTCACCGGCAACAGCGCGAGGTAGATGAGCGCGAGGGCGGCGACGGTCCAGCTCCAGCCGACGAGAGGGCCGACCGAGATGGCGATGGCGCCCGAAAGCCACATGGCGGCGCGGTAGAGGGCGGTGCGCGTGCCGACGGCGAGTCCCTGTTCGTCCGACTGGAGGACCTCCACGGCGTAGGCGTCGATGGCGATGTCCTGCGTGGCCGAGGCCAAGGCGACGAGGAGCGCGAGCGCGGCCACCAGCCCGACCTGGGGCGAATGCGCCTGCGCGGCCAGGGCGAACGTGAGTGCGGCGAGGGCGATTTGACTGGCGAAAATCCAGCCGCGTTTGCCCGAAAGACCTGGAACGCCGAGGCGATCGACGAGCGGCGCCCAGAGGAATTTGAAGGCGTAGGGCGCCTGCGCGGCCGTCAGCAGTCCGACCGTGCGGATGTCGGCGCCGACCATCGTCATCCACGCCGGGATGGCCACCGTGACGAGACCCAGCGGCAGTCCCGAGGAGATGGAGAGGAGGCTCACCGCGCGCAGGCGTCGGCTGGCGAGAATCGCGGTCAGGTCGCGTCGCGTGGACTTCAGGGACACTGCTCTCTCTTCGGCGCGTGGCGTTGGGCGGTCGCGTCGCTGCCGCGCGGGGCAATCGGGGCCCGGCCTTGACGTGGCGCGGAACCGAAGGCGCTCACGGCGGTCGCGTCGTGGCCAAAAGGCGTTCGGAAAACGGGCGGCGCAAAAAAGCCCGAGTCCTCGTTCGGGGCCCGGGCTCTCCTGCGGGATGTGGCGCGCTCTAGCGGTGGACCATCGGCGTCGGGTCTGCGTCGGTCGCGTAAGGCCCGGCGAGGATGCCGTCCCAGTCGGCGTCGCTCAGATAGTTGCTGGCGAAGATCACCGTGCCGGCCAGGTCGATCGAACGCGCGTAGTCGATGCGGGCGGTGATGCGATCCAGATGGACCTTGCCATCCGTGTACATGTGGTTCGGCGAGTTGGACTCCGTGGCGTGCATGCCCATGACCAGCATCCGGCCGTGGAGGTTCGCCTTGAAGAAGTCCGCCAGCCGCCCCCAGTCCGCGCAGCCGCCATAGGCGTCGAAATCCCAGTAGGTCATCGGCATCAGCGCGTCGACGATGCCCATCTCGGCCCAGGCCACAGTGTCCTGATTGTAGTCGATGCCCTGGCTCGTGCCGCAGCCGGAGAACTTCTTGTAGATGCCCCACGCCGCCACCGAGACGAGCGCGCTCGGCTTATGCGCCACCACCTCTTCGTAGATGGCCTGCATGATCTTGGTGACGCGCCCTGTGTAGAACTCGCTCCAGCTCGACACCCGGCCCGCCGCCTTTTCCGTGGCGTAGAGCGCGTCCAGCGCCGGTGAGTGGCAGGTGTCTTTGCTCGGCGAGCGGATGCGGTCCACGTGGATGCCGTCCACGTCGTAGTTCTGGACGATCTCTCGCACCACCAGCCGGTAGTGCTCGATGTAGGCGTCGTCCGCCGCGATCCAGGTGTAGCCGTCGTTGGGATAGGCGTTCCCCGAGGCGTCGAGGCAGATGAATTCCGGGTGCTTTTCCAGAATGTGCCCCGAGGGAACGCTCGTCGGCCCGACCAGCGCGTTGATGTAGGCGTGCAGTTCGACGCCCTGCTTGCGCGCCTCGTCGATCGCCACCGCCAACGCGTCCCAGCTGGCGTTCTTCTTCGGCAGGATCTTCGAGTCGTAATAGGCCGTGCCGTCGCCCATCACCTGGAAGAAGACGGCGTTGAACCCGTGCTGGGCAAACTTCTGGATGTTGGCGCGCACCGCCGACTCCGAAGTGCCGATGTTCCAGCGCGAGACCCAGATGCCCCGCGTCTCCGTGGCGCGCTTCTTCACCGTGATGGGCCTGCTCACCGTCAGCGTCTTGCCGTCGACCGCGTAACTCGCGCTCAGCGTCGTCGCCCCGTGGGCCACCGCCTCGACAAACCGCGTCGCCTTGTCCACCGCCAGACTGACCTCGACGAATTTGGCGATCGCGCTGTCGCCCGTGGCGATCGTCGCCAGACTGGTCACGTCCTGCGTCACGCCGTCCGCCTTCGTCAGCACCACCTGAATCGGCATTCGGTCGACCGGGCTCATGTCGAGATTGGCCGGATAGAGCGTCAGCGTTGGTTCGGGCGTGTCGACAGGCTGATCGATCGGCTGGTCGGGTTGATCCGGCTGATCGGTGTTGTCGCCGGGAGGCTGGAGCGTGCCGCTGCCGGGCGCGATGACGTTGACCGTGACAGGGCTCGCCGCCAGCCCTTCGCCATTGGCCTTGAGACTGGCGATGAGCGTGGTCGTCCCCACCGACTGTCCCGTGATCTGGTGGATCGATTCGCCCGACGCGTTCGTGGACACGCCCATGCTCGCCACCGAGGTGTCGGCGACGGTGAAGTGGATGCGGTCAGAGGCGTCGAAGACACAGCCCGTCGTCCAGGTGGCGAAGGCCTGCACGCGCGTCGAGGCGCCGGTCTCGATCTGGATGAGGCTGGGGAAGGTGGTCAGGGCCACGACAGGCGTCCCCTCCGGCACGCTCGCCACTGAGCAGTCGGCGATGTCGATGCTGGTGGCCGCCGAGGCGAATCCCGCGCCGCCCTTCTGCGTGCTGGCGATGAGCGATGTCTGTCCGACCGCCACGCCCTCGACGTAGCGAATCGAGCTGCCGTCGCCGAGCTTCTCGCGGCCGATCTTGGCCAGGGAGCTGTCGCCGATGGTCAGGTAGACCGCGTTGGTCGCGTCGATGCTGCAGCCGTCGCTGTAAGTCGCTTTCACAGAGAGCTGGACGCGCGCGCCGGGCGACAGGGAGACGCTCGTGGGCGTCAGTTCGAGCGCGGTGAGGACGCTGTCCGTGCCCGGGCTGCAGACGCCCGTGTTGCCTGGGGTGCCGGGAACGATCGCTTCGCCGCCGCAGTTCAGGCCAAAGGCGGCGCAGAGGAGGGCGAGGGGGAGGAGGCGCATCATGGGGACACTCCTGTTGAGAGAGGGGGTGGATCCTTCGAGAGTCGAGGAGGCGCGCGGTGGCGGAGGAAGCGGGGCGCGCTAGCTGACATCGTCGTCGGCGACGGCTCCAAAAATCTCGCCCTTGCGCCGCACGTAGAAACGGACGGCGACGGGGTCGATCTTGAGCACCTTCTCTGCGGTGGCGCGCGGCACGACGGCCCAGGGAAAGTCTGGTTTGTCCGGCAGTTCGACCACCGCCAGGCGCCCCTCTTCCAAACCGGCCTTGATCTCGGCCTCGATGACCAGCCGCCGCATCTTTCGGGAGCGCGTGGTGAAGAAAAAGACGTGCTCGCCGATGGTGGTCTCGATGGCGGCGCCTTGGACCACTGCCTTGACCTTGGCGCGGCGCTCGGCCGTCTCGCGGTTGAGGCGTCGCGAACGCTGCTCCTCGGTCTCACCGGCTACGCGATCGGCGCTGATCACGCCCGCCTGAACGAGTTTGTCCTTGAGGCTCTGCATGAAACCCTCGCTGGTGGGTGCGTCGCTCAGGCGTCGAAGACGAGAACGCTCGGGTCGTAGTCGGTGGGGGCCGCGTAGCCGAGCAGCTCGATGACCGTGGCCGCGATCGAGCTGATGCCCAGTCCATCACGCAACGTGGCGCCGTATTCGCCCTTCCCCTCGGGGTCGTAGACGACGCAGGGCACCGGGTTGAGCGAGTGCGCCGTCTTCACCTTCCTGACGCCGTTCACCATGGGCACGCTGCCGTCCTTCTTGTGCTCGAACATGTCGTCGGCGTTGCCGTGATCGGCCGTGACGACGAGGACGCCGCCAGCCTTCTTCACCGCCTTGACGATGCGCGCGAGGCACAGGTCGACGGTCTCCACCGCGATGCGCGCCGCCTCGAAGCTGCCGGTGTGACCGACCATGTCGCCATTGGGGAAATTGCAGCGGATGAAGTCGAAGCGACCGCTCTCGATGCCCTCGATCACGCGATCGGTGATTTCGGCGCCCTTCATCCACGGCCGCTGCTCGAAGGGGACGATGTCCGACGGAATCTCGACGTATTCCTCCAGCGCCTCGTCGATCTTCCCCGACTTGTTGCCGTTGAAGAAGTAGGTCACGTGCCCAAACTTCTGCGTCTCGGAGACGGCCAGCGTGCGCAGTCCCAGCGCGCAGAGGTATTCGCCGAGGGTCCGGTCGATGGCGGGCGGCGCGACGAGGTAGCGCTGCGGCACGTGCAAATCGCCGTCGTATTCCATCATGCCGGCGTAGGTGACGCGGGGGACGCGACCGCGCTCGAACTTGTCGAAGTCGTCGCCACTCTCGAAGGCCGCCGTGATTTCCAGCGCGCGATCGCCGCGGAAGTTGAAGAGCACCACGCTGTCGCCGTCCTCGATCGCGCCGACAGGAACGCCCCCCTCCGCGATGACGAACGCGCCGAGATCCTGATCGATGGCGCCCGTCTCCTGGCGCAGCGTCTCGATGGCCTCTTGGGCCGAGGCGAACTGCCGCCCTTCGCCGAGCACGTGCGTCTTCCAGCCGCGCTCGACCATCGACCAGTCCGCGCCGTAGTGGTCCATGGTGATGAACATTCGCCCGCCGCCCGAGGCGATCCTGGCGTCGCACCCCTTGGCGCGCACCTCTGCGAGGAAGGCTTCGAAGGGGATGACGTAATCGAGCGCGCTCGTCTCACCCACATCGCGGCCGTCAAGCAGGATGTGGACGCGGATTTTCTTCACGCCCTCCGCGCAGGCCCGTTCGACCATCGCCTTGAGGTGATCGATGTGGCTGTGGACGTTGCCGTCGGAGAACAGGCCGAGAAAGTGCAGCGCCTTGTCCGCCTTGGCGCCGTCGACGACCTCGCGCCACGCCTTGCCCGCGAACATGTCGCCCGAGGTGATCGACTTGGAAACGAGCGATGCGCCCTGATCAAAGACGCGTCCGGCGCCCATGGCGTTGTGCCCGACCTCCGAGTTGCCCATGTCCGCGTCCGAGGGCAGCCCAACCGCCCGGCCGTGCGCCTTGAGCCGGCAGTTCGGCGCGTCCTTGAGGAGCGCGTCCAGCGTGGGCGTGCTGGCCGCTTTCACCGCGTCGCCCTCCTCGTATTTGCCGAAGCCGACGCCATCCATAATCACCAGCACCACCGGCCCGCGGCGGCGTTCGAAACCTGAGAGGGAATTCAGCTTTGTCATTGAAGACACCTTCGTGTGGCGGGCGCGCGTGGGCCCACCCGCTCAAGGCCGCGATGCCGTGCGCCGCGACCTGCAGACAGGCGCCAGGCTTCCAGAGGGAGCGACCAGCCGCCTGAAGTTGGGGGGCGGCCTTTTAGAAGATCAGACTTCGCGCGCAAGGGGGAGAAGCGCCGCCGGAAAGGGGACGCCGCAGAGCGGTTTTTCCCTCAAAGACAGCCTCGAATCGCCCATCTCGAACCGCCTCCAACAGGCTCAGCGCAGGATCAGAATCAGGACGAGCGTCACCGCGCAGAGCAGGGCCGCCAAAAGAGGAAACTCATTGCCTTCCAGCCATGGGCGCGGCCTGAGCGTTCGCAGTTCGGGCATCTGTCCCGCCCGCCGCCAGAGCTCGGTGCCCGCCCGCCGGATCTCGTCCTCGTCGCCAATGAAGCCCGCTCGATACAGACGCAGCAGCTCGGCGAAGTCGGCAATGTCCAATTCGCTCCCGCCGCCGTTGGGCCTCACGTGAAAGCGCGGCTCGGCTCGTCGTGGCGCTGATTGCTCCTTTGGGTTCGTGTCCCGCGCGTTGCCTTCACCCTTCGCCCCGCCTGCCTCGGAACCGTCAGCCGCATCCTTAAAAGCGCTCTCGGCCTGTGTCGGCTCACCGCTCTCGACAGCGGTGCCATCGCGTCTTGTTTCGTCTTGTTCGCGGGCATCAGGGACCGTGTTCATCGTGACTCCTCGGGACTTGCTTTCGCTCGGCCAGCGTGTATGGGGCGCCGCCCAAATCAGACGTTTGCCTGTGGGGGTAGGGACCGAAGCGGTTCGATACCGACAGGTACCCCGCGAAATTTGACATCTGGACGCGTTTAGGCAGAGTGTCGAATTTTTATGTTTGAAGACAAATCAACCTTCGGTCTGGGAGACGAAGGCAGATGACGGCGGGTCGATAAAAACGATTGAGAGAGGCGATCGCCCGTTCGCCATCGGGATAAAAGAGGTGGTTCTTATGAGGTTGGCTTGTCCCAAAGGCGTAAAACTCGCGGATGTATTGCGGGGATTTTCCTATGAAAAAAGGACGGGGCTTTTTGCCGTCGTCTCCAAAAAAGGAAACGCCTTTCTCTATTTTGAGGATGGAATGCTCTGGAATGCTGTCAGCGGTAAATTGCGAGGCATTCCCGCGTTTTATGAAGTATTGGGCGAGGAGGATTTCCAGCTCAATGAATTGCCCGTCCCAAAACGCAGAATTAAGCGTGAAAACTTTCAAAGCACCGAGGTCCTTTTGGACAATTGGTTGAACGGAAATGTTTCCGTCGACTCGGTGCCAGCCGAATCGGACGGCGGTGGCGCGGAGGCCGTCCAGACTCAAGAAGCCGCGCCTGAAATGCCGGAGAGCGGTTCTTCCGACGCGTCCACTGGCGCCGAGGAGGCCAAGTCCGAAGGTTCACAGGACTTAGAAACAGCTCCCCCCATGCCCACAATCGTCAACCTAGGAGATGCAGAGATGGAAGAGTTGGATAAGATCCTGAAGAAGCTGTCGGCCGTTGAAGGTTTTGTTGGCGCCGCCATTGTTTCGCCCGAAGGCGAGGTTTTGGCCCAAAACAACCCACAGGGACTCAAACTCAACGAAGTCGCCGCGCTGGCCAATGACATCCTCCTCAAGAGCCAGAACGCCGCCGAGCTCATGGGCGTCGGTCGCGCGACGGTTATCCATATGGAGGCGCCCAAGGGTCACGCCTTCGCCCGCTGCCTCAACGAGGCCACCGACTACACCGTGACGGCGCAGGGCCGCGCTCACTTCCACGTCATCATGATGATCGAGAAGGAGGGCAACATCGCTCTCGCCAAGATGCGCCTCAACAACGCCATGAGCGAGATCGCGCCCGTTCTGCGGTAATCATCCAAGGCTTTGTTTTGAAGCCTTGTTTAAAAGGCGCTTCCGATTTGTTCGGGGGCGCCTTTAATCTTGAGAGAACGAATGGGACGATTCATTCTTGATCTGCATATGCATACGTCGCGCTATTCGCCGTGTGCCCCGCTTTTGGAACCGGAGATGCTTATCTCCAGACTCCACGAGCGCGGTTTGAGCGGCGGCGTTATTACCGAGCACGACATGCTCTGGTCCGAAGATGAATTGCAGGAGCTCATCCACAGTTCATCCGAAGGCGTGGAGGGTGTCCGGCTTTATCGCGGCGTCGAGATTTCTGCGGATCATGCGCATATTCTCGCCTTTGGTTTGGAATCATTGGCGGAGACACCGCGTGGTTGCCCTATTCAGCGGGTCATTGATGTCGCCCGGGAGCAGGGAGCGGCGCTTATCTGGGCGCATCCCTACTTGGTTTACCGCAATATGCTTTCACCCGAGCATTTTCCCGATATTCGCCTCGGAATTCATGGATTGGAGGTTTCCAGTTCCATGACCAAAGGCGACGACAGCAAGCGCGCCAAAAGCCTCGCCCAGGAGCGCGGCTGGCACATGACCGGGGGCAGTGACGCGCATGCGCCGGAAAATGTCGGCATTGCGGCGACAGAATTTCCCTTTTTGCCTCAAGATGAAAAGGCGCTCGCGCAGGCCATTATTGCCGGACAATGCCGGCCCAAAGTTTTGTCGACAAAATCTTCGACGCCGAGAAAGAAATGTTCGTCATAAGCACCCTTGAGACTGCCCTCGCGCAAATCAAGGCGGAATCCGTTTTTTTGGATTGGGAGCTCATTCCCGAAGACCATCCCTTTGCGGCCAACAGCCCTTATCGCAACGGCTATGATTGGCTTTATATCGCCGAACGAAAGGTCCTGCAGGCCTCTCCGCCATGGATTCGCGACCTGCGCTTTGAGCTCATCGGCGAGCGCGGCGTCCTCAGCGAGGCGCTGTCCAACGCCTTTTGTCACGCGCACAGTCGCCGCGACAATTTGCCCATTCATATTAAGGGCCATCTCGGTCCGGGCGGTCTTTTGTTCAGCATTCGCGATCAGGGGCCAGGCTTTGACGTTCAGGATCTTTTGCAAAAGGCCCGTTCCGGAAAGAAATACTTCCAGATCGCTGGCAATGGCGTGGTGCGCATGGAGTCGGCTCAGCAGTTTAAAATCTTTTATGATATGAATGGTTCGCGCTGTAATATCTATCATGTTTTAAATAAATAATTTAAATCCGCGTATTTTGGAATCGCCCGGCGCGGACAGGAACACGTTAGCGAAATGATATTCGCGAGGTTTCATGGCCACAGGCTTTGATTCCTCGCGTTTGTTTTTTTTGAGAATTGTTTTTCGAGATTTGAAAGACGCCTCGGATGGATGGTCGGGAAAACACGATCAAAGCGCGATCTCGGCGCGCCGCGAGGTTTCTGACCGCGCGTCTCTGTCTGGGGCCGCGTTTGGGTCGCGTTGCCGTCGTCTGACTTGGGAAGCGGCGAAAAATCGGCCCTCGAACAGCGCTCAAAAACGGAAATTATTCAATAAAATCAATAGGTTAGACGGTGAAGAAAACGCATTGACTCACCGGGATCGGCGGACTAGATGGCCGCCGCTTTTTCGAGGGGTGGCACGGCAAGTCGCCCCTCCTTCAACCGGACTTTTCTGAGTCCGAACTCTCACACCAAGCGAGGAAAGAATTCATGGCTAAGTTCGCTATCAATGGCTTTGGTCGCATCGGCCGCAACATTCTCCGCGCCATCTACGAGCGCGGCATCGAGAACGAAATCGATGTCGTGGCAATCAACGACCTGGGCGACGCCAAGACGATGGCCTACCTGTTCAAGCACGACAGCGTCCACGGCACCTTCAAGGGCTGCGTCACCCACACCGACGACTCGATCGTCATCAATGGCAAGTCGATCAAGCTGCTCAAGCTGCGCGACCCCAAGACCTATCCCTGGGCCGACATGGGCGTGGACATCGTCTTTGAGTGCACCGGCATCTTTAAGGGCCGCGACGACGCCATGGTCCACATGGAGCGCGGCGCCAAGAAGGTGATCATCAGCGCCCCGGCCAAGAATCCGGACAAGACGATCGTCATGGGCGTCAACAGCGACCAATACGACAAGGCCAAGGACAACATCGTCTCCAACGCCTCCTGCACGACGAACTGCCTGGCCCCGATCGCCAAGGTCCTGCTCGACAACTTCGGCATCGTGAAGGGCCTGATGACGACGATTCACTCCTACACCAACGACCAGCGCATCCTCGACCTGCCCCACTCCGACCTGCGCCGCGCGCGCGCCGGTGCCATGTCGATGATCCCGACGACGACGGGCGCCGCCAAGGCTGTCGGCGAGGTGCTGCCGGTGCTCAAGGGCAAGCTGGACGGCTTGGCCATTCGCGTGCCGACCCCCAACGTCTCGCTCGTTGACCTGACCGTCGAGCTGGAGAAGGCCGCGACCAAGGAGGAGATCAACGCCGCGATGAAGGCCGCCTCCGAAGGCGCGCTCAAGGGCATCCTCGACTACAGCGAGGAGAAGACCGTCTCCATCGACTACAACAACTGCCCGGCGAGCAGCACCTTCGACGCCCTCGACACCTACGTGATCGACGGCAAGCTGGTGAAGGTCATGGCCTGGTATGACAACGAGTATGGCTACTCCAACCGCATGGTCGACCTCGGCAAGCTGATGGCCGACGCCGGTTTCTGAGAAAGCGAAAGTCTCTCTGAAGAGACAATCAAGAGGCCCGCTCCAGCACAATGAGCGGGCCTTTTTTCGCGCGCCTTTCCCGAATCAAACGCCATTCAACGCACAGCGCTTTTAGCCGCGCGCCCTCTGAAGGCTCGCCGCCGCAAGACAGGAAGTTTTCCCGTGATCCGCTCAGTGAAAAACGTCGCCCTCTCGGGCCGCCGCGTTCTCATCCGCCTCGATCTCGATTTGCCCGTCGGTCAGAAGCGGGGCGTCCCCGACGATCGCCGCTTTGAGGAGGCATTGCCGACGATTCGCTACGCCTTGGATCAGCGCGCGCGCGTTATTCTCGCCACGCATCAGGGAAACCCCCGGGGCCGATGGTCAGAGGGGCGGACCATTGAACCGACCGCCGCCAGACTCGTCGAATTGTTGCGCTGCGAGGCGCGGTTTGCCGACGACTGCGTGGGCGACGGCGTGCGTAAGCTCGTTCAGGATTTGGGCGATGGCGATCTTTTGATTTTGGAAAATCTGGCGATGAATGCGGGCGAAGCGCTTAATGACAGGCGTTTTGCTGAATCGCTGGCGGCGTTTTGCGATGTTTTTGTCAATGAGGCTTTCAGTCAGGCCAACCGCACGTTTGCTTCGATGGCCACATTGCCAACGCTCGTTTCCGACAAATGCGCCGGTTTGCATTTTTTGCGCGAGGTCAACCGACTGGAGGCCGCGCGCGTCAAACTCCTGCCAGCCTGCGAGGCGCTCTCCGTCTGAGTTGTGATTTGTCGCCAGCGCGTTGAACATTGATTCGCTCGGTTTAATTTTAATGCGGCGTTGAATGTTTTTTTTCGCCGACCGAACTGTTTGGCAAACGCCTCTCGATTTGCTCGATTTAATTTTTGTGCGGTGTTGGATGGGCGTTGGGGGGGGGGGCAAATGGCGTTGAATGTTGTTGGATGAGTCGCGCCTGAGAATCAAATCCGCCAGAAACCTTCGTGAAATGTCCGCGATTGCTGACTCGAAAACAGTTTGTGAGAGCGGATTTGGGCTTTGGCGACGCGGCGTGGCGGCCTGGGTGTAAAATTAGTTTGGGTTGCATTCGAAACGCGCTGTCGCCTCTCGAATGCGCCACTTTCGCGTGTTTTTGTCCTGACAGAGGGGCGCCTTGGGAATGCGTTGCCCTGTGATCGTGTTGGCGGGGCCGCTTCATTCGCCGAAAGAGACAAAAGGTTGAACCTTTTGCGATTTTCGGTGTTTGACCGAAAGTCGAAAATGTGCTAAGCGCACCGCGTTTTTTGCAGGGAATTGGTAATTTAGTAATAACTTCAACCAGTAAGGAGACAAACGACGTGGAAGCCTTGAAGAGTTTCAAGATTGGGGACAAAGTCGTTTATCCCGGACAAGGTGTTGGCGAAATCACCGGGATTGAGCACAAGGAAGTCGCCGGCCAGCGGCAATCCTTTTACATTCTCAAAATTCTTGAGAATGGCATGCGGATTATGATTCCGCTCACCAAGCTTGAAAAGGCCAACCTGCGCGGCATTGTCGACGAGCAGACAGTCAAGGATGTCTATGCCGTCCTGCGGGAAAAGGGCATGTCGGTCGACGCCACCACCTGGAATCGGCGATATCGCGAATATATGGAAAAAATCAAAGGTGGCGACATTCTCAAGCTGGCGGCGGTGCTTCGCGACCTGTCGCGCCTCAAAGGCGACAAGGACCTCTCTTTTGGCGAGCGCAAAATGCTCGACACCGTGCGCGGGCTTTTGATCAAGGAATTGAGCCTGGCCAAAGGTTGCACCGAGGAAGAGATCGACGAGGATCTCAAAAAGATTTTCAGTCGCTGAGATAATTGACTGGAATGACTTCCCAAAGGGCGCCCGGATTGATTCTCGGGCGCTTTTTTTATTTTTAATTTTGTTTAAAAATTAAATCGAGCTGTTTGATGGAATGTTGGTTTGTCTGGCTTTTTATTGGTTGTTGGTCCGGGGTGTTTTGTTGGTTGTTGGATGGAGCGGTTGGTGGGGGAATGGGTGGTTGAATGATTGTTGGGGGTTAAAAATTATTCGGCGAAATGAAATGTGTCGCAATCAAAGGTTGAGATTCACCGCGTCTGGCCACATCAAGCGGCGCCTTTGGATCGCGCTTTTTTTGAATGTGTCCGCGCTTCGCCTTTTTGACGAGGAGACCCCATGTCCCGCTATTCGCTGACTGCCGCCGTGTTTGCCCTGTCCTTGAATGTCGCGCCTCAGGCTTTTGCCGCCGAGACATCGATCAACGCCAGCGCCGCGATGGGCCCCTGGAACGGCACCATTGAGATGACCACCGAGAACGGGCGCCCCATGGCCTTTGTCGAGGTGCCGGTCGCGCTGTCGCTCAACTGTCCGGGGGGCGCTGTTGGATCGACGCTGGATTACGACTTTGATCCGGCCGCGGGCGTGCTCGATCCCCATCCGGCGACGGGGCTTCGGCTCGATGGGAGTGCCAGCTTTCAGGAAGTGGGCAGCCAGACCCGGCAACTGACGGCCGCGCTCAAACCCGGCGCTGTCTATCGCGTCCGCGTCACGGGCAGCTGCTGCGCGTCGCTCGACAAGAACGGGGCCTGCGCCGAGGAAGGCGAGCGCGTCGAGAGCGTCTCAGAGCCGATTGAAATTCCGCCGGTCATCGAGGCGGCGCGCGTGCTCGACGAGGGACTGCATTACGGCGGGCTCGTGGCCGGACAGACGCTGCCGCTGACCATCTATGACTCGGCGCCGGAGCCGGGTTGGAGCATCGAGGCCGATAACGTCCGCAAGTTCATCAAGTTCAAGGGCGCGGGCGTCGACTTCAAGTCGCAGGACTATCGCGGCACGAACAGCTTCAACCTGACGACGCTGAGCCCGACAAAGGTCGGCGAGGTCGAGGCCACGCTGACGGTCAAGGGCAAGCTCTACACGCCCGCTGGCAAATACGTGCGCGACTACACCCTCACCTCGGAGGCGTTCGCCATTCCTGTGACCGCGGCGCCTTGCCTGCTCGATGGGGCTGAGGGGGTCTTCATTACCGCTGACAGTCGTTTGGCCTGTCAGGGCGGGAGCGCGGAAGAAGTCACGGATGAAGGTGAGGACATCGTTCCAGCCGGTGGATGCGCGGGCGCGGGCAACGCGGGACCTGTGGGAATGGTGGGCTGGATGGCGCTGGCGTTGTTGTCGGGCCTCAGGCGTTGGCGGCGCTGAGGACGGAAGGGCGCGGGCGTCTGGCGTGACTCGATCAGCGTCGGGCGCATTGGCCGCCTCGTCGGCAGAGACCGAGGATTGCCGCGAGGGCGAACAGGGGATGGAGGGGCGCGCTCGAACCGGGGACGCCGCAGCCGCTGTCCTCGGTATCGCGGAAGGTGCCGGAGGCGCCCATGGACGAGCCGGTGTTGGATGGGGCGTCGGGCGATTCGTTGTCGGAACTCTCTCCTCCAGAGCCTTCCCCCGACTCGTCGGCGCAGTCGGGCAGGGCGAAGTCTGATGGCGGGACGGGCGCGGTGACGATGGCGCTGACGCAGGCGTCGAGAGCTGAAGCGCTGGCGCTGCCAAAGTCGTGGAGCGCGGCCCCCAGAACGCGTGGGGTTTGGCGCAGGCGGGCGTCGAACCAGGTGAGCCAGGTGACGTAGTCGTCGCTCGCGCAGTCGTTGAGTCCGGTGGCGGGCAGGTGGGCGTGCTCGACGTGGGAGAGGACGACAGGGCGCTCTGCTGGCAGGCGGGGGAGGAGCGACTCGAAGTCGAGGGCCGGATGCGTTGCGCCGACGCAAAGGGTGTCGATCGAGAGCGAACGCGTGAAGCCATAGCGGCAGCCTGTGGACTCCAGCGCGGTGACGAGGCTGTCGAGGTCGCCTTCGGGCGTCAGGCCATCGAGATGGACGAGGAGTCCCACGCCGCTCTCACGCGCCATGCTGGCGAGCGCGCTCCAAAACGTGGAGAGCCAACTCGGCGCGCCGGTTTCGCGCCAACTGGGGAGCGAGGTCGCGTCCGGGCCTTCGAGCCAGAGGCGATCGTCGCGTGTGGAGAGCAGAGTCTGGAATGTCGCCGCTTCACTCCACGCCTGGAGGGCGGCCTGGGCGGGATCTTCGTCGAGTCGGCGCGCGCCAAAGCTCTCGAATGTCGGCTGCAGGACGAGCGCGCTCTGTGGGCAGCGGCTGGCAAAGCCGTCGAGGTTGTGACCTGCGGTGTTCGCTCGGAAGCGCCACTTGGCGATGGCGGGGCAGGTGTCGAGGAGCTGTTCCGCGCCTGTCGACAGCGGTGTGGCGTTGGCCGCGATGAGTGGTCCGAGCTTGCCGTCGGCGGCTGCCCAGGCGTCGAAGGACAGGCTCAGGGCGATAGGAAGGCAGAGGAACGCGGCGCGACGAACGGCGCGGCGGATGGGGTGAAGCGCGGAGGGGCGGAAGCTCATGGTCGATTTCCTCTGGAAACTCGTGGAGATGGCCGCGTTGTCGCTGGCCGGATGCGGGGAAAATCTCGTTCGCGCTGCCTGCGAAGGGAAGGCGATCACGCCATTGGCCTGTGGGGCGAAGGATCGCGCGCGGGGCGCTGACCGAGAGAGTTGGAAGGCGGTGACAGGGTGCTGTTGCGCCCTCGGCCTCGCGCCTTGCCTTGGTTCGACGATCCCCCTTAGAAGCCCGCCGCTTCTGGCCGGAGACGAGTTTTTAGACGGCATTACAGTAAAGGTGTGCAAGCCATGGTGAGACCATCGAAAAACTGCGACCGCCTGCTCCTCGACGCGGGCATCGAGCTGCTCAAGGAGAAGGGCATCACGGGCATCAGCGTGCGCCAGATCTGCGATCGCGCGGGCGTGAACCTCGGCATGTTCACCTACCACTTCCGCACCAAGGAGAACTTCCTGCGCCAGCTCTTGACCCAGGCCTACGACGAGTTTTTCCGCCACATCGTCACGGGCGTTCAGGATGTGGACAACCCGCTGGAGCGGCTTTTGACCGTGCTCGATCAGGCCGTCGACTACATCGACTCGAACCGTGAACTGGCGCGCGCTCTCTTCAAGGACGGCGTGCGGGGGACGCCTCTCGTCGCGGAGATGGTCTCGAACAATTTTCCGCGCCACCTGAAAGTGATCTTCGAGCTCGTGCGCGACAGCCAGAAGGCCGGGATTCTGCGCGACGACCTCTCGCCCGTTCAGATCATGGTCACGCTCGGCAGCACCCTGTTTTTGCCCATGTTCTGGTCGCGAGAGCTCTTCGACTGCCTCGATCCGGAGGGCAACTTCCTCGGCATTGAGGCGCGCGACGAGCTCAACTCGGCAAAGGTGGCCCGCGCCAGGCTGGGCATTCTCCTCAATGGCCTTCGCCCGCGCGGTTCGGGGCCGTTGTCGGTCATCAAGCGCTTTTCCAGCGGTGTCAGCGAGCTGGCGGATCGATTTGGCCTCTTCGCCGACGATCCACGCCCTCACGGCAAGTGAGCGTTCGGCGCGCGTTCGAAGTTTTTAGACGATCGTCCAGTTATTGCCGCCTCGCCTGTGCCTGGAGCCTGCCGGAGCTCTGACCGCCAGTGTTGGCCCGTCTCTCAGAGGGAAGCGTGTGTTGCCGTGTTTTTATACGGTCGTCCAAATCGCGCTGTTTTAGAGACATTTTCCCGCTTGCTTTTTGCCTGCTCTCGCCGATCTAGGCGCCCCGTTTCAGGGGATTACTAGACAGTTGTCTAATTTGACGAAGGAGCATCTGCATGAAGCGCGCCACAACTTGCACGCTGGGCCTCGACATCGGTTCGACCACTGCCAAGGCAGTCCTGCGCTCGCCCGACGGCGAGATCATCGACGCCATCTACCAGCGGCATGGCGCGGCCGTTCGTCAGACGCTCGCGGCGATCCTGGCGGATCTGTCGCAGCGTCACCCGGGGCTGGAGGTGCGCGGGGCGATCACTGGTTCCGGCGCGCTGTCGATTTCCGACGTGTTGGGGCTGCCGTTTCTCCAGGAGGTGATGGCGGCGGCGCGGGCGCTGATGGCCGTCGCGCCCCAGACGGACGTGGCGATCGAGCTCGGCGGCGAGGACGCCAAAATCCTCTGTCTGAGCCAGGGCATGGAGCTGCGCATGAACGAGACGTGCGCGGGCGGGACGGGCGCCTTCATCGACCAGATGGCGGCGCTCTTGCAGACGGACGCGCCTGGGCTCAACGCGCTGGCAGAGGGACACACGACGCTCTACCCCATCGCCTCTCGCTGCGGCGTCTTCGCCAAGACCGACATCGTGCCGCTGATCAACGAGGGCGCCCGGCGCGAGGACATCGCCGCTTCGATTTTTCAGGCGGTCGTCGACCAGACGATTGGCGGACTGGCCTGCGGCATTTCGCTCAAGGGCAAGATCGCCTTTCTCGGCGGGCCGCTGCACTTCCTCTCCGAGCTGAAAAAGCGTTTCGTCGAGACTTTGGGACTCTCTGACGAGGATGTCGTCTGTCCGCCGGACGCGCAGTTCACCGTCGCGTTGGGCGCGGCCATCGAGGCTGGGGCAGAGGTTCACTCACTGGAAGATTTGGCGCGCCGCGCCGCCCAGAGCGCCCGGGAGACGCCTGTCGAAGCGCCGCCACTGCCGCCCTTTTTTGAGACCGAGACGCAGCGCGCTTCGTTTGAGGAGCGCCACGCTCGCCAGCTGGCCAAAAAGCGCGATCTCGCGGGCTATCGCGGCGAGGCCTTCCTCGGCATCGACATCGGCTCGACCACGGTCAAGGCGGTGCTCCTGAGCGACGCCGGTGAGCTGTTGCACAGTTGGTATGAGCGCAATCGCGGGGCGCCGCTGGAGGTGATTCGCCGTTCGCTCGCGGCGTTGCTGGAGAAACTCCCCGAGGGCGTCGTCATTCGCCGAGCCGCCGCCACCGGCTATGGCGCCGACCTCGCGCAGGTCGCCTTTGGCATCGACTTGGCCGAGGTGGAGACTGTGGCCCACTGCCGCGCGGCCTGTGAGCTCGTTCCGGACGCGACCTACGTCCTCGACATCGGCGGCCAGGACATGAAGTGCCTGAAGGTGCGCGATCGACGCATCGTCGGCATCGCTCTCAACGAAGCCTGCTCGGCCGGTTGCGGCGCATTTTTGGAGACCTTCGCCGAGAGCCTGGGCCTGCCCCTGCGCGACTTTGTCGAGAGCGCGCTCGTCTCGCGGCGGCCGACCGATCTCGGTTCGCGCTGCACCGTCTTCATGAATTCGAAGGTCAAGCAGGCGCAGAAGGAAGGCGCGGCCATCGGCGATATCGCGGCGGGGCTCTGCTACTCGGTCGCGCGCAACGCCCTCTACAAAGTGCTGCGCATCCGCGACCCGGAGGAACTCGGCAACCGCGTCATCGTCCAGGGCGGCGCCTTCGCCAACGACGCGCTTCTGTGCGCCATGGAGTGGCTGCTCGGGCGCCCGCTGATTCGTCCGGAGATCTCCGGCCTGATGGGGGCTTTTGGCGCGGCGCTGCTCGCCCGCGACGAGGTCCGGCTCGCGAACACCAAAGGGAGCGACCTGCCCGCCAGCCGCCTGCTTTCGCTCGACGAGCTGCGCGCGCTGAGCGCCACCTCCAAAACCCAGCGCTGTCAGGGGTGTGGCAACCGCTGCCTGCTGACGATCAACCGCTTCTCGGACGGGCGGCGCTTCATCTCCGGCAACCGCTGCGAGAAGGGCGCGGGCAAAAAGCTCGAACTGACGAACCGCCCCCCCAACCTCTACGCGTGGAAGAACAAGCGGCTGTTCGACTACGAGCCTCGGCCTCTGGAACGCGCGCCGCGCGGCGAGATCGGCATTCCGCGCGTGCTCAATCAGTTCGAGAGCTTCCCCTTCTGGTTCACGCTCTTTGACGCGCTCGGCTTTCGCGTGACGCTCTCGTCGCCGTCGAGCAAGGCGCTCTACGATTTGGGGCTGTCGTCGATGCCCTCACAGACCGTCTGCTTCCCGGCCAAGCTGGCCCACGGACACATCGCCGACCTGCTCAGGCGCGGCGTGAAGACGATTTTTTATCCGACCGTGCCGCGCGAGACGAAGGAGCACCCGAGCGCGCGCGACTGCTTCAACTGCCCGGTCGTCAGCGGCTACCCCGAGGTCATCCGCCTCAACACCGAGGCGCTCGCGGAGGAGGGCGTTCGCTACTTCTCGCCTTGCGTGAATCCGGCGCACGCCAAGTCGCTCGCCAGGATCCTCTCGCCGCTCTTCCAGATCCCGGAGCGTGAACTCCTCTCGGCCATCGAGAAGGCGCGCCGCGAACTGGAACGCTATCGGGCCGAACTGCGCCGCGAGGGTGAGCGCGCGTTGGCCTGGGTGAGGGAAAAACGCGGCCACGGCATCGTCTTCGCCGGGCGGCCCTACCACGTCGATCCGCTCGTCAATCACGGCCTCGACGAGCTCGTCGTCTCGCTGGGCGCGGCGCTGATCAGCGAGGACTCGATCGCCCATCTGCAGGCAGACATGCCCGAGCTCGATATCGTCAACCAGTGGACCTACCACGCGCGCCTCTATCGGACGGCGGCGTTGGTCGGTCGGCTGCCGAATGTGGATTTCGTCCAGCTGACTTCGTTTGGCTGCGGCGTGGACGCGGTGACGGCAGACGAGGCGCATCGCATCCTCGATGGCGCGGGCAAGCTGCACACGCTGATCAAGATCGACGAGGGCGGCAACCTGGGGCCGGCGCGCATTCGCATCCGATCGCTGATGGCGGCTGTGCGCGGGGGACAGCTCGGCGGCGTTCAGGTCGAGGACGGCGAAGACCGGGAAGCGGGCTCTCGCGCGGGGACAGGCGAGTCGATGCCGGCGACGTATCTGGCGAACACGCGCGGCCGCGTCCCCTTCGTCACTCGCATGAGGCGCACCCACACCATCCTCGCCCCGCAGATGATGCCGCTGCACTTCGACCTCTACGAGGGGGCCTTCCGCGCTTCGGGCTACCGCTTCGACATCCTGCCCAAGGTGGACCGGGCTGCGATCGAGCTGGGGCTCAAATACGTTCACAACGACGCCTGCTACCCGGCGCTCGTCGTCATCGGTCAACAGCTGCAGGCGCTCACGCGCGGCGATTACGACCCGGACACGACGGCGATGCTGCTCACGCAGACGTGCGGTCCGTGCCGGGCGACGAATTACATCCCGCTCCTGCGCAAGGCCCTCGTCGAGGCGGGCTATCCCCAGGTGCCGGTGCTCTCGCTCAACAGCGGCCGCGGCGACCAACAGCCCGGCTTTGAGGTCACGCTGCGCTTCGCCGAACGCCTTCTGCTCGCGGGCCTCTACGGCGACATGCTGATGCGCCTGTCCAACGCCACGCGGCCCTACGAGGTGCGCAAAGGCGAGACCGACGCTTTGACCGCGCTCTGGCTCAGGCGCGCGCGCAGCAACGTCGAGTCGCCCGGAACGCGCATCGATGTCTTTCGGCGGCACCTCGGACAGATGGTGCGCGACTTCGAGGCCATCCCGCGCGACGGCAAAATCAGGCCGCGCGTCGGCGTCGTCGGCGAGATCCTGCTCAAGTATCACCCGGACGCGAACAACAACGCGGTGCGCGTCATCGAGCAGGAGGGCGGCGAGGCAGTGGTCACCGACTTCAACGACTTCCTGCTCTACTGCCTGAGCGACGCCGTCTATCAGGGCAGGCATCACGGCGGCAGCGTGGCGGCGCAGTTGAGCAACCGGCTCAGCGTGGGCGTTTTGGAAGGGCTTCGCGACGCGCTGCGCGAGGCGCTGGAGGGCACGCGCTACATGCCGGTGGCGCACATCGACGATCTGGAGCGCAAGGCGGCGCAGGTCATCACCACCGGACTTCAGGCGGGCGAAGGCTGGCTGCTGACCGCCGACATGTTGGAGCTCATCGACCACGGCGCGCCCAACGTCCTCTGCCTCCAGCCCTTTGGCTGTCTGCCGAACCACATCACCGGCAAGGGCGTGATCAAGGAGATCAAGCGCGTCCGCCCCAACGCCAACATCGCCGCCATCGACTACGACCCGGGCGCCTGCGAATCGAACCAGATCAACCGCATCAAGCTCTTCATGTCGGTGGCGCACGAGCGGTTGGCGGAGACGCTGGGTGAGTCGAACGGCAAGTCGACCGTCGCCGCCATCGACGCGGATCTCGGGGCCTCGGCCAAACCGCGACGCGCGTCAAAATCGAGCGAACGGGGCACTGCCGACGAATCGCTGCTTGCCGGCTGATTCACCGACCGCGCGATCCGGGGGGCGGGCGCGAACCACGCCGGCCCACCCAAATGGCGACTTGGCGCCCGATTCGCCGCTGACTTCAAACGCTGGCCTTCTCTTGTCCGAGGGGGGAGGCCATGCGGGCGCGCGCTTCGAAGTCATCGTCGCTTGAGCGGGATCTGGCGGGCCGTCCCCTTGTGCTCGCGGCGCTGCTCTTTGGACTTGGCGTCTGGATCGGTCCGCTGTCGCCACAGGCGCCGGGCGTCGCGCTCGTTGTCGCGCTGTTGCTGTCGACGATGGCTTTGGCCGGTTCGCGCCGCGCGCCGATTTTGTCGTTTGCGCTCGTCTCTCTGGCCTCGGCGCTTTGGGGCGTTGGGCTTTCGCAGCGTCAGGCGGCGATCGAGTTGCCCGCGGATTTGGCCGCCGAAGAAGTCGTCGAAGGGCGCGTCGTTGCCGTGTCGCCGCCGCGCGAAAATCGGACGCGGGTCCATCTGCGGGTCCATCGCGTCATTCGTGGAGAGGCGTTTTTCGACGCGCGTTTTGGCGTCTGGCTCAGCCTCGACGGCGCGCCGTCGCTCTATGTCGGCGACTCTGTGCGGGCCCGGGTGCGATTGCGAAAGCCGCGCGGCCCGACCAACCCGGGACAGCGCGATCGACGCGGCGAGGATCAGGCCCAGGGCATCGCTTTTTTGGCCAGGCCTGTGCGCGGTCAGTGGAGCGCCATTGGGTTTCCGCCGCCGTCGGCCCGGTTTCAGCGCGACTACCGCGAGCGATTCGCCGAGTTGTGCGCGCGCGCCATCGATGAAGGAAACGCCGCGCGACTCGTCCGCACCCTCGGCCTGGGAGATCGCGCCGCGCTGCCCGAAGAGACGCTGTCCGACTTTCGCGACACCGGACTCGCCCATCTGCTCAGCGTTTCCGGCCTGCACGTGGGCGTGGTGGCGCTGGGCCTCTGCCGGCTGTTGCGCTGGCTTCTCACCCGCTTCTCCGCGCTCACGCTGCGCTGCGATGTCCCGCGCCTCGCCGCGCTGCTCACGGTGCCGATGTGTTGGCTCTACGTCTTTCTCAGCGGCGCCGAGGTGCCGGCTGTCCGTTCCGGGGTGATGGTCAGCGCCCTCTTTTTGGCGCGCGTCCTGGGACGAGACGACGACGCTCCGAGCGCGCTCTGCCTGGCCGCCCTCGTCATTCTCGCGCGCGATCCCGCGGCGCTGCGCTCGATCTCCTTTCAGCTCTCCTTTGTCGCGGTGGCCTCGCTGATGCTGGGGACCCGCCCTCTGAACGAGTGGCTCTCGCGCCGCCTCTCTCTCAACGAGTCGGACGAACGTTCGCGCCTTTTGCGCTGTGCCCGCTGGCTGTGCGCGACTCTGGCCGCGACCGCGATCGCCTCTTTGGCCACCGCGCCGCTCGTGGCCCGGGCCTTTGGACAGACATCGATCGTCGCCGTGCTCGCCAACCTCGTCGCCCTGCCGCTGGGCAGTGCCCTGACCGTCCTCTCCGCCTGCGCCGCGCTCGCGATGAGCCTTTGCGAACCGATCGCCGCGCTCCTCCTGTGCCTCTGCGATCCGTTGGCCGCGCTGCTTCTCGCGATCACGCGCCTTTTCGCTTCGCTGCCCTGGGCCAGCCTCGACGTGTCGCCGCCCACGGGCGCTGTGGTCGCCGCCGCCTACGCCTGCCTCCTCGCGCTCTGGCTCTGGCCGCGTTCGCGACGCGCCGGGATGTTGTCGGCCTGCATCGGCGCCTTGGGTCTCGTCGTCTTCGCGGGCCTGCCGTGGATGGCGCGCCACATGGATCGCTCGCTGCGCGTGACCTTCTTCGACATCGGCCAGGGCGACGCGGCGCTGGTTCGCTTCCCCGACGGGCAGACGATGCTGATCGATGGCGGCGGTGATCCCGAGGGGCGCTGGCGTGTCGGCGAACGCGTCCTTGTCCCGGCGTTGCGCGCGTTGGGCGTCGAACGGCTCGACATCGCCATGCTCTCTCACCCGCACCCGGATCACGCGAACGGGCTCATCGAGTCGGCGGCAGCGCTGCGCCCGCGCGAAATCTGGATCGCCCGCGGACAAACCCAGGTGCCCGGCGGACTTTCTCGCGCCCTCGTCGACGCGGCGCCCAAGGCCCAAATCGTCGAGCTGGCGGCCGGTGACCGACGAGCGCTGAGCGGCGTCGAGGTCGCGATCCTGCACCCGCCTCCCAATGCCCCGCATCTTGGCGAAAACGACGCCAGCCTGAGCGCGCGCCTGAGCTTGGGAGAGATCTCGTTTCTCTTCACCGGCGACATCGAGGCGCTGGGCGAACAGGCGTTGCTCTCCGCAGGCCGAGATCTGCGCGCGACCGTGCTCAAGGCGCCGCACCACGGCAGCAGGACGAGCTCGACGCCGGAATTCGTCGCCGCCATCTCGCCCGGCCACGTCGTCTTTTCCTGTGGGCGCAACAACCGCTTTGGTTTTCCGCACGCCGAAGTCGTCGCCCGCTACGAATCCCAGGGAAGCGCCATCCACCGCACCGACCGCGACGGCGCGATCACGTTCGTCACTGACGGCCAGTCGCTCAACGTCCTCAAGTCATTCGTCGCCGAACAGTGAGCGCGGCCAGCCAACGCCTTGATCGACCCTCGACGCGCCAGCCGCTTTTGCCGCAAAGGCGCGCGCCAACGCCCACGCGTCGACACAAGGACCCCTCATGACGCCCCCAGCCCGCCCTAGCCTCGCCCTCGCGATTTTTGGCCTCCTCTGCGCGCTCGCCTGCAGCGACCCAACCGCGCCCGCGCCTCCCCCGCGCACACTCGACGCCGCGCAAAAAGCCCAAGTCGCGCGCCACCTCCTCAAGAATCGCCCGACCCCGCACTGGCCCGCCTCGATCGAGATGGGCGGCGGCCGCCTGCGCTACCTCGGCAGCTCGCTGTGGTCCCTGAGCGACAAGCCCACCGACACATCCAGGCCTCCCAAGTCGGTGCGCCGTGGCGATCGCGTGCGCCTGGCCCACTACTTCGAAGTGATCGAACCCCTGGCGGCCAGCTGGAAAGTCTTCCTGCACCTCGCCCCGGAACGCGCGCGGCGAAACCTCGTCAACGGCGACCACTTCCCCGTCCTCGGCCTGTGGCCCACGCACCGCTGGAAAAAGGGCGATCTGATCGAGGACGCGCACGAGATCACCATCCCGGACAGCGCCCCGGATCGGCTCGTCGGCTGGCTCGGCCTCTATCGCTTCAACGAGCGCCTGCCGGTCGACGCGCGCGCCGAACACGACGGCCAAAACCGCCTGCGGGCATTCACGATCTCGGTCGAGGGAACGCCGCGCGATCTGCCCATCTACCGAGTCAAGCGCCGCGCGGGCGATATCGCCATCGACGGCAGACTCGACGACGCGGGCTGGCGACACGTCGCGCCGACAGAGCCATTTCGCCGCACAGGCGACGGCCAGAAACCGCGCTTTTCGACGCGGGCGCGCCTCACCTGGGACGACGCGGCGCTCTACGTGGCCTTCGAGGTCGAGGATCCGGACATCTGGGGCACGCACGAGGCCGACGACGCGCCGATCTACGAGGAGGAAGTGGTCGAGATCTTCATCGACGCGGACGGCGACGGGCGCACCTACAACGAGCTGCAGCTCTCACCGCGCGGTGTTCGCTTCGACGCTTATTTTCCGGCCCGGCGACGCGGCATGGACCTCGCCTGGGACTCGGGCATGAGATCGGCCGTCCAACTCAAGGGCACGATCAACGACGCGCGCGACACCGACGAGGGCTGGACCGCCGAGATGCGCATCCCCGTCGACCGTCTGGCCAAGGTGCCGCGCTGGCCGCCACGCCCCGGCGATCGCTGGCGCGTCAACCTCTACCGGCTCGAATGGCACTCGCAGCGCAAGCGCAACGAGGGATCCGCCTTTTCGCCACCGCTCGTCGGCGACTTTCACCATCTGCCGCGCTTTGGCTGGCTGGCGTTTGAGTGAGTCGTTCGCTTCGCGTTCAGCGCTCGCTCGCCCTGCCGCACAGGCGCCCAAACGCGCACAGGCGGCAGCGTTCCGTGTGTTCGGTCATGGGGAAGTCGTCCTCGTGGGCCTTGTTGCTCTCCGGATCCCGAAGACAGGCGTTCATCGCGGCGACGCTTTCTCGAAAATGGGCGCGGAATTCGGCGAGCGCGTCCTCGTCGACAGCGACATCGATCTCCTTGCCCGCGCCCAGATAGACGAGCCGTCCCACGATGTTTTCGGGCGGCACGCTCCAGCGGCTGGCGGCGAAGAGCGCGTAACCCCGCACCTGCTCGTGGTCCTCTTCCCTCGGCTGCCCCGTCTTCCAATCCACGAGGACGAGTTTGCCGTCCTCGCGCAGCGCGAAGTCCGGCGCGGCGAAGACCTTGATGCCGTCGAGGTAAAACGAGTCGATCGCGTCCACCGGCAGCCAGTCGTCTCGCGACAGCGTCCGCGCCCGTTCCGGCCATCCCGCCTCGAAGAACTGCCGCAGACACTGGGCGGCGTTCTCCCAGTTGCGGCGCCACTCCTCGTCCGGAATGTCGAGATTGAGCTCGTGCTCGATGAGCCCAGGATTGCGCTTGGGACTGCGTCGGTAGAGGCCCGCGCGGCTGTCGCGAAACTGGCAGCGCATGGTGTGGCGCGCGCGCGTCATCATCTCGTCGAGGGTGGTCCAGGTGCCCCGGCGGATGCCCTTGAGCGCCTCGCTGATGAAGTCGTGGACCACGCTGCCCGCCCACTGCTGCCGACTCGACAGGTTTTTGAGGATGTAGCGCTCGCGGACGATCGGCGGCGCCTTCCCCGGGTCCCAGCCCCCCCAGCTGCCGTAATAGTGAAACCAATAGAGGCGGCGGCATTCGACGAATTTGCCGTGGCGGGATTTGGACCAGGAGAAGGTGTTTTTCAGAGTGAAGCTCATCTGGGGAAAACCTTGAGGCGATCGAGGGGGCGGGTAAGGAGCCGCAACGCGCGGCGATTTCAAGGCGGTTTCACGCCCGGTTCGGCGGTGACGGCGGGGGTCGCGCGGCGCGTGCGCGGGAGGTCGGGCGCGTGAAACTCAAGCCCGTCGCGTCGCCTGAAAGGCCTGTCCATGCTCCCCCCCACCATTCCCGAGGCGATCGCATTTCGCCGTCTCGACAGCGACGCTGATCCGTGGGTCTCGCGCCTCGATGTTGAAAACCGGTCATTGTCGCGCGTTCGCCCTGAAGCGCTGACGCGTCTGGCGCGCGCCGCCTTCCGCGAGGTCAATTTTTTCCTGCGGTCGCGACGGCTCGAAGAGATCGCCGCCATCCTCGACGATCCCGAGGCGAGTGAGGGCGATCGGCTGGTGGCGCGCATGGCGATCGACAACGCCGTCCTGTCCGCGCGCGGTCAGCTGCCGCTCTGTCAGGACACGGGAACCGCCAGCGTCTTTGCCTGGAAGGGCGAGCGCGTCCTCACGTTCGACGACGACGCTGCCCGGCTCACCGAGGGCATCGCCCAGACGTATGCCGAGGAATACCTGCGCCATTCGCTGCTCCTGCCGCGCTCAACGTTCGAGGAGGAGAACAGCGGAAGCAACCTCCCGGCGCTCATCGAGATCGCCTCCTGCCCGGGCGACGAATACCGACTGCTCTTCGTGGCCAAAGGCGGTGGCTCGTCGAACAAAACGCAGCTCTTTCAGGCCGCGCCCTCGCTGCTGAGCGCCGATCGACTGGAGCGTTTCCTCGTCGACAAACTGCGCGCGCTGGGCACAGCGGCCTGTCCGCCCTATCGCGTCGCCATCGTCATTGGCGGCCTGTCGCCCGAGTCGTGTCTTGCCCACGCCAAACTCGCCAGTTGCGGCGTCCTCGACGATTTGCCCGAGCGCCCCACCGGCCAACCCGCGCTGGCTGAACTTGGTGGGTGGATTTTCCGCGACCGCGGTTTGGAGACGCGTCTTCTCGACGAGACGCGCCATTTCGGCGTTGGCGCTCAGCTCCCCGGTCGTTTTTTCGCCCTCGACACGCGGGTGATTCGGATGCCCCGCCATTCGGCCTCGCTGCCGATTGCGATCGCCGTCTCCTGTCTCGCCGATCGCCAGATTTGGGGGCGGATTGGGCGGGACGGTGTCTGGCTGGAACAGCTGGAGGCGCACCCCGAACGATTCGCGCGCGCCACCAGCGTCACGAACGCGCCATCGCGGCCCATCCCCCTCGATTTGCGCCGCCCCATGGCCGACATCAGAGCCGAGCTCAGCCAGCATCCCGTCGGCACGCGCTTCACCCTGCACGGCCCGCTCGTCGTAGCCCGCGATCTGGCCCACGCGCGCCTGCGCTCTCTCATCGAAGCGGGCGCGTCAGTCCCCGAGGCCTTCTTCCAGCACCCCGTCTATTACGCAGGACCGGCCAGGACACCGCCGAACCACCCCTGCGGCTCGTTTGGCCCGACCACCGCGGGGCGAATGGACGGAGATCTCGACTTTTTCCAGTCGCGCGGGGCGGCACTGATCACGCTGGCCAAGGGCAATCGCGGCGCGGCGGCCCGCGAATCGTGTCGGCGGCACGGCGGCTTCTATCTCGGCACCATCGGCGGCACGGCGGCGCTCGTCGCCCATGACTTCATTCGATCATCGCGCGTTCTGGCGTTCGAGGAGCTGGGCATGGAGGCGCTCTACCTCATCGAGGTCGAAGGCCTGCCCGCGTTCACCATCGTCGACGACAAGGGCGGAGATCTCTACGCGCCTCTGGGCGGGGGATGAGGCGGTCGAGGCGGCGTGCCCGGACAGGTGAACAGACGCGCTGTTTTGGCCTGTCGTCGCGCCCTCCAAATCCGTCAAAAAAACGCGAAAAATCTAAAAAAGATGAGTAATTTCAATAGGTTAGCTCGTTTCGAACAATGCCTTGCGTCAGGAGGGCGTTTTCACTAGCAAGGCGCGATTTTTTTGGGGGGCGGAATAGCCACAGAAGGACTCATCAGAGGGAACAACGTGCACAACGACTTTAAGAAGATCAGGAATATCGGGATCTCGGCGCACATCGACAGCGGCAAGACCACGCTGACCGAGCGGGTGCTCTTCTATACGAACCGCATCCACGCCGTTCATGAGGTGAAGGGCAAAGACGGCGTTGGCGCCACCATGGACTCCATGGATCTGGAGCGCGAGCGCGGCATCACCATCGCCTCGGCCGCTACGCACTGCGAGTGGAAGGACCACTTCTTCAACATCATCGACACTCCAGGACACGTCGACTTCACCATCGAAGTCGAGCGCGCGCTGCGCGTTCTGGACGGCGCGGTGTTGGTCCTCTGCTCCGTGGCCGGCGTTCAGAGCCAGTCGCTCACCGTCGACCGTCAGATGCGCCGCTACAACGTGCCGCGCATCGCTTTCGTCAATAAGTGCGACCGCACTGGCGCCAACCCGCTGCGCGTGCGCGATCAGCTGCGCGAGAAGCTCGGTCACAACCCGGTGCTGATGCAGCTGCCACTCGGCCTCGAAGACAAATTCGAGGGAGTGATCGACTTGGTGACGATGAAGGCTGTCCGCTTCGAGGGTCCCGGTGGCACGCAGATCGTCGAGTCGGAAATTCCGGCCGACCGCCTTGAAGAGGCCGAGCAGGCCCGCGAGGAGATGCTCGACGCGGTCAGTATGTTCAGCGACGAGCTGATGGAGGCCATCCTTGAGGAGCGCGTGACCGAGGAGATGATTCACCGGGCCGTGCGCGAGGGGACGATCTCTCTCCAGCTGACGCCGGTGTTGATGGGCTCTGCCTACAAGAACAAGGGCATCCAGAAGCTGCTCGACGCCATCGTCGCCTACCTGCCCGATCCCACCGAGGTGGAGAACAAGGCCGTCGACCTCGATCACGACGAGGCCGAAATCCTGATCGACACCAATATCGACGCGCCCACGGTGGCCCTCGCCTTCAAGCTGGAAGACGGGCGTTACGGGCAGCTCACCTACCTGCGCATCTATCAGGGTGCGCTGCGTCGCGACGCGTTCATCACCAACACGCGCACTGGCAAGCAGCACAAGATCGGGCGCCTGGTGCGCATGCACGCCGACAAGATGGAGGAGATCACTGCGGCCGGCGCTGGCGACATCGTGGCGATGTTCGGCATCGAGTGTAACTCGGGCGACACCTTCACCGACGGCAAACTCAACGTGGCGATGACCTCGATGCACGTGCCCGAACCGGTCATCTCGCTCTCGATCAAGCCGGTGGATCAGAAGTCCGAGGTCAATATGGCCAAGGCGCTGCGCCGCTTCTCGCGCGAGGACCCGACCTTCCGCGTGGGCATCGACGAGGAGTCGAACGAGACCATCATCCGCGGCATGGGTGAGCTCCACCTCGACGTCTACATCGAGCGCATGAAGCGTGAATACAACGCCATCGTCGAGACCTCCGCGCCTGAGGTCGCCTATCGCGAGACGATCACCAAGCGCGCCGAGTTCAACTACACGCACAAGAAGCAGACGGGTGGCTCGGGCCAGTTCGGTCGTGTGGCCGGCTACATGGAGCCGAACGAGGAGGCCGATTTTGAATTCGTCGACCAGATCGTCGGCGGCGTGATTCCCCGGCAGTTTATCCCCTCCTGCGAGAAGGGTTTCCGCTCGATGCTGCTGAAGGGGCGCAAGCTCGGCTACCCGGTCGTCAATATGCGCATCGTGATCAACGACGGCGCATTCCACGCGGTGGACTCATCCGACATCGCCTTCCAGGAGGCCGCCCGCGGCGCCTTCCGCGACGCTTACGAGAAGGCCCAACCGAAGATCCTCGAACCCGTCATGAAGGTCGTGGTCGAGGGACCGACGGAGTTCTCCGGATCGGTGCTCGCCACCCTGATGCAGCGGCGCGGCATGATCATCGGCTCGCAAGAAGACGGCCTGCTCGCGCGTATCGAGGCCGAGGTCCCGCTCTCGGAGATGTTCGGCTACTCAACGACGCTGCGTTCGGCCACGCAGGGCAAGGCGGAGTTCACGATGGAGTTCTCGCGCTATCTCCAGGTGCCTGCGGCCGTCGCCGAGGAATTGGTCAAGAAGGTTCAGGAAAAACAAAAGGCCCAAGCCGGAAAGAAGTGAGAACGCCATGATCAATCAGGAAATGAGTGAGCAGAACCCTCTGAAGATTCTCCACAAATCCCTCGAAAACGGCCTCGGCAAGGGCAAGCTCGGCGTCGTGATGGCTCCGGCGGGTGTCGGCAAGACCGCCTGCCTGATCCAGATCGGCCTGTCTGATCTCCTCGACGACAAGGACATCTTCCACGTGGCGATTGGCCAGTCGGTCGAGCAGGTCAACGCTTGGTATGACGCGCTGTTCGACGATGTGGCCTCGCGGGTCCAAATCGCCGACAGGGAGGCGCTGCACAGCAAAATTTCACGGCGTCGCGTCATCAAGATCTTCTCCGAGGGCGGGTTTGACGCGGCGCGTCTGGGCGAGGCGCTGGATCTCTTCAGCAAGCACATGAACCTCACCCCGAAGACCATCCTGGTCGACGGCTTTGGTTGGGGAGAGACGAGCGCGCAGATTGTTCCCGAGCTCAAGGCGCTGGCGGCCAAACTGGACGCCGAGCTGTGGATGACCGCCACCACGCCCCGTGGTTACCAGTCGAATCCCGAGTCCGGCGTGACGCCGCCCTGCGATCGCTGTGCCTCTCAGGTGGATGTCGGCCTGCGCCTCGAACCAAAGGGAAGCCATGTCGCTGTCTACTTGGTGAAGGACCACGACAAGGTGAACCCCTACAGCGAGCCCATCCTTCAGCTGCACCCGGAGACGATGCGCCTGAAGTCGGGAATCGAGCACACGCCTGTGCCCAAGATGCTCGCCTCCAGCTACACGCTGCTCTCCGGCGGGGCTAACGGCGCTGAAGCCGAATTTGGTGCGTGCGCTGAGCGCTGGGGCCTGACCGAGGCCAACTATTCCTTCCCCGGTCGTGGCGCGGTTCGTTCGCGCGGCCTGATCGAGCTCTCTGAGGAGGAGCTGAAGCTGGGCGACGTGAGCTCGGCCTACCTCAAGGCTCACATGCACCGCTCGTATCCGGACACCCCGCTCTTCCGGCGCGTGCTGCAGTCGATCTGGCACCAGGTCAACACTGCCGGCGAAGTCTTCCACGTCGGTCAGCTTCAGGCCGACAACACGGCTCGCGGTGGCACTGGCTGGGCGGTCGAATTGGCCAAGCATTGGGGCAAGCCGGTTTACGTCTTCGACCAGGATCGTCACGCCTGGTTCCGCTGGCAGGAGCACGAGTGGGTCGAGGTGGCGACGCCGACGATCACTCGCGATCGCTTCACCGGCACGGGGACGCGTTTCCTCAACGACGCCGGCAAAGAAGCCATCCACCAGCTCTTCGAGAATTCGTTCGGTCCGCTCGCCCGCTGATTTGAACGGCCGCGAATCTCGCGAACCAGGCAGAAACAAGAGGCGCCTTCGATTGTCGGGGGCGCCTTTTTTGTGCCGCAGTTTGTCCGCCAACGCCCTGCCGCGACATTTGCCCCTGTGAGGAGCCCCTTGCTGCGCCTGACCTATTCGAACCGCGCCGAGAAGAATCTCACGCTGATGAGTGAGGAGATTCGCCGCCTCCAGAGCCTCGATCCGCTCGCGTCCATTCAGATTGTCGTCCCCCACCGACAGGTCGAATTGTGGATTCGGCAGGCGCTCGCGCAGTCATTCGGCATCGCCGCGGGGTTGGAGGTCGTGCAGCTCAAGCGCTTTGTGATGCGCCTTTGCGATGCGCGTGCAGGCGACGAACCGCTCCGGCTGATCGACTCGGAGGTGTTGCTCGACCAATTGCTCTCGCTCTTCTTCGAAGAAGGCGCTCTGGTGTCCGATGAGTCGCTCTCTCCGCTTGTCCGCTATCTGGGCGATTCCCGGGCGGCGAACGCGATCACGCGGCGCTTCCAGCTGGCGGGCAACCTCGCCCGGCTCTTCGACGAATACGCGCTTTCGCGGGATTTTCTTGAGCGCTGGCAGCGCGGCGATTCGGTCGGCTTCTCCCAGAACACCTCGCGCGAGGTCGAAATCTGGCAGGCGGCGTTGTGGCGGCTTTTGCGCGCGCGCCTCGATGAGATCGGCCTGTCTCAGGCGTGTCGCTACGCGCTGATTGGCGAATTGCCCGGGCTCGAAGGCCTCGCGCTCTCCAAACCGACTTTTCTATTCGGCGTCTCGCACATGGCGCTCGCCTACCACCGCCTCGTCGACTGGCTGGGCAGGTGTTCGAGCTGTGACCTGCACGTCTACGCGCTCAATCCCTGTGCAGAGCTCTGGGAGCACCTGCGGACAGCGCGTGAATTGCGGAGGATCGAGCGGCGTTCGGACAAAGGCGGCGCGGGCGATTCATGCAATCTCGCGGGCGAACGCGGACACCCCCTCCTTCACGCCTGGGGCAGAGCCGGACGCGAGAACATCCGCGTGCTCAACGAGGTGACCGACTGCGACTTCGAGGACGCCTTCGATCCAGAGCCGGAAGCGGCGCCCACGTCGATGCTCCAGCGCCTGCAGGCAGATCTGCGAGCCAATCGCGCTGACATCGAGACCTTCGAAAAGACCGCCGACCGCTCCATCGAGATCCTCTCGTGCGCCAGCGTGCAGCGCGAGTGCGAGACGGTGGCCGCGGAGGTCGCCGCGCTCTTTGACGACGATCCCTCGCTTCGACTCGGCGACATCGCCCTGCTCGTGGCCAGCCCCTCGCCCGATCGCCACTTTTCGCACCTCACCTCGGCCCTCGCGTCCTTTGGCGTCCCCGCCTGTCTCAGCGAACTCCCCTTCGAGCAGTCGAGCCGCCTGTGCGAAGCCGCCCGCCTCCTCATCGAGCTGCCCCTCACGCGCCTCACCCGCAGCGATGTCCTGGCCGTGCTCGATCACCCGGCGCTGCGCGGTCACCTCAAGGGCCTCGGCCGCGGCGAACTGCCCGGACTCGTCGATCGGCTGGGCATCCATTACGGGCTCGATCGCGCGGCTCAGGGCGAGAGCTACCTCGCGTCGCCAGATTCCGACGAAGGGGGGCCGGGGCGCGACCTCTTCAACTGGGATCAGGGACTCAAGCGCCTGGCGCTCGGCGAGGTCATGTGGACGCGCGCCGATGGCGACGAGCGCGCTTGCGAGATTCGGGCGGAGTCGGACGCGTGGACGCGGCGCTACTGGCCTGAGCCTGCGCCGATGGCCTTTGACGGGCAGCTCGGCGACTGGACGCTCCTCGTGCGCTCGCTTCTCGAAGATGTCCGCAACGCCGCTGAGCGCGATCGCGTCGATTGTCCCGAGAAGTGGCTGACGCTGGCTGAGTGGGCGCGCTTTTTGGACGCATTGCTGTCGACCTACCTCTTCGCCGACGGTGAGTTCGAAGCGCGCGAGCGCGATCTTTTGTGTCGCACTGCCCGCGCCATCAGCCTGCACCGCCTCATGGGACGCGCCGCCAATGGCTCGCTCGAACGTCCGCTGCGCGTGCCCTACCGAATCGCCGTCGAGCTCCTGTTGCGGGGCCTGTCGGGACTTCGCGGGCGGCGTGGTCACTTCCTTGTCGACGGTGTCGCGATCGGGCGTTTTCAGCCGCAGCGCGCGCTGCCGTTTCGCCACATCTTTGTGCTGGGACTCGACACAGCCTTTCCTGTCCAACCGCCCCTCGATCCGCTCGACTTGCGCCGCGCTCCAATCGACAGCCGCGACCAGCGCCGCCTCGTCCGCTTCGACGTTTCCGAGCGCGAACGCGGCCAATACCTCGCGCTGGAGACGCTTCTCGCCGCCCGCGAACGCCTCGTGCTCTCGTTTGTCGGACGCGATCCGCAGACGGGCGAACGCCTCGAACCGTCGAGCGTGATTGCCGATCTGGAGCGCGTGCTCGCCCTCTACGCGCCGGATCGGAACTTTCGCCGCGAGCTGCCAGTCCGCCGTTGCGACCTCGCCCTTTTTCCCAGCCTGGCCGCGCTGCTGGCGCCCTCGACCGATGAGGCGGATGCGTCTGAAGAGGATCCTGAGGCTGAGGAAGGCGACTCATCGCGGTCGGATGCGCCGGCCCTGCCCGAGGCCCGCCGCGAGGCCATTTCCCTGGCGCTGCGAACGCTTCTGACGCGTGTCGATCCCGTGGCCATGCGCGCGTTTGAGAGCCGCGACGAACCGCTGACGCGCGACGACTTTGCCCGGTTCACCTCGCCGCTCGCCGCCGATGAACGCGCGGCCGCCGTCTCGATTGCCGAGTCGCTGGATCTCTTTCCGGCCTTTGATCGCCAGACAGCCGAACGCGGCGAAGCGCGCGTGGTCACGCTCTCCCTCTCCGACCTGCGGCGCTTTTTGGAAAACCCGGCTCAGGCGAGCGCCAGGGTGCGCCTTGGCCTCGGCGATGATCGGGAGGACGAGACGGACGACGCCCTCTCCAGCCTCGACGACGAGCGGTTCAGCTTTGACGAGTATCGGCTCGACCGCGCCATGTTGCTGCGGAGCGCTATCGAGGCGTTTGTCGAAGGGGCGGAGGCGTTGTGGCGTGGCGCGGCGGCGACGCTCAGGCCGCGCGTCGAAGAGATGCGCGCTTTGCCCAAGGGTTCGCGGAAGGCGGCGGACAAGGCGAGGAAGGCGGCGGTCGAGGCGGCGCTCAATTCGGCCACGGCGGCGTTCGAACCGGATTTGCGAGTTTGGTTTGAGCGCCATCTTCCGATCGAGCTCGACGCGCTGCGCGGCGCGGGAAAATTTCCGGCGGGCCTCTTTGGAAAGGCGTCGACGGATCGGCTGATCGACCTGCTCACCACGTGGTCGCGCGGCTTCATCCAATTGCCGCTGAGCGAGGGCGAGTCGCTGCGTCGGGTGTCGTTTGGCGAGCCTCGCGCGGGGAAACGCGGACGCGATTTTCGACCGGCCATCGACCTCGGCGAGTTTGCGCTCTCGAATGGCGAGATGGTCCATGTCCGCCTGGTTGGAACGACGGAAATCGTCGGCGTTCAGGCGGGGTGCCTCAGGCGCGCCATCAGCTTTGTCGCGCGCAAGACCGAGGAAAAAATCGACTGCCTGCGCGGCCTGTTCACCGCTCTGGCCTGCCTCGCCGCGCGCGTGACGCCGGAGGTCGCAGCGGACTTCGACTGCGTCACGATTTTCGGTTCGGGCGAACACAGGAACGCCTCGCTCAGCGGCGTTTCTCCCTCTGAGGCGCTCGACTACCTGCGCGGCCTGTCGCGGGCGCTCATCGACGGCGACCACCTCTACTGGCTGCCCGGCGAAGCGGTCCTCAAGGCGATGTCGAAGGGGGCCAGAAACGCGCTCGACAAAAACCTCGGCGGCGAACGCCAGAGTCGAGGCCCGCTGCGTCAGAGCGAAATCGACGCGCTGCCCTGGCCTGGCGCACCTGTCGTCGAGGAGGCGTTTTTTTCGCGAAGCGATGGCTCCCCGCCGCGCTGGCGCTTCATTCTCGAGCACCTCTCAGGCGTCGAGTTTTCCGAGTCGCGCCTGGGGGGAGCGCTCTGCGACACAGAGGAGTCGGAGCATGGCTGATCGCCTCTTCCGGCTGCCCTGTCCGCCGATCCTCGACGCCCTGCGCGCGCGTCATCACGCGGTGATCGAGGCCTCGGCCGGCACGGGCAAGACCTTCACGCTGGAGCACCTGTTCATCGACCTGTTGCTCGGCGACGGCGTGCGTCCGCCACTCGGCACTTCCGAGATCCTGCTCGTGACGTTCACCGAGAAGGCCGCGCGCGAGATCAAATCCCGCTGTCGCGCGCTGCTGACGCGGATCATCGAGCTCGCCAAAACGCCCATGAGCGACGGGAGCGCCCCGGACGCGTCAGACGCCTGCCCCGGTCACTGCGCCTGCGCCTCGCCCGGCGAACCATGCCCCTGCCACCTCGACGAACGGCGCTGCTGGACCCTCGATGGTCAATCGATCGCGCGCTTCGAGCGGGCGCTTCTCGAATTCGACTCGGTCAACATCTCCACCATCCACGCCTTTTGCCTGCGCACGCTTCAGGAGGAGGCGTTCCAACGCGGCGCGCTCTTTCGCGAGGAGTTGACCGACGCAGACGCGCTCTTCGACAGGGTTTTTCGCCGCTGCCTGCGCCGCGAGTTCGCGCTCGGAGATTGCCGCTGGGCGCTCGAACGCTGGCTTCAGGCGGGGCGCTCGCTTTTGGGCGGCCAGAGCGACATCCCGAATCAGAAGCAGTCGCTCGACGCGATTTTGCGCAAGGTCGTCCGCGGGGGCGGCGTTCCCCGGCAATCGAAACAGATGCTGTGCGTCGAGGCGCGGCGCGGGCTTTTGGACGAGCTGTGTCGGCGGCTGAGCGCGTTGGAAGAGGAGCTTCTGGCGGCGGCGTCCGATGACGATAGTTCGCCGAACCGCGTCGATGTCGCGTCGCTGTGTTCCGCGTTCGCGTCGCTGGCCAAGGTGATCGGCCCTGGCGCGGGCGTTGATCTGCAGTCGCCGGAACTCGCCTGGTTCAACCGCTACTTTTACGGCGGGCTCTTCCTCGAAGGATTTCCTGACGGCCTGTGGCCCGAGGACGCGCTGCTGAGGCGGCTGCCCAGGTTGGACGCGGTGGCTGAAGTGCGCGCGCTTCTCAAAAAGCGCCTGGACGCGCCGATCGAGGAGGACCGCCGGGCCGAAATTCTGGCCGCAGTGCGCTGTGTCGAGCGCTTCCTCCAATGCCTGCCCATGAGTCTGGAATCGTGCGTCGCCGCCGCGCTGACGCCTCCGCTCGTGGCCGCGCTGGCCGAGGAAAAACGCGACAAGGGACTCATCGACTACGACGACATGCTCGTCCGACTCGACGAGGCGCTCGCCGACCCGGAACGAGGCGTGCCGCTGCGCGAGAATCTCCGCCGCCGTTACCGCGCCATTCTGATCGACGAGTTTCAGGACACCGACGAGGTGCAGTGGCGCGTCTTTCAGGCGCTCGCGGGACCATTTGACCGCGTCGATCCGCTGACAACGCCGCGACTGGTGCTGATCGGCGACCCCAAGCAGTCGATCTACCGCTTCAGAGGCGCTGACCTGCCGACCTACGTGGAGGCGCGCGCTGCCCTGTGCGGCGATGGCGGGGCGATTCGGCTGGCGACCAATTTCCGGACAAGTCCGTCGCTCGTCTCGGCGCTCAACCAGATCTTCGACCCGGAGCCGCTGTCGGCTGTCGAAGCGTCGGGAGAAACCGCGCCGCGGGATGCGTTCGAGGCGGCCGCCGTCCAGTCGTTCAACTGCGCTGTCATCACCTGCCCGCCAGCCGAGGAAATCGCCGCGCTGCCCAACGACGCGCCCATCGTCACGCGTCGCGCCGACGCCGCGTTCAGCCCTGCGGTCGAAGTCGCGCCGAGCCTTGTCGAGTCGCGCGAGGGCTTTGAGCCGGGCGAGCCGTCCGCGTGCTTTTTGCGTCACGCCAACTATGGCGGCAGCCCCCGCGTCGAGGCTGGCAATCGTCGCGCCCGCGCCGTCGAGAAGGGCCAGGAGGCCTCGCCCATCGGCTTGTTCGAACTCGAAGTCACAGCGGCGAACGGCAAGACCACGGTCAGCGAAGCGACTTATTTCGCGGCGCACGCCCGACTCATCGCGGCCGAGATCGCGCGCCTGTGCGACCCGGCGACTGGATTTTTGTTCGACAGCGGCAAGGGCGAAGCCGGCCTGCGCCCCCTCAGGTTGAGCGATGTCTTTGTCCTCGTGCGCGACAGCCAGGCCATGCTCGGCGCGTTGAGAAGGGCGCTGGAAGAGCGCGGCCTCGCCTACAGCGTTCAGTGCGAGAGCGTCTTTGAGAGCGACGAGGCGCGGGATCTCCTCGATCTTTTGCGCGCCATCGATCGGCCCATGGACCGCGCGCTCCGCCGCCGGGCGGCGCTCACCCGATTTTTGGGTTTCACGCCCGCGACGCTCGCCAACCTCGACGACGACGCGCTCGCGCACACCCTCCTCGAATGGCGCACCATCAGCGAGAGCGGCGACCTCGCGCGCCTCCTGGAACGCGTCTTTGCCCAAAGCGGCCTGATGCGGCGCCACCTCTTCGCCAGTCGCCACCGCGCCTTCGCCAACGAGATCCACCTCGTCGAAACCCTGCTCGCGCAGATCGGCGGGCGACGGCTTCAGATCGGCGAGTTGTGCGCGCTGCTCGATGGCCTGGTTCACCGCCGCCGCGACGATCGCGACGAGTCGGACGAACGATTGCGCGCGCTCGATCCCCCCTCTCTCGGTCTGGGCGCGGGCGACATGCCGGGCGCGATGACTGGCGCGGTGCAGATCATGACGATGCACGCGGCCAAGGGGCTGGAGGCGCCGGTGGTCTTCCTCATGGACAGGCTGAACGGTCGCGACAAAGAGCGCGTGAGCGTGCGTCCGTCGCGCGTCGGCGTTCCGCGCAGCGTCTTTGTCGACGAGGTGCCGATGGCCGCGGTCGAATCCGGAGCTGCCGAGCGCCTCGATGGCGACCTCGCGCAGGAACTTAGGCTGGAAGGCGCCGCCGACGCCGAGAGGCTGCTCTACGTGGCCATGACTCGGGCCATGGTTCGGCTCTACCTGCCGCGCGTTCGCGTTCAGGAGGCCGCGCGCACTGCCAAACTGCGGCTCTCCGGTTACTGGCGCCTCAACGAACGCCTCTGTCGCCTGCGACCTGTGGCGCCTCCGGACGTGGGCTTGGCGGACAATGCGACGAACGACGCGCCGCGCCGCGGACAGCCCGCGATTCAGGCCGACGCGCTGACCCGGCTGTCGCGCGCGCTAAAGGTCGCCTCGACGCCCACGGCCCACGGTCCGAGTCCTCTGGCGCTGACCTCTTATTCACAGCTGGCGCATGGTTCGGCGCGGGCGGGTGTGTCCCGATCTCTCGTCTCGACAGGCGAGGCGGCGCTCGCCGCGGGGGCCATCGCGCTCGAAGACGATGGCGACCATCTCTCCCGCGAGGAGCGGGAGGCGGGCGAAGGCCCGGAAGCGGATGTTTTCCAAGATCAGGACGCGGGCGCGCTTCCAGGCGGGACAGCCACCGGCAATCTCGTCCACGCCCTTTTCGAAAAGGTGCCGTTTGCGCGTGTCCGCGAGGCGCGCTGCGACGAGGCGCTCCTTGGCGACGACGTGTTCGCGCGCGTCCTGAAACACGAACAGACCGCGAGCGGCCTCAACCTCAGCGACGCCCAGCGACTGAACGCGGCCCGCCTTGTCCGCGCGACTTTGACCGCGCCGCTCGAACTCGATCGCGATCTCGACCCCTGCGCCGCGCCGATCCGCCTCGTCGATCTCGAAAGGCCCGCTGTCCCCGAGATGGAGTTCCTCTTTCCGCTCCCGGAGCGGGCCCATCCCCTGCTCGCCGCCAACCGCCACACCGCTCCGTCCCGCGCCACCGACAGCCGCGCCCGTCCGCCCGCGTTCTGTGCCGAGCGCGGCTTTGTCAAAGGGTTCATCGACCTCGTCTTCGAGCACCGCGGCAGGCTTTGGCTGGCCGACTGGAAGACCGACCGCCTGAGCGACGCGCACCCCGAGACACTGCGCCGCCATGTCGAGTCGCACTACGCCATCCAGGTCCGCCTCTACGCTCTGGCCCTCGCGCGCCTGGCCGCCATCGAGACCGAGAGCGCCTTCGCGCGGCGCTTCGGCGGCTTTCTCTACTTTTTCGTGCGCCAGACCGACGGCGCCTCTATGCGCGGCGTCCACCTGATCCGCCCGACCTTCGCCGACCTCGCGCGCTGGGAGAGCGAACTCGTTCAGATGCCTTTGCCGGATCGAATGGGGAGGCGGTCATGAGCCAGCCATTCTCGCCTCTGGGCGGCGTCAGCTTGAGCGCCGGACTCGTCGACGCGCCGCGCGGTGACCTCCTGACCCAAACGCTGTCGCGACTTGGCGACGCTCTGAACGCCAGCCACGGCGACACCGCCCGCCTCATCCTCGGCCCCGCCGCCGAACTGGCCCGCCTCGATCCGCCACACGCCGCCGAAATCGCCCTCCTCGCCGCCGCGCTTCTCCAGATTCAGAACGAGGGCGGCACGCGACTCGACCTCGAAGCGCCCCTCTTTGACCGCCGCCTGCGCGCTCTTGGCGCCGATGCCGAATCCATCGACCGCTGCCGCGCCTTTCTGACGAGCGAGGCGCCCCTCCTCGGCGCCTTCCCCGACCGCCGCCCCTTTCTCGTCGACAGCCAGAGCCTCTACTTCGAGCGCGCCCTGCGCCTGGAAATCGAGCTCGCCACGCTCCTGCGCCGCTGCCTCGCCGCCATCGATTCGCGCGGTGAGTGCCCCGCGTTGCCCCGTCTTCCCGGTCCCTTCGCGCTCAACGACGAACAGCGCGCCGCCGTCGCCACTGTTCTCACCGCGGTCCAGCGAGGCCAGGGCGGTCTCGTCCTCGTCACGGGTGGTCCGGGCACGGGCAAGACCTTTGTCGTCGCCTCGCTCCTGCGCACCCTCGCGCGTTCCCTCGGACAGGACGCCCAGAACGGCGCGCCCAACATCGCGATCGCCTTCGCCGCCCCCACGGGCAAGGCCGCCGATCGCATGGGACAGGCCATCCAGCAGTCGATCGCGCTGAGCCTGACCTCGAACGCCATGAGCGACCTCGACGAGAAGCGCGTGGATCAGGCGCTCGCCACCTTCATGGAGAGCGAGGGTGCCCGTCCCAGAACGCTGCACAACCTGCTCGGTTTCCGTCCGCGCCACGGCGATTTCCGCTTCCACGGCCTCAACCAGCTGCCGCTGTCGCTCCTCATCGTCGACGAGGCCTCGATGATCGACCTCGCGATGATGCGCCACCTGCTCCTCGCCCTGCCGCCCGAAGCTGTTCTCGTCCTGCTCGGCGACGCGGATCAGCTGCCCTCGGTCGAAGCGGGCGCCGTCCTGCGCGATCTGATCGCCACCCGGGATCCCCGCCTCAGCGCGGCCACGGTCCGACTCGTTCAAAGCCAGCGCCAAAGTCGGAGCGACCCCGCCGGAAACGCCATCCTCGGCGCCGCGCGCGCCATCAACGTCGGCCAGCTGCCCGAGGCGTCCTTTCTCGTCGAACGCGCCAGCGCCTCCCAGGTCGAGCTCTTCGGCGTCGAACACCTGACAGGCGATCTGCCAGCCATGCTGGAGCGCTGGTTCGAGGCCTCGTTCACCGATTTGGATGCCTGCCTTCCTGCCCCTGGCGCTCCAGACGGCTTCCCCGCCGCCGACTTCGCCTCCCTCGTGCGCCGCGAATACCGAATCGAATCGCGCGACGGCGGCCTCGCCCACTTTTCCAAAGACGACACCGCGCGCCTCAATGCCCTCTTCGCCTCCCTTTCGCGCCGCAAAATCCTCGGCGTCACCCGCGCCCAGGTCGACGCCCTCAACCGCTGGTTCCACGAGCGCCACGCCGCAGATCCCCGCCTCTTCGCCAGCGAACGCGGCACCTCCTTCGAGCGCGCCTTTGTCCCGGGCGAACCCGTGATGATGTGCGTCAACGACAGCGCCCGCGGCCTGTTCAACGGCGATCAGGGCGTTGTCCTGCGCGTCGCCGACACACGCGGCACCCAGAGCTTCCACGCCGTTTTCCAGAGCGCCCTCGGCTTTCGCGCCCATCCGATCCACGCGCTGCGCGGCGACCTCGTCCACGCCTTCGCCATGACCGTCCACAAATCGCAGGGCTCCGAATACGAGCGCGTCCTCTTCACGCTGCCCTTCCAGGACACGCCGCTCCTCACCCGCGAGATTGTCTACACCGCCCTCACCCGCGCCCGCCGCTGCGCCCTGATCCACGGCTCGCGAGACCTTCTGACCAAAGGCGTTTCCCGCCGCGCCGAACGCGTCACAGGCCTCGCTCACCGCCTCGCCCAGGCCGACGACTGATCGCCGCCCCAGGCGTCCAGACGCTCGACAGACCGCTCGCTCAGCGCAGCCGCTCCGCCGCCAGCTCTGCCATGCGCCGCTGCCCCTCGACTGTCGGGTGAACGCCGTCCATGCCCAGCCCGTCCGCGAAGCGCGTCGGATCGTCCGGATCGGCCAGCACCGAGGCGAAGTCGATCACGCCACTCGCCTTGGGATGAGCGCGAATCCAGTCGTTGAGCGCCGCGCGGTCCGCCTGAATCCCCGCCAGCTCCTTGGGCGGCAGCACGCCGAGATGGACGCGGCAAAAGGGCGCAAGCCGGTCGATGAGCAGATCGTAGTTCGCCTCAATCTGGCCAACGCTCGTCCCGCCCAGGTCGTTCGTCCCAATCAGCACCAGGCAATCCGTGACGCCCTCGGCCGCCAGAACTTCCGCGCTCAGATAGGCCAGCGCGCCGTCGAGGCCCTGCCCACTCACGCCCGCGTTGACCACTGGCAGCCCAAGCAGGCTCTCGGCCACCGCCGGCCAGCTCTCGACATAGTTGTCGCTGCCCTCGACGTAACCCTCGGTGATGCTGTCGCCGATGGCGATGAAAGCGCGCCCCGCCGGCCCCTCGACACTCACGTCCGAGACCATCACCGCCCGTTCGAGCGCCTGCGCGCCGCTCAGCCACGCCGCCTCCGCGAGATCGCCCGCGATCGCCTGGTTGTCGGGAAAGAGCCGGATGTTCCCCGCCGCCGCGGACCCGCGCGCGACAATGCTCAGGACCACAGTCTCGCGAAACCCGACCTCCATCTGCGCCGCGTCGCTCCTCACACTCGAACGCGGACCCAAACGCGCCCCGGCCTCGCCACCAAACGTCAGCGGCCTGGCTTCGACAGCGCTTTGGCCATCGCCCGCCAGCCGGGCGACAAACGCGCGCGCCACCTCCAGCTCTCCCGACCCGGAACGCAGCGTGACGCGCAGCCGACTCCCCGCCTTTCCCAGCGGCACAAAGAGCCGGATGGTCGTCAACCCGCTCAAATTCATTTCGCCGCGCAGCGCCTGATGAAACGCCGATTGAAAACAGGGGCTTTCTCCACATCCGGACGAATTGATCGTCGCTTGCGAAGCGTCGCCGCCATTGGTTCCAGAACTATTGTTTGTTTCTGCCATATCGCTTTCCCTCGGCGATTGATCGCCCGCATCACAGGCGCCATTGATTAAAAGAACCGCGCCAAACACCACCAGGACGCTTTTCCACCCCATGCCCGGGCCCCCACTGACCAGCATGAAAGATTCGAGTTTTGTTTTCATGCCTCAAAGGTGAGGACATGTTTTGGGGATTCCATCACTCATCCGGGGGAGTTTTTTTGTCTGTTTAAAAGACGCGTTTCCTCGTTTTTTTTGTGCTTGAAGCGCACGGCAATTCATTTCCTGCTGTGCGCTTTTTTGTTTTCTGCGCTTGAGCACGCGCACCTTTAAAAGACGCGTTTCCACTCGGACGCCGCGCAAAACAATGCGCTTGAGCACGCGCCAACCTCAAACCGCTTCAGCGCGGAGCAATTGTTGATTTTCGCGCTTGAATGCCCGGCAATTGTTCGATTCTCCACGAAGTTCCTCCCAAAACACCCCCCAAACGGGCTCCCCCGAATGATTCGCAGATTTTAATTTGCCGGACGTGTATTTTAACGGGG
>JAFVYB010000023.1 GCA_017500825.1 Myxococcaceae bacterium | reverse complement strand
AGCGCGGGGTATGTTTGATTCTGTTTTAGTGTTGACTTAAATCTGAATTGGCTCGGTTTAATTTATTGAGTTTTCTTGAAGCTCCGCTTTGCCGCTCGGAAAGCGCGATTTCTCTAAAGATATTTATATCTTTAAAAACAATCATTCCAAGACGCCGCCCGGAAAGCGCGGATCGCGAGTGCGTTCGACAGAATGCCTCTGCCATCATTTCACGAGAGGGGGGGGGGGCTTGGTTGTCCCCCTCGGGGCTCCCTTTTTTTCTTTCGCAGTCGTCTAGCGCAATGACGAAAAGAAAACAATTCAATAAATTAAATCTGCGTGTTTGATGTCTTTTGGTTGTTTTGCGTTGGCGCGCGAAATCGCAAGGAAAAGAAACAAGGGGGGAGGCGAGGTGGGGCCTCGTGGCCGGGATTTCCCCCCTTCCCGAAAAAGAATCGCCCCGGATTCGGTCGATTGGGGCAGGGTATTTGGCGCCGCAGGGGATTTGATTAAGACGATGAAGCGCCTTTTTCTGAATTGGAAATCAATTCAAGTGGTTTGGAGTAATGTGAGTGCCTTTCGAATATCATTTTTTTGGATTCTCTGATGGTTGTTCAAGATGGCGAGGATTAATTTGTTTGAATGGGATTGATTGGGTTGAATTGAAAAATAAAATCATTCTTTGTGCTCGCCCATGACGTAGAGCCAGATTTTTTGTCCCCGTTCTTTTTCTTCTTTGGCCTTCCAGCCGGGGATGGGGAAATCGACGGAAACGACGCGCGCGCCGGGGCGCAATTGTTTTTCGAGTTGTTCGGCGAGGTCGGGGAGAACTTTGGGAATGAGGTAGAGGTAGACGGCGTCGAATCCCGACAGGTCGACTTTGCGGAAATCGCGCCAGCGCACGCGCACGTTCCAGTCGGTGATGCTCAGGGCCCAGAGGTAGAGGATGGCGAAGGGGTTGAGCTCGTAGCCGGTGGCCTGGACTTTGGCCGCGCGGCGCGCTGAACGCAGGACGCGTCCTGTGCCGCAGCCGAGATCGCAGAAGCGCTCGCCGTCTTTGAGGTTGAGCGTCTCGATGGCCATGCGGACGATCCAGGGCGCCGCGGAGTAGACGGGAACGCCGGTGCGCCTGAGGGCCCAGAGGGAGAGCGCGAAGGCCAGGCCGAAGCAGGCGATGGTGGCCATGGTCAGGACAAAGACCGGGTCGATGTCGTGCGTCAGGGCGGCGGCCAGTGGGGGGAGGGCGAAAATGGCGTTTGGCATGGCTGTCGGTGGCAGAGGAGAGAAGGGGCGCGCGGCGGTGGCGTGAAAGGGCGCGGCCCAATGGGGCTGGCGCGTCTAACCGATCGCGGGCGGCTGATCGCGCTGTTTTGCGCCCGGCGTGGGAGCAGGTCGCGCGTCGGTCAATGGCGGGGGAGCGGGGACTCTTTTCCCGTTGATTGGTCCATTGGCCCGGCCTAGGAGCCCGCGCCTTTTTGAGGGCAGGGGTGGGCGAGGCAGGAGCTTTCCGCGCGTCCGACTGCCCGCGAGGGTTTACCTTGAGCTCCCAGACATCGAGCAGCGGCGCGCCTGACGCGACAGCGCCTGATTTGGCGATGGAAAAGGCGACTTTGGAGGGCGGTGGGGCAGTGCAGGCTGACGCGGGGGCGCCTGACGCGAGGCCTGGCATGTCAGCAGAGGGCGGCGGGGCTGTCGCGAATGACGCCAGTGGCTCTGTCGTGGCGCCGCGCTCTCAAGTCGAGGGCGAAAACGCAGGGATGAGGCCCTCGGAAACGCCCATCTTCACGCGCGACTTTGTGCTGACCTGCCTCGCCTCTCTGTGCGGCTACGCCAGCTTTTACATTCTGCTCGGGGCGGTCCCGCTCTACGTCAAGCACGTCGGCGGCAGCGAGCTGGAGGTCGGGCTCGTGGTCGGCGTCTTCAGCGCGGTGTCGCTCTGCGTTCGCATGCCGCTGGGCCGCGCCTGTGACGAAAAGGGCAAGCGGCCGTTCATGCTCATCGGCGCGATCGTGTTGGCGTTGTGCGGGCTCGTCTATTCGTGGGCGGGCAGCGTGGGCGCGCTCGTCGCCAGTCGGGCGCTGCACGGGCTTGGCTGGGCGCTCTTTGGGACGGCCGTCTACGCGCTGGTGGCAGAGACCATTCCCGCCAGTCGACGCGGCGAGGCCATGGGCTACTACGGCATCTCCTCGAACATCGCGATGGCGCTGGGGCCGGCCATTGGTTTCGCCATTCTGCAGGGCGGGCGTTTTGGCGCGGTCTTCGCCTTTTCGAGCGCCATGGCGGTTCTGGCGTTTGTCCTGACAGCCACGATTCGCGAGGGGAGCGGGAAGACAGACGCGGCAGGCGAGGGCGGCAGCGACGGTGCGGCGAAGGGGGGCTCTCTGGTTCTGCGAGACAATTGCTGTGAGCGGCGCGCGCGCGGCGAGGAGGCGGGGCAACAGGGCGTCTGCCAGACGTGTCACGACTTTGAAGCAGACCGTCGACTCCACGCCGACCATCGGCACCGGGCCCACGCCGACCCCCACGCCGGGCCCAGGCACCACCCCATGTTTGAGCGTTCGGCGCTTTTGCCCTCGGCGGTGATGGGCGTGCTCACGGTGAGCTACTCGGCGATCGTCTCCTTTCTGCCGCTCTACGCCAAGGTGAACGGCGTGGAGAATCCGGGCTTCTTCTTCACCGTCTACGCGCTGGCGCTCGTGACCTCGCGGACCTTTACCGGGCGGTTGTCGGATCGCTACGGGCGGGCGGCGGTCATCCTGCCGGGGATTGGGCTCATCGCCGTGGCGCTGATGCTGGCCGCGCCTTTGGCGGTCAACGTCGTCGGCGTCGGCGTCATCGGCGCGCTCTTCGGGCTCGGCTTTGCCACGGTGCAGTCGTCGCTGATGGCCATGATCGCCGATCGCGCGGCGCCGGGACATCGCGGGGCAGCCATGGGCACCTACATGACGGCGCTCGACCTGGGGATTGGCGCGGGGGCGATGCTCTGCGGGCTGCTCTCGGACAGCCTGGGGTTTGCGCCAATGTTCGCCATCTCCGGTGCCTCGGCGCTGGCCGCCATGGCGGTTTTCGTCGTCCTCGATGTCTGGCCGCGTTCACGGCAGATGAAGAGAGGCGCGCCGGACAATCTCGCGCGCGGGCGGGCCATGGGCAGTTCTGACAAGTAGCGCCCCGCCTCGGTCCCTCGTCCGCAAGACACGCACACGCCAACCGGGCAAACGCCCTCGGGAGTCATCGATGTCCAATCCGCCCAAGGCAGATCTCCTATTGCTCGCCACCAGCCGCCGCCGTTTTTTGGACGCGCTCGACCTCGTGCAGGAGGCGCGCGCAGAGCCGCGCATCGAACGGATCGTCGCCGTCGGCGAGATGAGCGAACGCGAGCGTGAGGCATTGGCGGACCTCAGCGTTCACGCGCTGAACGTGCAGGGAGGGGCCGCCGCCGCGCTCAAGGCTGGCCTCGCTGAATGCCACGCGCCCTGGGTCATCCTGCAGAATCCGGTGCCGGGCTACAGCGCCCGCGACTATCCGGCCCTGTTGCAACCACTCGTCAACCGCGAGGCCGACGCCGTCTATGGCGTGCGCTTTTTGCGGCACGAGCGCGAACACGCGTCGCGCCGCCTCTCCGATGGCCTCATCTCGATCGTCACCTCGGCGCTCACCGACCTTCGCCTCAGCGATCTGGACACGGGGATGCGGGCCTTTCGCACAGAGCTGTTGCGCGCGATGCCGCTGTCGGACGCGGGCGATGGGGTCGACGTGGAACTGGCGGTCAAGCTCGCCGCGCAGCTCTTTCGCATCTACGAGGTGCCGATTCGCGCCCGGGGCGAGGCGGTGAGGCCGACCTTGAGCGAGCAGGTCGATCGCGCCCTGACACTGGCCCGCTACGCGCTCATGACGAACGACGCCGACGGACTGCACGAGGGCTACAACACGCTGCTGCGCATGGAGGAGGGCGCGCCGCGATACAACGCCTGGCTTGGCCGCAAGCTCTCGCGCCACCTCGGACAGCGCGTTTTGGAAGTGGGCGCCGGCATCGGCACGATCACGCGTCAAATCGCGCCGGGCCGCGAGCTCGTCGTCGCTCTGGAGATGGACCGTTTCTATTACGACCGCCTGGTCAACCTCTTCGTCGGCCTGCCGCAGGTGCGCCCTCTTCTCGCCGGCGTCGAACGCGCCGACTGGGAGAAGCTGGCCGAGGAGCGATTCGACTCGGTGGTGCTCTCCAACGTGCTGGAGCACATCGCCGACGACCGCGAGGCGCTCGCCAATTTCAGGCGCGTGCTTCCCGTGGGCGGCCGACTCGTCTGCCTGGTGCCGGCCATCCCCGCGCTCTTCGGGAGCATGGACAGCGCCGTTGGCCATTACCGCCGTTACTCGCGACAGACACTCAGCGCGCTCTTCAGCGGCGCCGGATTTCGCGTCACCGCGCTCGAATCGCTCAACGTCCTCGGCATCCCCGGCTGGTTTCTCAACGGCCGCGTTCTCAAGCGCCGCGGCGTGCCGCCCCTGCAGTTGCGCCTCTACGACCTTGTCTCGCCGCTCGTGGCCCGCGTCGAATCTCGCCTCAAACCCGAGATCGGCATGAGCCTGCTCGTCGTTGGCGAGGCGATTTGAGGCGCATCCGCATGGACAAAAAGCGCGCCGTTTCCCTTGCAATTAGTGCCGCGCCCCGCTTCTAATTCGCGCCCTTTTTGCGGAACCTGTCGTATCCCATTGGCTTGCGTCGGTTCGATGTCGACGCAGGCCAATCTTTTTTCAGAGGCGGATTTGGCGTCTTTCAAATCCGCTTTTTTCGTTTCCAGAAGGTCCCACCCATCAACCCACACCGGAGGCCGGCCTTGGACGGGCGGGCATTCGGTCTCTCGAACGGACAGTGAGATGCACCCTTACGAACTCATCAAGCGCAAGCGCGACGGCGGCCTGCTCGAGGCCGATGAGATTGCCCAGTTCATCGCCGGCTACACCGAGGGAATTATTCCCGACTACCAAATGGCGGCGATGTGCATGTCCATCTTCTTCAATGGCCTGACGGACGCTGAGCTCGCCGCCTGGGCCGGCGCCATGCTGCGCTCGGGCGAGGTCATCGATCTGTCGGACGTGCCGGCGCTCAAGGTCGACAAGCACTCGACCGGGGGCGTGGGCGACAAGGTTTCGCTCTCACTGGCGCCTTTGGCCGCCGCCTGTGGCGTTCCCGTGCCGATGATCAGCGGACGCGGTCTCGGCCACACGGGGGGCACCCTCGACAAGCTGGAGTCGATCCCGGGCTTCCGCGTCGATCTCGGCGTCGAGCGCTATCGCGAGCTCGTGCGCACCATCGGCTGCTGCCTCATCGGCCAGACCTCGACCGTCGTTCCCGCCGACAAAAAGCTTTACGCCCTGCGCGACGTGACGGCGACCGTGGACTGCATCCCGCTCATCGCCTCCTCGATCATGTCGAAGAAGCTCGCCGAGGGCATCGACGCCCTGGTGCTCGACGTGAAGGTCGGCTCGGGCGCCTTCATGAAGACGCTCGACGACGCGCGCAAGCTGGCCACGACGATGGTCGGCATCGGCCGCGAGATGGGCAAGAAGGTCGTCGCCATCATCACCGACATGGAGCAGCCGCTCGGCCGCGCCATCGGCAACTCGCTGGAGGCGATCGAGGCCATCGACATGCTCAAGGGCCAGGCGCCGGCTGACTACACAGAGTGCACGATGAAGCTGACGGCCAAGATGCTGGAGCTCGGCCAGGCAGCCAAGGACGAGACCGAGGCGCGCGCCAGGCTGCAGGCTGTCATCGACGACGGCTCGGCGCTCAAGAAGTTCGCCCAGATCATCGAGGCGCAGGGCGGCAACCCGGCTGTGCTCTATGACTATTCCGTCTTCCCGACGGCGCGTCAGGTTGTCCCCATCCCCAGCCCGGTGAGCGGCTACATCACGGCCATCGACACCGAAAAGGTCGGCATGGCCGCCGTGGCCCTGGGCGCTGGCCGCGAGCGCGTCGACTCGATCATCGATCCGGCCGTCGGCTTCGTCCTGGAGAAGAAGGTCGGCGACAAGGTCGAGAAGGGCGAGCCTCTGGCGATGATGCACATCAACGACGCCGCACGCGCCGCCACGATCATCGATCGCTTCCAGAGCGCCTGCGCCTTTGGCGACGAGGCGCCGACTCCACGCCCGCTGATCATCGAGACGATCGAGTGATTCAGCCCAACTGACTCGGTTCTCTGATTCGCTCTCAAAGACGCGCGGTCGCTTAGATGGCCGCGCTTCTTTTTTGTCCGCGGCTGACAACGCCCTTGGCCCGCGCGCGCAAGGCGCCCTTCAGCTGAGGAGAAAGACTGGACGCGACGCATGACCACCCGACGCCCGCCCCGCTCCGCCTGTCTGAAGCGCTTTTGGGACGATCTTCGCCCCGCCTTTTCCAGCGCTTTGAATCGCCTTCTCGGTGCTTCGCACCCGCTCGCCGCCAGCCTCCCGACCGAAGGCGAACTTCAGGCGCGCGCCGAGCGCTACCGACTGCCGGGCACAAGCGACGCGGCGACGCCCCAGGAGCCATCCGAGGAAGCGGCCTGGCTCAGCGACACCCTGCGCGAGGTCGAAGTCGGCGTGGGCTCTTCTCTTGACGTGGCCGCCACCGCGCTCAACGCCCATACCTGCGCCGCTTTTCTGCTCTCCGAGGATGGCGCCACCCTCTCGCTCGACGACTGCCGCTCTGAGTCTGACCTCGTCCGCCGCGACGCCATCCCCGCCGGCGAGGGCGTTCTCGGCGCCGTGCTCAAGCAGCGCGCGGCCATCCGCCTCACGGGCGCGCCCCAGGGCGTCAACTACTACTCGGGCAAAGCGCCTCCCCTGCGCGGCGTGCTCGCCCTGCCCATCCGCGAAACCGGCCCTTCAGCTCGCCTGCGCGGCGTTCTCGTCGCCGACCGCCTCGACGACATGCGGCCCTTTTCCGAAGCAGACGAACGCCTTCTCGACATGATCGGCGGCGAAATCCTGCGCGCCATCGAGAGCGGTCGCGTCCTCACCTGGTTCAGGCGCGCCAACGAAGAAAAAGAACGCCTCTACAGCGCCATCGAGGAGCTCAATCGGACGACACGCGCCGCCGACGCCCTCGGCGTGGCTCTCGAACAGGCGCGCGCCATGGCCAACCTCGACTTCGTCGCCCTGACGCTCGTGCGCGAGCAAAACGGCAAGCGCCTTCACCAGGTGATGCGCGCCACTCAGAGCGATTTGGAAAATAAGCTCTTCGCCGACAACACAGGCCTCGTCGCCAATGCCATCCGCTACGGCACAGCGCTGCCCGAACGCGACCTCGCGCAGATGGACCGCCCGATCGTCTTTGACGAGGAAACGCCCCTCAAAGGCCTGCGCGCGCTGCGCATCTTTCCCCTCATCGCCGGCGATCGCACCCTCGGCACCCTCGTCGCCGGACGCCAGCGCGGCCAGAGGCGCTTTGATCGCGAGACGACGCGGGCGCTGGAGGTGCTCGCCCTGCAGGTCGCCCAGTCCATCCTGCGCGCCGACATGTTCGAGCAGATGGAGTCGCTCGCCACGACCGATGGCCTCACCGGCCTCGTCAACCACCGCACCTTCCAGACGCGCTGCGATGAATCGCTCCAGCTGGCGCAGCGCTACGGCAAGAAGATGTCGCTGATGCTGACCGACATCGACCACTTCAAGCGCGTCAACGACACCTACGGCCACCCGATTGGCGACCTCGTTTTGCGCGGCGTGGCCCGCATCCTCCGGGAGACAGCGCGCGACACCGACATCGTGGCGCGTTACGGCGGCGAGGAATTTTGCGTGATCATGCCGGAGACCGACGCCAAAGGCGCCAAAGTCATCGCCGAGCGCGTGCGCAAGGAAATAGAGGCAGCCACCTTCGAGACCGATCAGGGACCGCTCAAAGTGACGCTCTCCTTAGGCATCGCCACCTATCCCGACAGTGCCGACAAAAAGCAGGCGCTGATCGATTTGGCCGACCAATGCCTCTATTTCGCCAAGGAACACGGGAGAAACCAAAGCGTCACCGTGGCGCAAATGCGGGGAGAACAGAATTAAATGCCCGTTGATTTGTTTTGGATGTTTTGTTGGCGGAATTGATTGATAAATCGCGTGTCGATCAAACGCCGCGCGCCCAAGGACCAATCGACGAGATGGTGTCGGCGGTCGATAATTATCTTGGTCCATGATGAATAAATGCGCCAATTGAAAATGAATGCGATGATTAATAATTATAAATAAATCGCGCTTTTATAGGTTCACCTCTTTATAATTCTCTCCAATCGGTCGGATCAAAACTTCGCGGGGTTTGCTGCCATTGGCCGGGCCGACAATGCCCTCGCGTTCCATCTGTTCGATGATGCGCGCCGCGCGGTTGTAGCCGAGCTTGAGCTTGCGCTGGAGCATGGAGGTCGAGACCGTCTTCATCTCGCTCACGAGGGCCAGGCAGGTGTCATACATGGCGTCGCGATCGCCGCCGCCACCGCTCTCTTCGCCATCCTCGCCGTCCTCGTCGCGCGGCCGCAGGATCGACTCGTCGTAGATGGGCGTGCCCTGGGTGCGCAGGAATTCGACGACGCGCCCGATCTCTTCATCCGAGACAAAGGCGCCGTGGACGCGCTGCAGGTTGGGGGAGGTCGGCGGCAGGATCAGCATGTCGCCCATGCCGAGAAGCGCTTTGGCGCCCTTGCTGCCGAGAATGGTCATCGAGTCCTGCCAGCTGCGCAGCTGACAGCTGATGCGCGAGGGGAAGTTGGCCTTGATCACGCCGGTGATGATGTCGGCGGAGGGGCGTTGGGTGGTGAGCATCAGGTGGATGCCGGCGGCGCGGGCTTTTTGCGCCAGGCGGGCGACCTGGGTTTCGACCTCGTTGCGCACGACCATCATCAGGTCGGCCACCTCGTCGATGATGATGACGATGTAGGGCAGCTTTTGCGGCGGCGCGGAGGCCTTCTCCTCCATGAAGCGGGCGATTTCGGCCTCGTAGGCGTCGCGGGCGTCGAGTTCGAGAGCCTCTTCGTCGATGCGGCGGTCCTCGGGTTCGTCGTCTTCGTCGAGCGCGGGCGCGGGGGAGGGGAGATAAGAGGCGTCGGCGGCGTTGGGCGGCTCGGTGACGGCCTGCGAGGGATCCTGCGAATCGGCCTCCATGGCGCGCGCGTAGGCGGCCTCGGTGCTCTCGCCTTCCTGCACGTCGATGATGCGGACGCGGCGCTGTGGGTCCGCAGTCTGTGAGGCGACGCCCTCTCCTGCCTGGACGCCCAAAGCAGCCTGTCCGGTCTGAGCGGCTTTTTTGCGCGCCTCCTGCTCGCGCGCGGCCTCGGCGGCGGCGCGTTTTTGGGCCTCGATCTCGGCCTGACGCTTCTCGACCCAGGCGTTGTAGCCGGTGATGTTGCGCACGCTGGCGCCCGCGAGGAGCTGATAGCGGCGCTCCATCTCTTCGACGGCCCACTGCAGCGCCAGGGCGGCCTTTTTGGGGTCGGTGACGACGGGCAGGAGCAGGTGCGGGATGCCCTCGTAGATGGAGAGCTCGGTGACCTTGGGGTCGACCATGATCAGGCGCACCTCTTCGGGCGTGGCCTTGTAGAGCATGCTCATGATCATCGTGTTGACGGTGACCGACTTGCCCGAGCCTGTGGTGCCGGCGATGAGCAGGTGGGGCATCTTGGCGAGGTCGGTCATGTAGGGCGTTCCCTCGACGTCCTTGCCGATGGCGAAGGCGAGTTTGGAGGTCGCCTTCTGGAAGATCGGCTGCTCGAAGATCTCGCGCAGGCAGATCATCTCGCGCTTCTTGTTGGGCACCTCGATGCCGACAACGCCGCGACCGGGAAGCGGCGCGATGATGCGGACGCTCAGCGCCTCCATGGCCATGGCCAAGTCGTCGGCCAGCCCAGAGATCTTGGAGATCTTGATGCCCGGGCCAGGCTCGAACTCGTACATGGTGACCACGGGGCCGGGGAGGATGCGCTTGACCGTGCCGGGGATGTTGAAGGTCTTGAGCTTTTCCACCAGGCGCTCGGCCGTCTTGTAGCAGGCGTCTTTGTCGAGGGGTTCGCGGGCGCTGGCGCGCGGCTCGGCCAGCAGTTCGAGAGAGGGCAGGCAGAAGTTCGCCTGGCCTTCGAAGGCAAAGGGATCGCGCTTTTGCGGCGGCACGGCGGCCGGGCGGGGCAGGACCGTGGGTTCGAAGATCTGGGGCTTCACCGGCGCGGGCTTGTCGGCGCGCTTGTCGATCGGTGCTGGGCGCGGGGTCGGCTCGGGCAAAGGCGTCGGTGTCGGCTCGGGGGTGGGCGCGCTCGCGGGCGTCGACTGGGGAATGGGGGCGTCGAAAAAGGCCGACTCCACCTCGCTGCTGGCCAGAGCGTCGTCTTCGTCCCTGTCGGGTTCGGGCGTGGGCGCGGGCGCGGCGGAGATGACGAGCGCGGGGCGTTCCGGGGCAGGGCAGGGCTCGGGCTCGGACGGCACCGCTTCCTGCGGCGGCAGGCTGACAAAGAAGTCGTCGGGCGGCGCGATGTCCGGCGGCAGGGAGGCGGGCTCTTCTGGCGCGGGCATGTCCGCGGCGTCGGGCAGGGCGGACGCCTGGGCGATTTCGGGATGCGACGGTTCGCCGCACGCGTCGGTCGGGGCGGCGCTTTCGGGCGCGATGGAGGCGGGGATATCGCTCTCGATCACCAGTTTGGTCCCGGGGCGGATGGAGCTCGGCGCAGCGCTTTGAGGGGCGAGGGATGCGTCGCGCGCCAGCGCTTCGAGGCGTTCGGCTTCGGCGGCCTCCAGCTCGGCCATCTCCTGTTCGTAGCGCTCCTCTTCTTCTTCGCGCTCGCGCTGCCAGATCTCGCGCTGCTCTTCCCCCCAGCTCCAGGCGGCCGCCAGAAGGCGCTTCAGAGCCGCGCCAAGAGCCATTCCCCCGGCCGCGCACAGGCCAAAGAACGCGAGGATCCAGCGAATAATCGCCGAGCGCGTGACGAGGATGAGGCCGGCGCCGATCAGCATGGCCGCGACGAGGGCTTCGCCAAAGCTGGAGAGGGGCGCGCGCAGGGCGCTGCCGAGGGTCGCGCCGATGGATCCCGACGCTGTCGCGCCACCTGTGAGGTCGGCCACCACCATGCCGCCGACAATGGCCATCAACAGGCCTAACCACTGGCGCAGGCGCAGGCCTCTCATGGCGCGGACAAAGAGCCTGAGGGCGATGAAGCCGAGCCAGATGGGGACGACAAAGGCCGCCAGTCCCAGGGCGCCAAAGAGGTTGTCCGCCGCCGCGCTGCCGACGGTTCCGAGCAGGTTGGCGTTCGACGCGTCCGCGCCCGAATGGCCAAAGCCGCTGACGAGCGCCGCTGTCAGGCCGACACAGGCGCCGAGCAGAACGAGGGCGACGAGGTAGCGCAGGTGGCCGCCAGCCGGGCGAATGAACGACGAGTGGCGATCGGTCTGGAGCTTGGTCTTGTTCCGGGACGAGGCGCGCCCTTTGGGGTTCACCTGCTGGTTGTCGAGGATGCCCTTGCCCTTCTTTGCCTTCCCGTTCGCCATGAGACAGCTACCGCCTTCCAACGAGTGAATTTTCCTGTGTTCGCCCATGCGTTGGTCGCGGCGGCGGCGCGCCTTGGCTCGCGGCGGGCGAGCGCTGTCGAGGCGGCGGTGCGACCGGATTCAACGCCCTGCTACAGGCCGACACAGGTTCAAAAGGGGGCGCAGTCTAGGGAGGGACTCTCGGGGGTCAATTTTCCAGAATTTTATCTAAACTATTGATTTTATTGATGTTTTTTGCGGTTCGAGGCGCTTTGGGCAGGAGGGGGCGTCCAGGCTGTGGCTGTCCTCAAACCTCTGGCTCTGTCTGGCGTTCCATCGGGCGTGGGCGGCGTCCGATCCGGTCAGCGGGCGCGCGGGGAGGGGCGGGCGACCTCTGAACGGCGGCGTCGGGCGCAGTCACAGGCGCGTGGCGCCATGGCAGGGGGATTTGGCGAGGGGGAGAGGAAGGCCTTGGGGGGTGGCGAGTGTTCTCGATGCGGCGCGCGGCGCTGTTTTCAAAGGCAGGGCATTGGGGGCGTCACAGGCTTCACCTCGCGCCTGAAAGCGGAGGGCGACGCGGTCTCCGAGACGGCGGCGCGGCGCTTTTGAGCCCGGCTTCCCAGGCGGATGGGACGCTTCTCCAGGGCGGAGGACAGAGGAACGGACATGGGCGCGAAGAGACTTGGCCATGCGTTGCGCTTTGGCGGGGTCGATCGGATAAGGCGCGCCCTTTTTTGACGGCCCTGGCGCCTCTCAAGGCTGTCGAACGCCCCTCGGCCTTTGCCCGTTCAGCAGTTCGCCGCGCGCCAGAGCGACACTTGGATTTCCCATGAAAAAACTCCCCACCCGCGCCCAGCTCATCGCGCTCGTCCTCGTCATCCTTGGCGTCGTCGCCGACCAGCTCTCCAAGATTTGGGTCCTGGCCAATCTGCCGGGGCGGCCGCGCACGATCGTCGAGGGCGCGCTCTCGTTCGTCTACGCCGAGAACCGCAACATGGCCTTTGGCGTCGGCGGCTTCATTCCCGAGAACGTCAAGGCCCCGCTGTTGATCGGGCTGACCTCGATTCTGGCCGTCGTTCTGCTCGTCATGCTTCTGCGCGCGAACGACTGGGGAACGCGGGCCTCGCTGGTGCTCGTCGTCAGCGGCGCCATCGGCAACATCATCGACCGCGTGCGCCTCGGCTTTGTCGTCGACTTCATCTACTGGCACGGCGGCTTCACCTGGCCGAACTTCAACCTGGCCGACAGCTTCATCTGCGTCGGCGCCGGCCTGATGATCCTGCTGAGCTTCCGCCACGAGGGCGCGCGCGCGTCCGCCACGACCGCCAAAAGCGAGACGACGGCGAGCTAGACCATGAACCAGCCGCGCCTCTGCCCGGCGAACGCGTCCGCCCAAAAAACGTCCGCCGCCAGCCAGGACTTGCCCGCCACAGGTCAGAAGACACCCGCCTCTCGCCGCCGCCTGCCCGCAGCCCTGGGGCTCGCCACGCTCTCGGGCGTCCTCTACTTCGTCGGCTTCGTCGACTTCGGCGTCTGGCCGCTGGCCTGGATTTGCCTCTGTCCGCTCCTCTTCGCGCTGCGCCTGAGCGCCTCGGGAAAAGAGGCCTTTTTCGTCTCATGGTGGATGGGCGCGACGACCTTCCTCGGCGGCTACTACTGGCTCGTCCACCTCTTCCAGACATTCGCCAGCCTCCCTCCTCCCGCGGCCGCGCTGCTCTACGTCGCCTTCTGCGCCGCGCAGGGGCTGCAGTTCGCCGTCATGGGCGCCGTCACCTGGCGCGTCGCCCGCTCGACAGGACTGTCAATGGGCTGGATCGCGCCCGTCGCGCTGGTGGCAGCCGAGTTCGCCATTCCGCTGTTCTTTCAGAGCTACCTGGCCAACTCGCTGGCCTACGTGCCCCATCTCATCCAGGTGGCGGATCTCGGTGGCGTTCTCTTCGTCTCGCTCATCATGGCGGCGGTGAGCGGCGCGCTGTTCGAGGTGGTGGCCGCGCGGATCGAAAGGCGTCGCTACCCCTGGGCCATCGCCCTGTGCGCCATTGGGCTTCTCGCCTTTGATCTCGGCTACTCGGCGCTGCGCATGCGGCAGATGGACCGGCGCGACGCGGCGCTGCCCAAACTGACGACGGCCATCGTTCAGGGAAACGTGGGCGCGGGCGACAAACACCTCTTCGCCCAGGCAGGCGTCGATCGCTTCAAACAGATGAGCGAGGCGCTGATGCGGGAGCGGCCCGAGGTCGGGCTCATCGTCTGGCCGGAGAGCGCCTACAACCTGCTGGTCCGGGGGCGGCCAAACATGACCGGGCGCGTCGCCGACGAGGTACGCGTGCCGATGCTCGTGGGCATGGTGCGCGGCGAAAGAGATCGTCCCGGCATGTGGAACTCGCTGGCCGCCATCGCGCCGGGCGGTCAAATCGAGGGCTTCTACGACAAGGTCGAGCTGCTTGCCTTTGGCGAATACATCCCGGGCGAGAGGCTGCTCAAACCGCTCTACGAGCGCGTCCTGCCCTTCAGCAGCGGCTTCATCCACGGCGAGAACTTCGAGCCGCTCGCGGTCGGTCCTTGGAGGCTGTCTGCCAACATTTGTTACGAGGACATCCTGCCGCGCCATCTGCGCCGACTGATGCAGCCGGACGCGCGGGGCAAGACGCCGCAGGCGATGGTCAACGTCACGAACGACTCCTGGTATGGCCCCGCCGAGCCGCCGATTCATCTGGCGCTCGCCGTCTTCCGCGCCGTGGAGCACCGCCGCTGGCTGGTTCGCGCCACAGCCACAGGGGTGAGCGCCTTTGTCGATTCGTCCGGACGCCTCGTTCAGAAGAGCGGATTTGAGACGGTCGAGACGCTGATTTCGCCGGTGCCCATGGTGGAGGCGGGGCCGACCGTCTACGGGCGCGTCGGCGATCTGTTGGGGTGGATCGCGCTTGTCGCGGTGCTCGCCGCGCTTTTGGGTCCGCGCGCGCAAAAGCTGTGGCGGCGATTGGCCGGGTGAATGCCGGGCGCTAGAAGCGCCGCCCAAAAGAGGGGCCGCGACAATGCCCACCTGACAGGCGGCGCGGCGGCCCGAACCCCTCGGGAAGGGAAAACCATGAACGAACAGGCCACGAGAGCCCAGACGTCACAGGGAAGCGAACGCCGCAGAACACCGCGCGTCGCCCTCGACCTCCTCATCCAGTATCGCTTCGAGAGCTACGAGGCCTTTCTCGGCGACCGCAGCCTCGACATCTCGGTCGGCGGCATCTTCATCTGCACCGAGGCGCCGCGAGAGGAGGGGACGCTCGTCTACCTGCAGTTCCGCCTGAAGGAAGGCGCGCCGCTCGTCGAAGGGCTCGGGCGCGTCGTGCGCGTCAACCCGCCGGGCGTTCCAGGCCGCGTGGCCGGCATGGGCATCGAATTCGTCAACCTCGACGACGAATCGCGCCAGACCATCGAGGACATCGTCACCCGCCGTTTGTCTAAGGCCCATCGCTGAACTTTGGGGCGGGATCCTTGGGCGAAGCCACGGGCGGAGCGTTCGCGCGTCTGCCATCGGCGCCAGATCTTGAGGGCAGAAGGCGCTTTGGAGCCTGGCGGCGCGCTCTCTGAACGACGGTCAGACGCCTCTCTTCAGTCCGATGATCGACTGCGCGGCGCGATCGTCGAACTGGACCTGCAGTCGGCGCAATCGATCGGAGGCCTTTTGCAGGGCGCGCGCCATGTTTCGGCTCTCTGCGCCCAAAAGAACGATCGCCTCGCCGCTGAAGCTGGTCAGGCCGTGCTCGATGAAGAGGTCAATCAGGCGCTCGCAGTTGTCTTCGGTCAGGCCGGGCAGTTCGAGCGCGACGCTGCGGCAACCCGCCTTGTCAAGGACGTTCGAGGCCGTGCGCATGAGGTCGCCGAGCGCATTTGCCGGATGGAACGACGCTTTGGGGCCCAGTCCGAAGCAGAACGCGCGCTGGACGGCGAGCCCGCGCAAAATGGGGACGAGCGCCTGATCGCCACGCGCGCCGACAAAGTGCTCCGCGCGCAGGATGTTCGACAGCGATCCGAGAAGCCGCCAGTCGACAAAGCCGGCCATGCCCCTCAGCGGTCGCTCATCCTCTGAGATGAAGAGGCACAGGGCGTCGATGCCGCGCAGCGCGTCGAGGGCGACAAGGCCCGTCTCGTCCAGTGACAGACGCACGCCCACTCACTCCCCGTCCGCCTGCGCGTCGCCTGGTTTCTCTGTTCTGGCGCGCGCCGCCTCGGCCGCGACGCGATCGAGGATGCCGTTGATGAAGGCGCTCGACTCCTCGGAACCAAAGCGCTTGGCCAGCTCGATCGCCTCGTTGAGCACCACGCGCGGTGGCAGGTCGGGGCAGTGCGTCAGCTCGTAGGTGGCCAGGCGCAGGATGTTGCGGTCGATGCGCGACATGCGGTCGATACGCCAGCGGTGGCTGTAGCGCTCGATGGAGGCGTCCAGGCTCTCTCGATGTTCGGCGACACCGCGCACGAGCTCTTCGGAGAACTCGACGGCCTTGGCGTCCGGACGATCCTCTCCGCTGCCCCAGGCCGCGCGCAGCGCTTCGAGCTGGTCTGCGCCAGCGAGGTCGACCTGATAGAGGGCCTGCAGGGCGCGTTCACGGCCCAGACTGCGCCCCACGGGGCGGCGATCGTTGTTGCTCATCGCGAAAATCCTTTGCGGAAGCGGGCGCAGAAGGCCCGACGGTCAAACCTTGGCGAGTTCTTTGAGGACGTTGGCCGTCTCGATCGCGGCCAGGGTGGCCTCGGCGCCCTTGTTGCCGGCCTTGGTGCCAGCGCGCTCGATGGCCTGCTCGATGCTGTCGGTGGTGAGCACGCCAAACGAGACGGCGCAGGGCGCTTCCATGGCGACGTGGGCGATGCCCTTGGCCACTTCGGCGGCGATGTAGTCGAAGTGCGGGGTGCCACCGCGGATGACCGCGCCGAGCGCGACGAGGGCGTCGAATTTGCCGCTGGCGGCGATCCGTCTGGCCACCTGGGGCAGCTCAAAGGCGCCGGGCACGCGCACGACCTCGATGTCCTTGTCCATGGCGCCGTGACGCCTGAGCGCGTCGAGCGCGCCGAGAAGCAGCTGGTCGGTGATGAAGCTGTTGAAGCGCGTGACCACGAGGGCGACCCTGAGGCCCTCGGCGTTCATCTTTCCTTCGATTGTCTGGAGCATGTCTCGTGCGTCTCCCCTGGGAATTGAGAAGCGGCGGGTGCGGAATGTTCACCCGCGTTTGGGTGGGCGCCCCGGCTCAAAGCTGCGCCGGGCGCAAAAGGCGCGCGCCTCTACAACGAAATGGCGGGCGTTGGACACCTGACAAAAGGCGCCCTTTGCCACGCGCGTTCGCCGGATGCGTTTGCCTGCCGCGCTAGTCGGTTTCGCTCAGGGCGACGCGCTCGATCACGCGCAGGCCATAGCCTTCCAGCCCAACTGCCTTGCCCGCGGTGTCGCTGAGGAGCCGCAGCTCGCTCACGCCGAGGTCGCGCAGGATTTGAGCGCCGATACCGAGATCGCGCAGCCGCGCCTCTCCCCGTTGCTCCGCCAGTGACTGGCGCTTTTCGCGGTGACAGGTCAGCGCGCGCGCGTCGTTCGGCTGCAGGTGGATGAGAACGCCATGGGGCGCGGCCGAGAGCCTCTTGAGGCTTTTGTCGAGCTGGCAGGCGCAGTCGCAATCCTTCACGCCAAAGACATCGCCGAGTGTGCAGGCGGTCTGGACGCGGACGAGCGGCGCCCGAGTGCCTTGCCCGAGTTCTTCGAGAGGACCGCGCACCAGCGCCAGATGATCGCGCCCGTCGATGTGCGCGCGGTAGCGCAGCGCGGTGAAGGTGCCGCCGTGGGCCAGTTCAACCGTCCTCTCCTCGACGCGCTCGACGAGCCGCTCGCGTTCCAGACGGTAGGCGATGATGTCGGCCACAGAGAGGAGCGCCATGTCGTGCCGCGCGGCGAAGGCCTCCAGATCGGGCCGCCGGGCCATGGTGCCGTCGTCCTTCATGATCTCGCAGAGCACGCCAGCGGGCGTCAGGCCGGCGAGCCGCGCCAGGTCCACAGATCCTTCGGTCTGTCCACAGCGGACGAGCACGCACCTTCGCGCGCGATGAGCGGAAAGATGTGCCCCGGTCGCACGAGATCCCTGGCCGTCGCCGCGGGCGCCACTGCCGCGCGGATGGTCGTCGCCCTGTCTGCGGCGCTGATGCCGGTGGTCACGCCCCGGGCCGCCTCGATCGAGACGGTGAACGCCGTCTGAAAGGGCGATTCGTTGTCGCGGACCATCAGGGGCAGGTCGAGCTCGCGCGCCTTGTCCGCCGTCAGCGTCAGGCAGATGAGCCCCCGGCCGTGGGTGGCCATGAAGTTGATGGTTTCCGGCGTCGCTTTTTCAGCGGCCAGGATGAGATCGCCCTCGTTCTCGCGGTCCTCGTCGTCGGTGAGGATGACCATCCGCCCCGCGCGAAAGTCGTTCAGGGCGCGCTCGACGCGATCGATGCTCTCGCGACGGCTGGAGGTGCTGTTTGCGTTTGCCTGTTGACTCAATGCTGTTTCCTCGCGGGCGCTTCGCCGCGCGACATGGCGCCGTGGCGCTCTCTGGGCCCTAGATGAATCCGGCGCGCCGCAGTGTCTCGGCGCTCACGCCCGTGGTCGCTCCGGTTTTGGCGATGAGATGCGCGACGTATTTTCCGATCACGTCCGCCTCGATGTTGACCTCGGCACCGACGGCGATCTCGCAGAGCGTGGTGCGCGCCTGTGTGTCTGGGATGAGCGTGACCTCAAAGACATGCTCGCCGCGCTTGCTCACGGTGAGGCTCACACCGTCGAGGGCCACGGATCCCTTCTCGACAACGAGCGGCGCGAGCAGTTGTGGCAGCTCGAACGCGAGCACCATCGCCCCCGCGTCCCGGCGCCTTTGGACAAGCCGCGTCACGCCGTCCACATGCCCCTGCACGATGTGCCCCCCCAGGCGATCGCCGAGCCGAAGCGCGCGCTCCAGTTGGAGCTTTCGACCGATCTGCCAGGTTGGCAGCGCCGTGCAGCGCGCCGTCTGTGGCGAGGCCTCCACCTCGAAAAATCCAGCCCGGGGCGCGGCCACGACTGACAGGCAGATGCCGTTACAACTGACCGACTCGCCCAATGTCAGCCGCTCGCCCATGAGCCCCGCGATGCCGAGGCGAATCATGGCGCCGTGGCGCAGCGACTGGAGCGTTCCAATGTCTTGGATGAGGCCGGTGAACATGTCGCGCGCGCCCATAGCGGAGGACTTTGCGAAGTCAAGGCGGGGCATCGGCTCGAAAAACAGGCCGCGCCCGCCTGATTTTGCCTCCCGACGACAGCTCCAGCGCGCCTCTTTCTTCGACTCAATTCCCGAAGCTCGCCCGCTCACCGCCCAGGCGCCGCGCGAGGTAGCCAATCGCCGCTTTCATGCTCCGCGCGCTGGCTCTTCCTGTGCCGGCGATGTCGTAGGCCACGCCGTGATCCGGACTCGTCCGCGGCCGCGACAGCCCCACCGTCACGTTCACGCCATCGTCGAAGTGCGCCATCTTCAACGGGATGAGCCCCTGGTCGTGAAACATGGCCAGCACCGCGTCGAACCTCGGCTCTCTTGCCTCGCGGGCAAAAAATCCGTCCGCGGCAAACGGCCCCTCGACATCGAGCCCCCGCGCCTGTGCCCGCTCAATGGCTGGCCGAATCAGCCGCGCCTCTTCATTGCCAAAAAGCCCGTCCTCGCCCGCGTGAGGGTTGAGCGCCAGCACTGCCACGCGCGGCCGCGCCCGCCCCTCCGCCATGAAAAACCGCGCCTCGCCGCACAAGAGATCGAGGTCGCGCTCAATGCCGTCTGTCGAAATCGCCTTCGGCACGTCGCCAATGGCCAGATGGCGGGTGTGAATGGCCACCCTCAGGCGCGGCCCGGCGAGCAGCATCAGCACGCGATGAGCCCCCAGCCGCGCGGCGAGATACTCGGTGTGCCCCTGAAAATCGCTCTGGTGACGGTTGATCTGCTCCTTGCTGATGGGCGCGGTGCACAACCCCGCCAGCTCCCCCCGGGCAAGCGCGTCCGTGGCGCGTTCAAGCCAGCGAAATTGAGCGATCCCCCCCAACGGCGTCGGCCGCCCGGGCAACGCGTCATTCGCCTCCAGCGCCCCCACCTGCACGAGACTCGGTCGATCGATGGCCGAGAGGTCAGCGCCATCGGGGAGCCGGACAAGCGCGTCGCGCACACGACGACACGACGCGGCGCGGGCAAAGAGCTCGCTGTCGCCAAAAACAACGGGAATCACAGAACGCCACAGAGCGGCGTCGGCGAGCGCCTCCGCGACGATTTCCGGACCAATGCCAGAGGGATCGCCAAGCGTGACGCCAATTCGAGGAAGAGAAGAAGACATGGGGTTTCAGGGGGGATTCAGGGGTTGATGTTTTGACCTTTCAAAGGCCCCGCCTCGCCAGATTTAAAAGACGCGTTTCCGATTTAAAAGACACGCTTCCTTATTGTTTTTTGCGTTTCAGCACGCGGCAATGGTTGATTTTTGAGCTTGAGCGCTCGGCATTCCAAAAGACCGCTTCAGCGCTGGGCATTGAAAAACGCTTGAGCGCGAGGCCCCCAAAAAACGCTGCCGCGCGGGCCCATCTCCCCCAAATGATGCCATGATTTTTTTCAAAATCACGTTACTATCAAGGGGCGGGCGGCGTGGAGGGGTGGTTTAAATGATGCACTTTTTGGGGGATGCGGGGAATAAAACGCCCACTGGGCAAAACTGAACACTCCGCTCCCGCGCCCCAGCGCCACCTCATTGCTTTTGTGCTTGAGCGCACGGCAGTTTGTTTTCTGCTGTGCGCTTTTTTATTTTTCTCCTTATTGTTTTTATTGATTTGTGAACGTTCATAAGCTCGATTT
>JAFVYB010000022.1 GCA_017500825.1 Myxococcaceae bacterium | reverse complement strand
TGCAGGTGAATGGCATCGAGTCGCACATGGCCGTGCTCAACGGTCTCGCTGAGCTCAACAGTGATTGTTCCGTCCTCGTGCATGAAGACGCCTTCTTTGACCTCGATGTCGGGCATGGCTTTGGCCTCTCAAAACGGCCCGAAAATGGGCCGGAAAAGCGCCGCAAAAGGCGCGGTTGATGGGGGTTTGGTCGCCCGCGACGCGCGCGTCACAGGCGAGTGGTAGAATGTCAGAGGGGGCGCCGCGTTCATGCGTGTCACAGGGGCGAGATAAAATGTCCGCCAGGCACCTGAAACACAGATGTCACACCCCGGTGTTAGAGTAGCGCCGGGGCGGTGTGGGCGCCCTATAGTGGGCACTGGCTTGAGCGCGGGCAGATTCAATGGACTCGGGCACAAAAAAAACGCCGCCCGAGGGGATTCGAGCGGCGCCTTTCACTTTATCGAGCTGCCCAAGGGGAAAGACAGTTTGCCCCGACAAAGCGACGCGGCGTGTAGGCTGCTGAGTGAGAGGGTGGCAAGCAAAAAGCCCCCCCCCGGCGAAAAAGCGGAGGGGCGAAGGGGGAGAGAGAGGCAGGGAGGTCAGTCGAGCAGGATTGGGCAGATCTCTTTATGAAGTGCCCTTACGTCTTTTACCGGTTGGAGACGCGCTTTATGCTCTGAACCGTCGGGCTTGAATAAGAGGTAAGGCCCTATAGTGTAACCATAGAAGTCTTCCTCTAGGTCCTCAGAGTCGTCGCGGTCGTCGAACCAGAGAACCTCGACACCGCCCTCGACCGCCAGCGCATGCGCGGCGGCACGAGGATCGGGCGTGTCGGTAGCGGTTACTCTCGTGAAGAAACGTCCCTTCAACCTTATGTTCTGGGCGATGCCGAACTTCTTTGCCTCCTCTTCGGGAGTTTTAGGGATGTTAGAGTCCGCCCGGACTCTGATCTCTGAGATACCGACTCCGAAAATTCTCTCTGCCGCAGCCTCCAAGCGATCTTGCGAAACCGGATGCTCAAGTTGAAATTCCATGGGCGCACCTCAAATGAACTCATCTTGAACTTGCTTTATTTTCCTTCGGAGCCCGTCCAGAGCATCTCTCGACATCTCTTCATTACCAACAATCTTCACAATCTCCGCATCGGTCAACCGCCGCTTAAACATCTCCGACTTGTTCTTGAGCTTGAGCATAGCCTCCCTCTCCTGCGCACTCAAAACAATAACCCCTGCTCCGGAAACAGGGAACCAGTGAACCCTGGTCTCATCCTCTGTATCTCGCTCAATGAGAAAGAGCGCTTTTCCTTCAAGTCCATCGATGGCGACCTCAATATAACGTCGTCCGTTTGCCCCGATGAAGCGCGTCACCTGTCCTTTTTGGGCAGCTTCAAAGGCCGCTTGAATGGTCTTTTGGGACGCAATTGATGAGACCCGACGCACGCGATCGGCTTTTCCCATTGTTTCAAAGATATGCTCCGGACTGATGTTGGTGTCCTCAATGCGCTTGGTCCTGGCCAGAGTGTCAAACACCTCATCTTCGCTGCCGTCCGGCAAGGGCGGTCGAACGACGAGGGAGCCCTCCGTGGTGCCCTTCTTTTGATTGTAAACGATCGTCTTGACGCGGGCTTTGAATCCACCAGCCTCGAGCCGCGCGTTGATGATTCCGACGGCCGCCGCCGGGATGGCGTTGTTGTCAGGGACGGCCTCCGTGTCCGTGAAACCCAGTTTTTTCAGCGGAATCTTGCGCGCCACCTCTTCGATGATGCCGGTCAATTCGACCTTTTCGCCGTCCGACTTTTCGATCTTGCCGGCATCCTGAGAGGTGTCCTTCCTCGCCTTTAGCTGCTCAGCAAGGCGCTCACGCCATGGCTGTTCGGGAGGCTGTGGCCGCGTGGCGTTCTCCATTTTCCGTTGGACCTCGGTCGTCCTGTCGCGAATGTCCGTCCCCGCCTTGCCGACGTTGTAGGCCCAGCCGGGCTGCACCCCGCGCGGCAGCGTTTCCCGGCGCGTGCCGTCCTTTGAGGTCCACTCGTAGGTTTCGCCTTTGAACGGGATGGCGCCGAGCGTGCCTTTGCCGTCCGCGCCGATCCTGACGCACTTGCCGTCGGTCAGTTTCTCGGGGTCGATGCCGCGCTTGCGCAGCTCGCGCTCGCCCACCGCAAAGACCTTGCAGGAGCAGCCCCAACCGTTGGGCGGATAGTGCGTCTGCCACCATGGGTCGTCGGCGCGCAGGATCAGGCCATCCCAGGCGAGGTGTTCGGGGCGAGGTTTCTTTGAGCCGCCGTGCGCGTAGCGCCAGAACGGTCGCGATTTTTCGACCGCCTTCAGCTGCTCGTAGCGGCCTGCCGCGTAGGCCGTGCGCAGGTTGGTCTCGAAGATCACGCGGCTGCGCCAGTTGCGACCGCCAGTGTGCGCCCAGCCGTGCTTCGCGACCGCCTCGTCAAACGACTTGCGGAAGTCTTCGAGCGTCTCGCCGTTGTCGAGCGCCGACTGGACCGATTGGCGCAGGTCAGCGAGCAGCGCGTCTTTGACAGCACCGGCCACGACAAACGCGGCAGCGTGTTGTGCCTGCCAGATGTCGGTCCAGCGCTCGGTCGGAATCGACGTTTTGCGGCGCAAAAACTCGATCGCCTCCTGGAATGGCAGGCGGGCTGCCGTGGCGATCTTGGGACTCATGCCTGCGCCTCGGACGCAGCGGCAGTTTCGAATTCGGCAATCCAGCCCACGCGGCGCACGTGACGGCGCTTCTCGGGATGCAACGCCTGCCAGCGAGCGTCCGGCCTTTGGCAAAGGCGACGCAGTCGACGCGATATTCGGCGCGCTTGTCGTCGAGGCGGCGGACCTCGGCGCAGGTGGCGCGGCACAGGTCGGTCATGGCACTGTCGGCCTTGATGGCGCGCACGTCGTCGTTGAGATCGACGTCGATGAAATTGCGGCCTTCTTCGAGGGCGGCCACAGGGAAGGTTCCGGCGCCTGCGGCGAAGTCGAGGACCACGTCGCCCAGGCAAAAGGAACCGTGCGCACAAAAAAACGCCGCCCGAGGGGATTCGAGCGGCGCCTTTTAGTGTCACCGGACTGCCCAAGGGGAAAGACAGTTTCATCCAGCGACACCGCGCGGCCGCCTAGTCAACGGGCATTCCTTTGTCAATTGAGATTTTGGAAGGTTTTTAAAGGTTTTGGGCGCATG
>JAFVYB010000021.1 GCA_017500825.1 Myxococcaceae bacterium | reverse complement strand
GTCAGGCTTGGCCTTTTTGGCTGCCTTGGGCGCGGGCTTGTTTTCGGCGGCGTCGTCGGCGTCGTCGGCGTCGAGAGCGACCTCGGCGTCGGCCTTGGCGGACTTTTTCTTTGAGGCGGCTTTTTTGGCGGCGGCCTTTTTGACGGACTTGGCGTCAGCCTTGTCGTCGTCGTCCTCGTCGACCTCGACGGCTTTGGCGGGCCTCATCTGCTTTTTGTCAGGCTTGGCCTTTTTGGCTGCCTTGGGCGCGGGCTTGTTTTCGGCGGCGTCGTCGGCGTCGTCGGCGTCGAGAGCGACCTCGGCGTCGGCCTTGGCGGACTTTTTCTTTGAGGCGGCTTTTTTGGCAGCGGCCTTTTTGACGGACTTGGCGTCAGCCTTGTCGTCATCCTCGTCGACCTCGACGGCTTTGGCGGGCGCATCCTTCTCAACCGGGGCGGGCCGCTCGCTCACGACTTTGGAGACCACCTTGACCACGCGCGAGACGACCGAGGCGACAACCGACGCGGGCGAGGCCTTGGTGGGCGCGGCTGATTTTTTTGGCGCGGTCTTCACGGCGCCTTCTTCGGCGGTTTCGGGCGCGTCTTTGCGCTTGGTCGAGTCGGCGGTCTGCTTTGCGTTGGGCTTGGCCATCAAAGGACTCCTTCACGGGTGCTCTTGAGTTGTGGACGCCTGGTCGCGGGCGCGTTCTGGCGTTCAATCGGAATGGGGGACCTCGTCGATGTCATGTCGCCGCTCGGGCGGGGCGAGGCGCGAGGAGGTCATGCGTTGCGGGCGGCCTGCAGCTGGAGCCGCAGGTCGTTGAGGCGGCGGTGCTCTTCCTGAAGCTCTTCGATTTCCTCTTCGTCCGAATCGCCTTCGAGCGCGGTCACCAGGCGCGCCTTGGCGTCGGAGAGCAGCCTGTCGATGTTTTGCAGGCGGATTCTTCGCGCGGCGTCGCAGAGGGCCTGGCGTCGCTTCTCGCGGTCGTCGAGCGTGGCGCCGATTTCGTTGAGTCTGGCCTCGATGGATTGCCGCAGGGCCGGGGCGAGCTGTTCGAGCGCCGCGTCCGGGGTGTCGCTTTCGAGGAAGAACCGCAGCGGAAGGTGCGCGAGCTCGTTTCTGGCAGAGGCCTCGGGCTCGTCCTTCAGGGTTGGGTCAAAGGCGATGAGGGCGGTGAAGAGTTCCTCGGACGCAGTGGGCGGCCGCGACGCGGAATCCGCGCTGGATTGTTTCTGGACCGCGCTTGTCCGGGGCGCGTGTCGCGTGAGCGGCGAAGGCTCGGAGCGCAGGTGAGCGCGCAGTTCTTGTTCGGAGACGCCGAGGTGGTCGGCGAGTTCGGCGACAAAGAGGCTCTTGGCCAGGCCGGGCGGAATCTCGTCGAGCGTCTTCTGCAGGCGACCGAGGGCGGCCATCTTGGCTTCGAGCGTGTGGCTTTGGGCGCGCGGCAGAATCGTCTGCAAGAGATGGGTCGAGAGCGGTGGCGCGCTGTCGAGGAGCGCTTCGATGGCTTCGGGGCCCTCGCGCATCGCGAAGGTGTCGGGATCTTCGCCGCCGGGCAGGGTGGCGACGCGAATCGTCTTGCCCGAGGCGAGCAGGGCGCCGGAGAGGCGTTCGACCGCGCGCATGCCAGCAGCGTCGCCGTCGAGCAGCATGAGCAGGGTCTGGGCGCCGGCGCGATCGAGCGCGGCGAGATGCCCCGGGGTGAGCGCCGTCGAGCAGAGCGCCACCGCGTTGTTCACCCCCGCGCCAAAGAGCCCGATCACGTCGAAGTAGCCCTCCACCAGGACAGCCGTTTTGCGGCGTCGGATCTCGTCGCGCGCGACATCGAGTCCGTAGAGCGTGGAGGCCTTGCGATAGAGCGGCGACTCCTTGGAGTTGAGGTATTTGGGGCCGGCGGGGCGGTCTGGCGCCGTCTCGATCAGGCGGGCGCCAAAGGCGATGGTCTTTCCCTCGGGCGAGCGGATGGGGATGGTCAGGCGACCGCGGAACACGTCGTAAAACCCCGGGCCACGCTTGCCAGGCGCGATCAGTCCGACCTCGGCGGCCCAGTCGCAGGCGCCTTCACGGGTCAGTCGCGCGGTCAACTCGCTCCAGTCGTCGAGCGCGTAGCCAAGGCCAAAGCGCCGCGCCATCTGTTCGCTCACCCCTCGCGCCGCCAGATGATCGCGTCCGGGCCTGGCGCGCGCGTCGTTCCACAGGCAGTGCTCGAAGTGGCGCTGGGCCAGCGAGGTGACCTGAAGGAGTTTCTGACGGTGTTCGGCCACCGGGTCGCGTGTCTCTTCGAGATCGACGCCGGCCTCCTGCGCGAGCTGGCGCACCGCCTCGACAAAGGTCTGTCCCTGCAGTCGCTGCACGTAGCTGATGGCGTCGCCGCTGGCGTCACAGCCGAAACATTTGAAGAAGCGCCGCTGCGGGTTGACGTTGAACGAGGGCGTCTTCTCGGCGTGGAACGGGCAGAGTCCCAGAAAGCTGCCGCCACTCCGGCGCAGCTTCACGTTTCGGGAGATGAGCGCGACGAGATCGGTGCGCTCCAGAATCTCGGCGATTTTGTCCGGGGAGATCTGCATGGGGGAGGGGACGGGACGACTCGCACAGAGTGGCGAGGCGCGCGGCGGCTCAAAAAGGGGCGAACGCCTTTGGCGCGGGAAGGTCGACCGTCAAGAAAGCTTCTGTTTGACGAGCGCGCTGACCGCCTTGCCATCGGCGCGGGCCCCGACCTTGGCGAGCGCTGCCTTCATCGCGAGGCCCATCTGGCGCATCGAGGTCGCGTTCACCTCGGAGATCGCCTCGCTCACCAGGGCGTCGAGTTCCTCGGCGGAGAGCTGCGCGGGCAGGTAGCGCTCCAAAACGCGGGATTCGGCCTCTTCGCGCGCGCACAACTCGTCCCGGCCAGCCTGGCGATAGACCTCCGCGGACTCGCGCCGCTGCTTGAGCGCTTTTTCGACGAGCTTGAGGATGTCGCCCTCGTCTGCGGCGCGCCCGAGCTCGATTTCGCGGTTGGTGATGGCCGACTTGAGCAGGCGCAAGGCCGACAGCGCCGCCTCGTCGCGGGCTTTCATGGCGGCCTTGAGATCTTCGGAGAGGCGCTCTTGGAGAGTCATGGGCAGCTCTTTGGCGGACAGGCGTCAGGCGGGGACGACGGACGCTCTCGCGTTCTTCAGGAGAAGGGACGTCAAGCGCGGCGAACGGTGTTGCCTCGCGCGTTCCGCTGGATTGCCCGGGCGCTGGCGCACAGCCGATCTTTGACCTTGGACGCAGGGACCTTTGACGCAGGCGGGCGAGGTCAGGCGCGCGGGCAGAAAAGACAACGCGGCCCGAGAGCGATGACTCCCGGGCCGACGTGGATTGCGTTCGATGGTCGCGGTCTCAGTAGACCTTGCGCATCTTTTTGACCGCTCGCTTCTTGGCCGCGAGGGCCTTCTTCTTCTTCTTGATGGAGGGCTTCTCGTAGTGCTCGCGCTTGCGGATCTCCGAGAGAATGCCTGCCTTCTCGCACTGCTTCTTGAAGCGCTTGAGGGCATTTTCAAAGGACTCGCCGTCCTTGACTCTTACGCCTGGCATTCGATTCACCTCCTTTCGCCTTTGTCGGTTCGCCAACTTGGAGACGTTCCAATCTCTTCCAAGGGGGCCCGAAAAGCGGCGCCGCCTAATCGAGGGCACCTTTGCTGTCAAGGGGTGTTTTGGGCCTGTGGCGATGATTTTTCAGCCGTGGATCGCCTCGGCCACAAAGAGGCCATCGCGCTGGCGCCAGAGGACGACGATTACCTGCCCGCCAAACTCGGCGACGGAAAAATACGAGTTCTCGTCGACCGGCCAGGCCGCGAGCTTCTGCGGTCGCTCGCCAAAGTGGCGGACCATCTCCTCCGCGGAAAAGATCTGCATGCGCTTCATCGGCGATGCGCCAAGTCGCGAATTGGCAAAGACGCGCGCCCACTCGGCCTCAAAGGCCTCTTCGCTCTCAACGAGCCGCCCTTCGAAGTGGAAGGGATAGGCGCAGAGCAGCTTGAGCAGCTCGAGGTTGCGCTGTGGCAGCACCCGGTAGAACGCGGTGGCAAAGGCGTTGAGGTGCTTGCGCTGGTTCGCCTCGCCGTAGTGCGCCAGCCTGCTGTTGATGTCGCCGACAGACACCTTGTCTTCCGACGTGTCCGCCTCGCCCGCCTCAGCGCGCGCCGCCTTCTCCGCGTTCCATTGGCCCCGCAGCGCCTCGGCCATCAGCTCGACAATGCGATCCTCGTCCACCTGGCCACTCTCAATCGCCTGGGTGAGCGCGTCGGTCATCGCCTTCTTGTCGGCGTCCGTCGCCTTGTCAGTCGCTGTCGCGGCGGGAGCGTTCTGAGCGGTCACAGGCTGAGTCGCCGTCGCCTCTGGCGTTGCCGCCTTGGGATCTTTCATCGCCGGGGCTGATGGCGCGCTTTCAACGGGAGGCTGGGCCGTCTGCGCGGCAGGGTCGGCCATGGCCGGCAGCGAGAGGATCGAGAGGGGAAGGGCGAGCGAGAGGATGCGCGCTGAACGCTTGGGGCGAATGCGGGACATGGGACCTCCAGTGAGAGGGGGCTTGAGCGGGCGTTCCAGACGCGTTCGGGGGCAGGACAGCGGCCATCTGCCGTGCTAGGGCCGCCCGCTTTTTCGCGGCGCGCGCTCTGCCAGAAAAAAACGAATGGCGTCCAATTTTTCCGAGGTCCGGACGCCCGGGCGCGGCCTTTGAACAGGACCTCACGCACAGCCTTCTGTCCGCCATGGCGCGGCTTGAGGCGAGGACGACACATGACAGACGACAACGAGACCAGCGCCGCCACCGAGATGACCCCCGAGGCACAGGCACTCTTCCCGCGCGTGCGCGCCGCCATCGATGACATCCGCCCCAATCTGCAGGCAGACGGTGGCGACATCGAACTCATCACCATCACGCCCGAGCTCAAGGCCCGCGTCCGACTCAAAGGCGCCTGCTCCGGCTGCCCCTCCGCCGCCTACACGCTCCATTACGGCGTCGAAAACTACCTGCGCGAGTGCGTCCCCGAGCTCAACGGCATCGAGTCGGATCGCCCTCTGCCCGGCATGCGCTTCTGAGTCACACCGAGGCCGCCCTGGCCCGCCGCTTCAAGGTGAGCCAGGCGCCTCATCCGATCGCGCCCCGTCCGCCGTCGACCGCCAGGATCTCGCCGCTCATCGACCTGGGCCCCGCGACGAGAAAGCGAAAGGCAGCGATCACCTCGGCCACTTTGGCTGGCCGCCCCATCGGGACACGGTCGAGCGCTCCGGGCGGCACAGCGTCCGGCAGATCGATGAGTCCCGGCGCCAGCGCGTTGACCCGAATGTCGGGCATGAGTTCCAGCGCCAGACAGCGCGTCAGCATGGCGATCGCCGCGCGCGAGGCGCAGTAGGCAGCCCCTTTTTTCCAGGGGATGAGGCCGCCACCGACGTCGAGCACATGGACGATGTCGCCCCCGCCCTTGCCGCGCATCTGTTCGACCGCCACCCGAGAGCAGGCCATGGGCGCCGTCACGTTGAGGGCCATAAGAGAGGCCATCTCTTCCGCGCTCGTCTCCTCGAACCGCTGCCGCGACAGGATCGAGGCGCTGTTGACGAGAAGATCGCAGCCCCCCAGCCGCGCCGCGGCGTCAAAGACGCGCGATCTGCCTTTGGCCTGACAGAGATCCGCCTGAACGACGATCACACGTTGCCTCGCGCCAACAGCCCTGGCGCGCACTTCGTCGAGCGCCCGCGCCGCCTCCTGAGACAAATCGCGGTGATGGCAGGCGACGAGCGACGCGCCGTCCTCGACAAGCGACATGGCCAGGTGATGTCCGAGCGCGCCTGTGGCGCCGGTGAGCACGGCCAGGCGACCAGCGAGGGGATATCGCGCCGCGTTCGGCGAAGAATCGGCGCTCGACATTGGATCTGGGGGGGCGGAATGGTTCATGGGGATATTGATAAGAATTATTTGATGGCGGTTTCAAATTTGTTTTTTTTATTCATCGCGTGGCGTTGTTTAAAAGCGCGGTTTTGGTGTCGAATGTTTTAGGATAATACGCGTTGTCGCGGGTTGTCTGATTGTTTTGTGGTGTCGATGGGGAATGTCTTGAAGCGCCGTCTTCTCAAACGAAAAATAAAAACGCCGTATTTTTATTCGCGCGAAAACGAGTAATCGCCGGGTCGTTTATTTATAATTTTGATGAGCCATTTATTAATAATCTTGATGAAAGATCACCCCGCCGCCGCCGCGTCCCTCGTCGCCCTGTCCATAAATGGATTCGAGGCTCAGATGGGGCGTCAGCTGCAATTCAAGGCGCACCGCGTCGACGTTTTCCCGCGCGGGGTCTGCGCCAAAATCGCGCTGGTAGCTCAGATAAAGGTCCTCGCCGAGGAAGGCGCCGACTTCGAGGCGCGAGGTGTCGAGGCCGCCCTCGCCGAGGTCGAATCGCAGCACGTCGATCGGCAGCGGGGCGAAGAGGGCGCGGCGCAGTCGGTCGACGAAGAAGCTGCCGAGGATGGCGGTGGCGCCCTGGGTGGCGTCGATGCCGCTGGCGTCGCGTCGTTGGTTGAGGCGTCCGGTGGCGATGAGCAGGGCCAGGTCGCGTTCGTTGTGGGGCGGTCGGCTCGTCAGCGTCAGGTGGGGGCGCGGGAGGTGGCCGCTGAGGGTGAGGCGCGTCTGGATGCCTTCGCGCGCGTTGTCGTGCAGCACAGTGGCGTCGATGCCCGGGCGATGAGGGGGCTCGTTGAGCCAGATCAGGCGCGCGGATTCCAATTCGAAGACGCGGCCGAGGAGCGTGGCCTTGCCGTGGGTGGCGCGAAGAACGCCGCGCAGGGAGTTGTCATGGCCGTGGCGATGCCAGGAGAGGTCGGCGGTGGCGCCGAGCTTGAGGTCGCGCGAGGTGATCTCGATGGCGCGGGCGCGCAGGGCGAGGGCGAGGTTCGGGGGCGGCTTTGCAGGGGGCGCGTGGGGATCGCGGCGCGCTTGACGGCTGTGGCGGATGTCGATGGCGCGGTGGGGCGAAAGCGCCTGCAGCTCTTTGCCGAGGCTGGGCTGGATCAGTCTGAAGTCGAGCTGGTCGAGGTCGAGGCGCAGGGCGATGTCGCGCGGCGAGAGGGTGCCGGTAAGGTGGAGGCCGGGGCAGGTCAGATCGCCCAGACGCAGGCCGCGAAAGCTGAGTGGCAGGTCGACAAGCGCGAGCGCGGCCTCCACGGCGAGGACGCGGTCGGGCGTGGGCCATTGAACGGTGCCCTGAAGTGACAGGGTGCCCTGGCCGGATCGGGCGCTGAGGTGGGTGAGGCGCAGGGCGCGGCCCGTGAAGTCAACGCTGGCGTCGATGTCGCGCAGGCGGCCCAGATGGCCGAGCGAAAGCGTGCCGTCGCGCAGGCGCACAGAGCCGTCGATCCATGGACTTGTCAGCGTGCCGTGGGCGCAGAGCGCGGCGTCGAGGCGGCCAGAGACAGCGCTGGAGACGGGGTTCGAGACGGGGTGGGGGAGTCGGCCCGTCAAAGCGCGCGGCTGGCTGGCGCGTCGCATCGTGAGCCAGGCGAGATCCAGGTCGTTGATCGACAGATCGATTTGGAACGGCGGCTTTTGTGGATTGCCTGGCGCGGGCAGCGATGTGGGCGGCCAGTCGACAGACCAGGGCGACAGGCTCATCGACGCGTGGGCCATGGCGTCGAGCGAGATCACGGGCGGGCGCTCTGGCGCGGCGTCGCCCAGGGTCGCGGGGGGAGCGCGCAGCGATTGCTCCACGACATCGATGAAGCGCGGCGCGAGGTCGGCGGGACGGATTTTGTCGAGGCGCAACAGGCGCGTTTGCAGCGAGAGGCGGCCGTCGAGGTAGCCCCCCTCAAAGCGCAGGACACCCACGCCCTCGGGGCCGAGCCAGAAGTCGCGCAGCGCCCCCTGAAGCGAGAGGCGGGGCGCGTCGAGGGTGCCGTCGAGACGGGCGCGGGCGTCGATCGTTCCTGTCGCGAACGGGGAGGCGCGCGGCCATTGTTCGAGCGCGATGGGGCCGAGGTGGAGCGCGGCTGTCAGGGGCGATTTTCCCAGCTGGCGGAGGGGATCGCGGCGGGCGAGGAGGCGCGGCACGTCGCAGTCGAGCGCGGCGTCGAGGCGCATCAGCCGTTTTTGGGCGGCGGCCATGTCGGCGACGAGCTCAAGCCTTGTCCGCTTCAGGCGCAGGCCAAGCGAGAGGTCGAGCGCCATCGGTGTCTGAAACCCGCCTCGCCGCAGGTGTGCCTTTCGAAGGTCGAACTTGAGTTCGCCGCGCGGCCTTTGTCGCGTCCCCGAGAGCGAGAGCGTGCCGTCCACCTGTCCGCGAAGGTGCGCCCCGGGCCAGATCGCGCTGAAATCGCCGAGGTCCAGCCCCTGCCAGCGCGCCCAGAGCGACATGGGGCGGTTCAAGAGCCTTTGCGCGCGCGCCTGCCGCAGATGATCGAGGGCGATGGAAGGCGAGGCGTCGAGGTGGGCGGTGAGGTCGATCGCGCCGTGGGGGAGCGCGAGCGAGAGGCCAAACGCCATCGACTGGCTGAAGTCGGCGTCGAGATCGGCGTCAAAGTGCGGCCAGTTCGGGTGAAAGGCGGCGTCGCGGGCGTTGAGGCGCAGTTGCGCTTTGGGCTGCTCGCGCGTGCCCGTCACTTCGGCGTCGACATCGAGCCTGCCCGTGAGCGCGGACAGGGAGGGCCAAAGCCATGGCGTGAGCGCCGCGAGGTCGATTTGGCGCGCCTGCAGGCGCCATGAGAACGCGCCTTGCTCAAGGCCGCCGACGAGTGAGAGCGATTGCGGGCCGCTGGTCAGGAGGAGGCGATCGACACTGAGGCCGTCGACGAGCCGCAGCGTGGCAGGGCGGGCGAGTTCAAAGGCGTGGCGCGGCAGGGTGAGCGAGAGTCGATCGACGCGGAGGGCGTGGAGATCCGGGCTGAGTCGGGCGGCGAGGGCGAGGGCGATGGGCGCGTCGTGAGAGGCGTGGCGGCCGCCGAGATGGGCGTGGAGGCGGTATCCGTCGGCCTGGAGGCGTGCGCTCAGGGCGCGCAGTCGCAGGGGGCCGAGGTGGGCGCGTGGGACAGAGAGCGCGGCGGTCAGCGTCTGGGGCCGCGCCAGGTCGGACGCGTTGAGGTCGAGCGCGGCGTCCGCGAGGCGAAACGCGCCAGAGGCGAGGTGATCGAAGCGCGCGTTCATCTGGACAGCGGGCAGGCTTTGGGGAGGCGAAATCGGTCCTGAAAACCGCGCGCTGATGTTTCCGGCGCCGGTCATGGCCGGCAGGCGGCGGTCGAGGATCTGTTCCAGCGCCAAGGCGAGCTGTTCGAGCGACGAGACGCCGATCGCGAGCGCCAGATCGAGTTGGGGCGCCAGTCTGTCGCCGCGTGGCGGGAGCGAGAGCGCGCCCTGTCCGACGAGGCGTGCGCCGTCGAGCGAGAGGTCGAGGTCGGCCAGTTCGAGGCGATCGCCCAAAAGGTCGATCTGGGCCCGCATTCCCTGCCCTTTGCCCAGTGCCGCGTGTTCCATCGTCACACGCCCGCGCCCCAGCCCCAGCCGCGTTCCGGATTCGCCCCGCCAGTGCCCGTCGAGCTGTGCGCTGAGCGCGCCGATCCTGCCCTGGACAACGGCGTCGACGCCCCCCGCGCGCCACATGGCCGCGCCGCTCGCCTCAAGGTTTTTTCCAAGGCGCGAGAGAGAGGAGCGCGACGGCCCCAAGTCGCCGGTGTCGAGACGCAGAGCCTCGACGATGAGGTTGGCCTTTTGCCGCTGCCAGTCGCCGCGCGCGTTCAGGCGCGAATGGCCCAGGCGCGCGTTCAGTTGTTCGAGTCTGGCGCGCGTCCAGGGAACGCCGTGGGCCTTGAGGTCGATTGCCAGCGGACCCGTCACGGGCGCCTTGAGCGCGCCTTCGGCGGCCAGCCTGAGTTCAAAGCGCGACGCGCGCAGATCGGCGCTGAACTCAACGGCCAGCTCGTCGAGGCGAACAACATCGCGAAATGAGAGCGATCGCCCCTCCACGCGTCCCCGCTCGATCGAGAGGCGCAGGCGCCGAATCAGCGACAGGAACGCGGAAGAACGCCCGGGCCTGGCTGTCGGCGTCTGGGCGGTCCTCGGCGCGAAGGCGTTGAAAATGCCGGCGAGGTCTTCCCAGACGGAATTCGCCCTCGTTGGCCCGGCGGTCCTCGGCGCGAAGGCGTTGAAAAAGAGGCCGCGCGCGTCGAGCGAGGTCACCTGGACGTGTCCTGTCAGGAGGGCGGGCAGCCGCAGTGTGAGCGCGAGCGCGCTGGCAGAGGCGATGGTGTCGCCCGATGTGTTAGCGACGCGCACGTCCAGAAGGCGCAGCCGCGGTGTCCAGCCGAGTCTGAGGCGAAAGTCGCCGAGGTGGACGCGGCCAACGAGATGTTCCGCGAGCGCCTGATTGATCTGGCGGCAGAGCCAGGCGCGGCCTGGGGCGGTCTGAGTCAGGAGGAGCAGGGCGAAGGTGAGCAGGAGCGCGCCGAGGAGCGTTCCAATGGCCAGGACCGCGGCCAATTTTGCGGCCAGAGAGCGACGGGGCCGACGAACGCGAGCCAATGAGCCGCGAGAATGTGCCTGCAAGCCGCCACCCCCAGTCCCGACCGGCGTTCAGCCCCTGCCTTGGAAAATTGTGCGCGGCGCGCGGTCAAAACGCCTCCCCCAGACTGAGGAGCAGGCTGAAGCGCCTGAGTCCGACAAGGGCCACCTCCCCCAGATCGCCCACGACCTCGACCTGCAGAGGCGGGGCGCGCACGCGGTAGCCAAAGTCGAGGCGCACCGGGCCAAGGATCGTCCGGTAGCTCACCCCCAGGCCCACGGCGATTTGCAGCGCGTCGGCGGCGAGGTCGTCGATGTCGAGCACCACCTCGGCCGCGTCGCAGAAGACGGCGAGGCCGAAGTTGTGGGGCAGGCGGAAGCGCAGCTCGATGTTGGCCGCGATCATGGCGTTGCCGCCGGTGGCGATGGCGTCCGCTTCGTCGATCTGGCCGTCGCGCACATCGCGTGCGAGCGCCAGCCGTGGCGAGAGTGCCTGACCGCCAAAGCCGCGCTGTGTGGAGGCGCCGCCGAGAAAAAATCGCGTCAGCACGCTCGATGTCGCGCTGCCCAGGGTGTGGACGAGGCCAAACATGGCGCGCAGGGCCAACACATGCCCGCCGAGCGGCACATAGACGCGCGCCTCGGGCATCAGGCGCAGGTAGTCGTAGGCGCCGCCCAGAAATCGCCATCCCTCCTGCAGCGCGAGGCTCAGCCAGAAACCGCGCGTCGGAAAAATGGGACTGTCGCGGCGGTCGTAGACGAGGCGCTGCTCCAGATAGGCCAGGCGACAGAGGCCTTCAGTTCGGGCGCAGGCGTCGAGGGCCATCGGTTGATCGACTTCGTCGGCGAGCGATTCGAGGCTGTCGGGCACATGGAACCGCGCGAGCGAGAAGTTGAACGAGGGCGTGAAGGTGAAGCGCCCGCTGACGCGCCAGGGCAGGCCAATCCGGGCGCGCGCCGCGTCGTAGCCAAGGGAGGCGTCGACGATGCCGCGCTCATAGCCGAGCGAGGTGTCGAGGCTGAGGTTGGGACCGACGAGCGCCGGCTGTGTCAGGCGTGCCTCCAGAGCGCCGGCCGGACGCGGCCTGTCAGGTGTTTCCCAGAGCTGCTCCGTGAGGACGAGGGCGAACGCGGCGTCGATGGTGAAGCGCCTGAGCCCGCCCAAAAAATCGCGGTGCGTCCAGCTGCCCCACAGCCGCGGCAGTTCCTGGCGACGCGGGTCGAGGAAGATGCCCGCGCCCAGCCTGATCGTGCGAAACGGCGCCTCCCGCAGATGGATGTCGATGGCGATGCGCCCCTCGCCTTGCCGCGCTCCCCGCGCCACGCGCACCGACTCGAAGACGCCCATGTCCGCGAGTCGAATTTCAGCCGCCCTGAGCGATTTGGGACTGAAGCGCTCCCCCAGAGGCAGCGAGACGCGCGCCTGTTCGCGCACCGCCTCTTCGCGCACGCGTTCAAGCCCCGTGACGCGCAGCTCGCCGATGACAAAGCGCTCGCCCGGCCACACGCGATAGGTGACATCGGCCTCTGCCTCGGCGCGAAAGACCACCGCCGACTCGTCCGCCGTCGCCAGGGCAAAGCCGCGATCCTCCAGCGCCTCGACGAGCCAGGCCTTCCCCGCGTCCAAATCCGCCTCGACCATGGGCGCGCCCACCTTGAGCGGCAGCTGGTCGAGAATCTCCCGCCGCTCGTCCGCCCCAAGCGCCTCCAGACCCAGGACCTCCCGTGATGCCACGCGCGTGAGCGGTCCCTCGTCGACGGCAATCGTCACATCCGCCTCGCCCGGACGCCCCTTTGCCCCGCTGATCCGCTCGACACGGACCGCCGTCACCCGCGCCTCGTAATAGCCATGGGCGCGATACAGGCGCTCGATACGCGAGAGGTCCGCCGCCAAAGACGCCTCGTCCAGGGCGTGGCAGCGCGACAGTGGCCCCCATCTCTGCCCCTCGGTGGCGATGCGCGCGCCAATCTCGGCGTCCGAAAGTCGCGCGTTGCCCTCGATATGGAGGCGGCGGACACAGGGATTGCCCGGACGCGCGTCCGCCTCTTCGGCCTCGTCAGCGCCCGCGTCCGTCGGCGTCGCGGCGTTCAGCAGGGCATGCGCCAGACACGCCAGCGCCCACAGCCGCCAGGCCATGGTTCAGCACGTCAGGACACGCCCCCCGTCCCTGTCACGCCTCAATGGACGAGCCACTGGCCGAGCGTTCCGAGCACGCTCATCACCAGAGCCGCCAACAGCGCCGGCCCCACGCCGCGCACGGTCAGCTTGTCGGTGAGTAGGTCGGTCAGCTTGAGCAGGATGGCGTCGGCGACCCAGCGCGCCAAAAACGAGAAGAGATAGAGGAGCCCCAGGCTCGAAACGTAGAGCGCGCCGCGCAAAAACCAGCCGATGAGGAAGTTGAGCACGCCAAAGACCGCGGCGACCACAAAGGCGGCGGGAAAGCTCTTGACGCGCACGCCCGGCACCAAGGCCGCGGCCAGGTAGACCGAGACAGTCAGGATCAGCCACTGGATGAGGATGTTGGTCATGGCGAACTCGCTTTCACAAGACTGCGCTCATTTTGGTGCGCGAAAAGGCGGCGGGCCAAAGCGCCCCCCAAAAAGAATGTCAACGCGCCTTCTGATTGTTTTTTTGCGCGCCAGCGCGCACTTTTTTGGGGGAAATGCCTGGAGAATTGAACAAACGCCGGGCGATGAAACGTGAAAATCAACAATTGCTCCGCGCTGAAGCGGTTTGAGGTTGGCGCGCGCTGAAACGCATTGTTTTGCGCTGTGCCCGAGTGGAAACGCGTCTTTTGAATGCGCGTGCTGAAGCGCAAAAAAAATAAAAAAAGCGCACAGCAGGAAACAGACTGCCGTGCGCCGAAGGACAAAAAAGAATGCGCTGGGACGCAAAAAACAATCAGGAATCGCGTCGAGATTCAAGAGTTACCAGCTCTTGGTATATAATTGCGCGATGGAAATCCCCGTCGTCTTGGTCGATTCTTGGGAGACGATGGTGATGGAATTGACGTGTGTCGCTGTCGAGAAATACCAAACCTCAAAATCAGGCGCGGTTTCGAAGCGCTCGCCCTTTTCGAAGGGATAGATCTTGGCAGCGGCGTAATTACCCTCTTCGGGCGTGACGGCTTCGGTGGCGTCAAAGACGGCATTGACGAATTCGCGGTGGGCGGTGGCGAAATCTTCGGCATCGGTCGTGAAATAGACCTCATACTCAGGACCAGAATAGCCAAATGTCTTGTCCTCGCCGCTGCTGAATGTCCACCCCGTTGGTAGATTGATCGTGGCGCCAAAATGCTCGACAATGGTCGACTGCCAATTATTGGCCGTCAGATTTTTATCGTCGCTGTTGTTACCACTGTTGTTATTGCCGCTGTTTTCGCTGGCGCCTTCGTCGCCTTCGTCGCCGCCACAGCCAATGACGGGAAAGGCCAGGAGCATGCCGAGGAAAAGCGCGATCAGGGAAAACTTCTTCTTTTTCATGAGGTGACCTCCATGGTTGATGAATGGCCACCTTTTTGATGGCCATCTTTTTGGGGTTATCTCCCCGAGGGGGTAATTTTAAAAATTATTCTTCTCTTTTGTGTCAAGCGTTTTTTTTTGCTTTGACCAGACGATTTTAACGACGGCGCCGACACGCCCATGTCAATTCAAGATGATGAGAAAGTCTTTTATGAGTTGTTAAAATCAAATAATGAAATTTAAAATCAAACGGGTGGCTTCAAGGCTTCAAAGGCTTTTATCACCAAATGAACATCGAGTTGCCTCAAACAGCGTAAATCGCCGCGCGGGCATTTCTGGGGGCCGTGGCGATGGCAGGGCTGACAATCAAAACTCAATGAAACAGGGCGCGCGTGTGTTTCCCAATCGTGCATGATCGGACTTGTAGGACCAAAAAGAACGACGGTTGGTCGATGGAGGGCGCGGGAAATATGAACAAGGCCACTGTCTCCGCCAATCACGCCGCGCAGGCAATGAATGACCCCCATGGATTCGGCAATGGTGTTGCCAACGAGATTGAGCGCGGAATTTGGCTGTTGCATGGTCGCGAGTATTTCTTCAGCAATTGTTTTCTCATTGGGTGCGCCAAGAAAAACCGGCGTTTGACCGCGTTCAACAATAGCGTCGGCCAGCTGGGCAAAAGATGCGGCTGGCCAGCGTTTTGTCACGCGTTCCGAACCAATAATAAGGCCAATGCCCCGGTCAATGTTGGGAATGGCACGCGCTTTTTCGATTTCGACGCTGGGCGCGATAAGTGAAAGCGAGGTTTCGCTCTCAATGCCAAGCGGTTCCAGGCATTTCAGCGTGCGTCGGACAAAACTCAATGTTCGATCTTTGATAACGGGATGGGTGAAAAACGGACGCAAAAGACCAGAACTCCAGCCAATGCGCATCTGTTTTGGGCTGGAGTGTCGACTCAAAAAGGCTAAAAGCGCGCTACGCGGCGAAAGATGTGGCACAACGACGAGATCCGGCCCATTCAAATCAATTGCAATGCGGCGCAGTCCCCCAAAACCGCGATGTTGACCGCGTTTGTCAAAGGCAATGGCGCGATCGACGCCGGGCAAAGCGCGGGCCACGTCAAGCGCGCGCGGCGTGCAGACAAACGTCAACGAAGACTCGGGGTAGGCGCGTTTGATGGCGCGACACAGCGGCGAGGCAAAGACAACGTCGCCGATAAAGGCTGTTTGAATAATGGCGATTTTGGATGGCTGAAGTGCCGGATTCATTTGATCGTCCTCCTTCCCGTAAGAAATGCTATGAGATAAATTCATAGACATTCATTGTCTTCAAATTTTAGAGCTGGACACAGGTCAACGCCTGCCCTTTTAGATATTATAGAATGATCCGAATGAATCAGTCCATCTTTGTTGTAGTATTCAAAGAAATAATCCAACTCAGCCCAGGCGTTCTCATGATAAGCTACAAAATCATTGGTTCTGAACAAAATATGATCGATTCCATTGTCGATGACTCTCCAAGATTACCATGACCATCAGTAAACAGCAATAGATTTTTAAACGCTGCCATGCTAAAAATTTTATACATCCCGCGAGTCGTTCCAAGAAAACACAAGGCGGCCCATTGATGGACTAATTGGATAGGCTTGACGCCTTTGTCTGGTGATTTTCAACCCTCGCTTTTATGTGTTTATGTTGTTTTTGATTTGAGCCTCAAAATGTGTTGGATTTATTTTTTTTTTTTTTTTTTTGAATCCCCTGGATTTGCCTGAATTGACATCGGCACGTCAAAGTCTTGAATTCACATGGGCGTGTCGGCGCCCGCTCTGCCCCGTTCGACCGAATTTAGTTCGAAATCAATGCGAGAGTGAAAAACCCATGTTTTTTCCCTCTCGCGCTCTCCCTTTTCCTTCCCCGCCCCTCAGACGAGCGGTATTTGCTCGATTTTATTTTTGGCTTTTTTACGGTAGCTCGGATTCGGGGCGGGACAAAAGGCCGCCGTCGCCCTAAGCACCTCAGATGACCGG
>JAFVYB010000020.1 GCA_017500825.1 Myxococcaceae bacterium | reverse complement strand
TTGTCCGTCGGCCCGCAGCCGGCCCCACCAAAGGTGGGAGCGAGGACCGACGGCTTGCGGAAGGAAAAGGGAGAGCGCGAGAGGGAAAAAACATGGGTTTTTCCCCCTCGCACAATAACGAACTAAATTCGGTCGAACGGGGCAGAGCGGGCGCCGACACGCCAAGGTGAATTCGGAGCGATGCCGTGTCGTTGTCGATGGCGATTCGGAACGATGCCCTGCCGATGGCGAGTCAGGCCAACAAAAAGCGTTTTGGATATAAAAATTAAATCGAGCTAATTCAGGTTCAAATCAAAACAAAAAAAGCGCACAGCAGGAAACAAACCGCCGTGCGCTTTAAGCACAAAAAAAACAAAGGTGTGCGCTGGGGCGCAAAAGGAATAATGAATCGCGTCTTTTAAACATTAAACAAAAAGTGCATCACATCGCCGTCCTGGACTTTGTATTCTTTGCCTTCGACGCGGAGGACGCCGGCGGCGCGGCATTTGGCCTCGCTGCCGTGGTGGATGTAATCTTCATAAGAAATCACTTCGGCGCGAATGAATCCGCGTTCGAAATCGGTGTGAATGACCGACGCGGCTTTGGGCGCGCTCCAGCCTTTGTGAATTGTCCAGGCTTTGACCTCTTTGGGGCCGGCGGTGAAATAACTTGTCAGCCCCAAAAGATCGAACCCCTTGCGAATGACCTGCTCCAGGCCGCTTTCGGTGACGCCGAAACTATTGAGGAATTCGGCGCGCTCTTCGTCTTCGAGGCCGACGAGTTCTTCCTCCATTTTGGCGGAGATTTTGACCATTTGTTCGCCGCGCGATTTGGCCAATTCACCAAGGCGTCGCACATGTTCGCTGTCAGAGGACATGCCGTCTTCGTCGACGTTGGCGCAATAAATAACGCGCTTGGAGGTGAGCAGTGACAATTCGCTCATCAATTCGCGGTCTAATTCTTCGTCGGAATGAAAAAACGCGCGGGCGGGCTGACCGTTTTCGAGGTGGGCGAGGAGTTCTTTGGCGCGATCCAATTTGGGTTTGATGGATTTGTCGGCTTTGAGTTGTTTTTCGAGGCGTTCGAGTCGGCTTTCGACGGTTTGCATATCGGCGAGGACGAGTTCGGTTTCGATGACTTCGACATCGCGCACCGGGTCGACCGAGCCTGAGACGTGGACAATGTCGTCGTTTTCAAAGCAGCGGACGACTTCGAGGATGGCCTGGCACTCGCGGATATTGCCGAGGAATTTGTTGCCCAGGCCTTCGCCCTTGCTGGCGCCTTCGACGAGACCAGCGATGTCGATGAAGTCGACGGTGGCGGCGACGATGCGCTCGGGATTGACCAGTTTGGCGAGCTCGGCGAGGCGCGCGTCGGGGACCGGGACAACGGCTTTGTTCGGTTCGATGGTGCAGAAGGGGTAGTTGGCGGCCTCGGCGTTCTGGGCCTTGGTCAGGGCGTTGAAGAGTGTCGATTTTCCGACATTTGGCAGGCCAACGATGCCGATGCTCAGGGACATGGTTGTCGTCTCCGTTGAGGTCGCGCGGGCGGGCAGGCGTGAGCGACTTGGAAAGGGGATCAGGGGCGCGCTCGAAGGAGAAGGCGGCCCAGGGTGGGGCGGGCGACGGATCGGCGCCTGGCGTCAGTGGCCGGGTGGATCGTCAAAGCGCCAAGTTCGGTTCCAGACCATCTGGTGGATGGGGCGGTGACGATTGCCGTCGCGGCGATACCAGATGGTGAGGCGGCGAAAGTCGTCGACCGGCCAGGTCAGTTCTAAGAGGCGGATGTCGCCGCGTTCGATCTCGGCGGGGGTGAAGCGGGTGAGGAGATCTTCGCGGAAGCGGGAGAGGGGGCGGCGGAGGGTGAACTCGCAGTCGCGGCAGAGGTAGCCGTCGATGGTCTCGCCGTAGCGCGCGCGGGCCTGGTCGGGAGGCATGGCCAGCATCAGGTCGTATTCGGCGGCATCGAGGCGGACGCGGCCTGATGAAGGCGCTCTGGAGGTGTCGCTGAGGGGCATGGTGGCGCAGGCGACACAGGCGGCGAGGGCACCGGCCAGCAGAAGAACGGACTTCGGGCGCATCAGGTGGCGGGCAAAAAGAATGGGACGGCCATTGAGGCGCCGTCCCACAGCTCTGTCAGCGATTGAACAGTCGATCAGATGCGCATCGGCATGATCACCGACATGAAGTCCTTGCCCGCGAAGGGTTTGAGGACGCCGGGGCTCTGGTCGTCCATCAGCTCGAAGCAGACATTGTCCTCGTCAATGGCGCTCAAAGCGTCGATCAGGTAGCGCGCGTTGAAGCCGATTTCGATTTTGTCGCCTTCGTATTCGACCGGGATTTCGTTCTGGCCTTCGGAGCCGTCGGTGTTGGCCGAGATCTTGAGGCTGCCCTTGTCGAGGTTGAGCTTGATCGAGCTGTTCCGGCCCTCGGAGAAGTTGGTCATGAACTTGATGGCGTCGAGGAAGAGCTTGCGGTCGAGTTTGACGCCGCCCTTGGACTCCTGGGGGATGACTTCCTGGTAGTCGGGGAACTGGCCGTCGATCAGGCGCATGATCATCGACAGGCCGCTCTTCTTGAAGATGGCCAGGGTGTCGGTGAAGCCGATGAAGGCCTCGGCGTCCGGCGCCTCATCGAACAGGCGCTTGAGCTCCAAAAGGCCCTTGCGCGGGAAGATCACGCCGCGACCCAGCTGCAATTCGCCGTCTTCGACGCGCTTGCTCATCAGAGAGAGGCGGTGGCCGTCGGTGGAGACAGCGCGCATCAGGCCTTTTTCGGGCGCTTCGAAATACAGGCCGTTGAGGACGTAGCGCGTTTCGTCGAGAGAGATGGCGAAGGAGGTCTTGGCGATCAGGTCCTGCAGGACGCGGCCGCTGACGCGCGTGAGGTTGGAGTTCTCGTCCTTGGGAAGGGTCGGATACTCCTCGGCCGGCATGCCGACGATTTTGCAGTGGGCGCTGCCGCAGGTCAGATGGGCCGTGGAGCCGCTCACCTGGAAGTGGACCGATTCGCCTTTCAGCGACTTGGCGAGGCTGAAGAGGAGCTTGGCGGGCAGGGTGATGGCGCCTTTGGCGATGACCTCGGCCGGGTGCTCGCTGACGAGGGCGATGTCGAGGTCAAAGGCGGTGAAGCGCATCAGGCCATCGTCGCCGGCTTCGATGAGCACGTTTGCCAGAATGGGGATGGTGTTTTTGCGCTCGGCGATGCCCTGCGCCCGGGACAGCGCCTTCAACAGCTCTTCGACCGTGATTCGAAACTCCATCGTCTGGCTCCTCGTCTTTGAGACTTCAGAAAGAACAAGATGTCTTTCTGTATAGTCGTCGTCTTAGGGTCTGTGGAAATGTGGACAGTGACCTTAACCCTTTGAAATCACTGTCTTTTTTTGGACTCAAAAGCTGTTGGCAGAGCGCTTTTGAAGGTGTGGTTTTGTTGGCCCTTGGACCTTTCAACAGTTTGGCTGTGGGTTTTTAAACAGGCTTGAGCGCTGTTTTTGCGACGTTGTCCACAAGTTGTCAGGTGTCGGTCCTGCGCGTCTGCTGAAGGGATGTTGGAAACTGAAAGCCTACATGTCGTTCCAAGTCATCCCGCTGGCAGCCATGGTTCACCAGCTGTCAGAAGTTGGTCTTGGTCAGACGCGACATCAACTCTTCGAGCTCGCGGCGCAGGTTGAGGTCTTCGCTCAATTCGCTCTCGATCTTCTCGCAGGAGGAGATGACGGTGGAGTGGTCGCGGTGAAAGCGCGCGCCCAGCTCCGGGTAGGAGATGCCGGTCAGCTTGCGGCAGATATACATGGCCATCTGTCGCGCTTTGACGAGGTGGCGCTGCCGCTTGGGGCTGGAGAGCGACTCGACCGTCACATTGTAATACTTGGAGATCTCCTTCTGGACATCCTCAACACCCAGCGTCTTGGCGGCTGGCAGCACGTTCTTGAGGATGTGGGCGGCGAGCTCCTGGGTCATCGCCTGATTCGTCAGCGAGTGGTGCGCGTAGACGCGGTTGAGCGCCATCTGCAGCTCGCGGACGTTACTCTGAATGACACTGGCGATGTAGTAGGCCACCTCGTCCGGCAGCTGGATCTGGAAGGCCTCGGCCTTCTTTTTAAGGATGGCGACGCGCGTCTCGAAGTCCGGCTCCTGGATGTCGGCCGTCAACCCGCTCGAAAAGCGCATCCGCAGGCGATCGACGATGCCGGGAATCTCAGCCGGGATGCGGTCGGAGGTCATGACCACCGGCTTTCCGCGATTAAAGAGCGCGTTGAAGATGTGGAAAAATTCTTCCTGCGTCTGGGCGCGCGGTCCGAGGAACTGGATGTCGTCGATGAGCAGGCAGTCGCATTCCTCGCGCATCCGCTTGCGGAACTCGGGCATCCGGTTGGTCGTCAGGGAGCCAATGTAGTCGTTCGTAAGCTCTTCAGACGACATGTAGATAACGCGCGCCGTGGGGTGGACCTGGAGGAAGCGGTGGCCGATGGCGTTGAGCAGGTGCGTTTTGCCGAGCCCGGTGTCCCCATAGATGAAGAGGGGATTGAAGGCCGTCTCGGGCTTCTCGGCGATGGCCTGCGCGCCGGCAAAGGCCAGCTGGTTGGAAGGCGCGGTGACGAAGTTGTCGAAGCGGAAGCGCTGGTCGAGCTTGTTGAAAATCTCGTTGAAGGGCACGGGCTGGATGTTGCCTGGAGAGGGAAACTCGACGCCGGTTGTCACGCCGCCTGAGGTGTTGGCCCGCTCGATCGCGTTCGTCTCGACGCCGCCGTCGCTTTTGATCGACCTGTCGATGCTCTCGTCGATGTTCCAGACGACTTTGAACTCACCGCGCAGGTCAGACTCCATCATGGCGATGAGGTCCTTGATGAAGTGCTCCTCGATGAAATCCCTCTGAAAGGGCGAGGCGACGGCCAGGACGATGTCGCGCTCTTCTGAGAGGCCATCGCAGCGGACCCGACTCATCCAGTCTTGAACATATTTGCTGGAGAAACGCGGCTGGCTCAGGGCTCTCTGAAAGCTCTCCAGAACCTGCTTCTCGTCGATGGCGGGGTCGAGCATGGCGGTGGTGTTCAAACAAAATCCTGCGCGGCGCTGGAGGCGGGCGGCGAAAAAAGGGCGTGCCCCCTACAAAAAACGTTCGGGCGCTTCAAGGGCAAAGCAGGGCGCTGAATAGGTGTGTTTATGTGGATTTTATCATTACAAAAAACTTCATCAAACCACCCGTTTTGAGCTGCGAAAATTATAGATGTCACAGGCCCGCTTATGATGCCCGGCGACGCCCATGCCCTCGTCTTGCCGTCACTGGTGGGCTGTGGTAGCCCGCGCCGCTTTTTTTCGAGCGGGGGCAGCCCCAAGAAACATTTCTGAAAATCCCGAGGAGACACCATGACTTCCAAGGCCTCTTCCCTGGCGATCCTCAGCGCTCTGTGTCTCGCCGCATGTTCCGATTTTAAGGTGGAAAACGTCGCCGCCAGCCGATCGCTGGTGCTGTTTGAGGAGGAGCCGGCAGGGGAAAACTGCGCCGAGGGCGGCCAGAAGGTCGTCTCCGGGGTCGACTTCAACCTCAATGGCACGTTGGAGGAAGAGGAGGTCGCGGGCATCACCTACGTCTGCACAGGCGCGGCTGGTCAGTCGGAGCTGATCAACGTGGTCGAGGTCGCGGCGGGCGAGGTTTGCCAGTTTGGCGGTCAGACGATTCAGTCGGGCTTTGATCGCAACGCCGACGGCGTCCTCTCTGAGAATGAAGTCACAAACGCCCAGACCATCTGCTCCGGCACAGATCCGCAGATGGGTGGGGCGATTCTCAAGGTCGCCACCTTCCTCAATCAGTCGTGCGCTCTCGTCTCCAATCAGAGCGTCCAGTGCTGGGGCCGTGCCGCCGATGGATCGGACGCCTCTCCCGCGCCGCTGACAGTGTCTGGCATCCACAAGGCGCTCGATTTGGCGGCTGGTTGCGCGCTGAGTGAGGACGGGCTTGTCCGCTGCTGGGAGGGACTCGATGGGTCGCCGCGCGCTGTCCCCAATCTGGTCGGCGCCAAGGCCATTGCCGGGGCGGCCACGCATCACATGTGCGCGCTGATGGAAGGTGGCGCGGTCAAGTGCTGGGGGCGCAATGACGCCGGTCAGCTCGGCAGCGGCAATTACGTCGATACTTCGGAGCCGCTCGCGGTTATCGAGAGCGATGGGACGGAGCTCAGGGGCGCGACATCGGTAAAAGTAGGTCTTTATCATACTTGTGCCACCATCGAGGACGGCACAGCGCGCTGCTGGGGCTGGAATGGTCTGGGTCAGCTCGGCGCGGTCGAATCGGAATTCAGCAGCCGCGCGGTCAAGGTGAAGCTCGACGAGACGGGAAGCGACCTGGTTGGCGTCAAGGAGCTCGCGCTCGGTTACGGACACAGCTGTGCTCTGCTCGACGACAAAAGCGTGAAGTGTTGGGGAACCAACGAAGTGGGTCAGCTCGGGCAGGCGGCAGAGACGGTGTCGAGCGCCTATCCCGTGGTTGTCCCGTTGGAGAGTGGGTTTGGCGTCAGTGCCCTCGACGCGGGTTATGGCCATACCTGCGCCGCGAACGAGTCGGGCCAGGTCCGCTGCTGGGGTTGGAACGTCTATGGCCAGGTCGGCAGCGCCACGGCGGGTCGATTCAGCGCCACACCGGTCGAGATCACCGGTTTGAGCGACGTGAAGGCGCTTTCGCTCGGCGAGGCACACACCTGCGCGCTGCAAAAGAACGGCGACGCCAAATGCTGGGGCAACAACTCGCTGGGTCAGTTCGGCAATGGCGTTGAAGCTGTTAATCGCGGCTACCAACTCACGCCCAGCACGGTGGTCGAGCTCGACACGGTCCAGTCGGTCGCCTCGGGCTACCTCTTCTCCTGCGCGCTTCTCGAAGAGGGCACCGCCAAGTGCTGGGGCAACAACGAATTCAACCAGCTCGGCAATCAATCGGCCACCTCGTCGCAGCGCTTCCCCAGCTTTATTGAGACAAACACTGGCGCGCCTTTTGCAGCCATCTCGCAGCTGGCCCTTGGCTACTCCCACGCCTGCGCGCTCTCAGAGGCTGGAACGGTCCACTGCTGGGGCGACAACGACATGGGTCAGCTTGGAATCGGCAACACCACTGCCAGCGCGACGCCCAAGCAGATTTCCACCACCTATCTGCCCAGTGGTGTCCTCTCGATTGCCGCAGGCCACGCCCACAATTGCGCCGTTATCTCCGGTGGGGGGGTCAAATGCTGGGGCTACAACGAGTTTAGCCAGCTCGGCGGTTCCAACAGCACTGCCAACAGGACTTCACCAACCACTGGCATTAGTGATCTCTCGAACGTCAACTCTCTGGCCCTCGGTCGCGCCCACAGCTGCGCGTTGCTTTTTGACGGCACGGTCAAGTGCTGGGGCAACAACGATTACGGCCAGTTCGGCGATGCCCAGTTGACGAGCAACTTCCAGCCCGTCGCGGTCAACGGCGTTGCCAACGTCAAGCAGCTCGTCTCGGGCCACGCTCACCTCTGCGCGCTGCACAACGACGGCAACGTCACCTGCTGGGGCAGCAACCTCCTCGGCGAATCCGGAACGGTCGTCGACGCGAGCGCTCCCATTGTCGCGCCGACGCAGGTCGAGCTCTCGGGCAAGGCCACGGCCATCGCTAGCGGCTACCAGCACACCTGCGCGCTGCTCGCGGACAAGACGGTCAAGTGCTGGGGCAACAACGCCTTTGGCCAGCTCGGCGACGGCCAGCTGAACGACAGCGGCGCCCCGGTCGCGGTCATGGGCCTGTCAGGCGTGAGCAGCATCTCGACTGGCCACAGCCACACCTGCGCCTCGCTTGAGAACGGCACGGTCAAGTGCTGGGGCGGCGACCTCTACGGCCAGACCGGTCAGGTCAATGGACAGCCGACCCCTGTGGACGCCATCTTCCTCCAGTGATCACCGGTCGCTGAATCGAGATGTGGAGACGACGAATGAACGCGAAAACGCGCGCGACGTGCCTCGGCGCCCTGATCCTTCTGGCCGCCTGTTCCCACGAAGTTTTTTACGAATACGAGGGCGCCAAAAACGTCCTCTTTGACGTCGACACTGAGCGCGCAGGTCAGAATTGCGCCTGGGGCGGTCAGCGTTTGCGCATTGGCCAGGACATCAACCAGGACGGCCACCTCTCCGACAGCGAAGTCACCTCCACCGAATACGTCTGCGCCGGGGCCGACGGCGCTTCTGGGCGCGTCTATGTCACTGAACTGGGCGAGGGCGTCGTCTGTCCCTACGGCGGTCAGCGCATCGACATCGGCGTCGACAGCGACGGCAGCGGCAATCTCTCCGGCGGCGAGATCGAGCGCTCGCATTACATCTGCGCCGATTCGCGCGCTTCGGGCTGGTCGCGCGTGACCTCTCTGAGCGCCTCCGGCGAATTCACCTGCGCCCTGCTCGCCAACCAGGACGTGGCCTGCTGGGGACTTTCGGCCGACCGAACGGAACAGGCAGTGGCGCCAGTCGTCGTCGAAGGCCTCTCCAAATCGACCGCCACTTCCGCCGGCTGCGCGCTCGTCTACGACGGCACCGTGGAGTGCTGGAGCGGCATCGCCGACCAACCCAGGCGCGTTCCCAATCTCTTCACAGCCACAGCCATCGCCGGCAACGCCGCCACTCACGCCTGCGCGATCCTCGACGACAGCACAGTTCAATGCTGGGGCGACAACAGCCGCGGCCAGCTCGGCAATGGTTCGGTTGGCGCCAGCGCCACGCCCGTTTCCGTCTTCGATTCACAGGGCAAAATTCTCCGGGGCGCGGTCCACATCGCGGTCGGCGCGCGTCACAGCTGCGCGGTCCTCCAGGATAGCGGCGTGGTCTGCTGGGGCGACAACACCTCGGGCCAGCTCGGCAACGGCGACTTGTCCGTGACATCGAGCGGCGGCGCGCTTCAGGTCCAGAGCACGCTGGGAACACTCGCCAACGTCCGCAAGCTCGCGCTCGGCGACGACCACAGCTGCGCCCTTATCGACGACGGCACAGTCCAATGCTGGGGTCAGGGCGAATTCGGCCAGCTCGGCGACGAGACGCGTCTCGATCCCATGGCCATTGCCAGCGCTGTCATCTCTGGCCGCAACTCGCTCTCTGGTGTGACCGACCTCTCCAGCGGCGCCAGGAGCACCTGCGCCATCACGCGCGGCAACGCCGTTTGTTGGGGCAGCAACGATCGCGGTCAGCTCGGCGCGTTCACGCGTCTCGACCACAGCGCCACCCCAATTCAGGTCACCATGGCCGACCAGAGCGGCGCGCTCGACAGCCTCCAGTCCATCGCCCTCGGCAGCCGCCACGCCTGCGCGCTCAAACAAAACGGCGAGGTCTACTGCTGGGGCCGCAACCGCCACGGCCAAATGGGCAACGGCCAAGTGATGAATTTCGAACTCTACAGCGCGCGCCCGGTCCCCTTTGACGCGGGCCAAGGCGCGGCCATCACCCTCGGCGAGATGCACGGCTGCATGTGTCACGAAGACGGCAGCGTCGCCTGCTGGGGCATCAACGATCGCGGCCAAAGCGGTTCGCCCAAGGGCAACGAATGGCTCTCCTCGCCCACGCCCGAGACCGTCGCGGATCTGCCCTCCGCCGCCCTCGCCGTCTTTTCCGGCCCGGCCGCTGCCCACACCTGCGCCCTTCTCCAGGACACCACCGCCTACTGCTGGGGCGCCAACAGCGCGTCCCAACTCGGCGACCAGAGCGCCACTCTCTGGAAGACCCCCACCCAGGTCATCCAGACGCCCGCCACCAGCGCGACAAACGGCGACGGACAAGTCGAGGAGACCCCCGCCGTCCCCCTCGCCAACATCGGTGAGCTGGCACTCGGTCGCGACCACACCTGCGCCCGCCATCAGACGAGCGGTGCGGTTTTGTGCTGGGGCAACAACGCCAACGGCCAGCTCGGCAACGGCACCACCACCGCCAGCCCCACCCCCGTCACAGTCACAGGAACAGACGGAAGTTACGCCATGCAGAGCATCGCCGCCGGCGAGCACTTCACCTGCGGCCTGACCACCTCAGGCGCGGTCCGCTGTTGGGGACGCCTCAGCAACATCACGAGCACCCCCTATCAAATGATCGGCTCGAACGCCGGCGCCATCGCCGTCGGCGCGCGCCATGTCTGTGCCGTGAACGCATCGAACGGTGCGGTTTTGTGCCGGGGCGACAACACCTCGGGCCAGCTCGGCAACGGCACCACCGCCAGCAATTGGTCTACGACCTCTCAGAGTCCGATAATCTCGAACGCCACCTCCATCGCCGCCGGCATGCGCCACACCTGCGCCGTCGTGCGCGAAACCGAAGGCACGAGCGTCTACTGCTGGGGCAACAACGCCTACGGCCAACTCGGCGACGGCACGACCACCAACCGCCTCGTGCCCGTCAAAGTCCCGGGCCTCTACACCGCCGTCTCGGTCACCTGCGGCGCCGCCCACACCTGCGCCACCCTCGCAGACGGCAGCCAGCGCTGCTGGGGATGGAATAGCTACAGCCAACTGGGAACCTTCCCCGGCCAATTGGGCGCCATTCGCGGCGCGTTGTTCCCGTAAATCTCCCCATTGTTTTTATTGATTTAAATAAGGCTTCCGGAAATGTCGTTTTCCTTTCTCGGAAGCCTTTATTTTATGTTCTCACCCTACGACAGGGAGTGATGATGAAGAGCTCTTTTTGGTTGTCTTTGGTGGGCGCCGTGGCTTTGTCCGCCTGTTCCGGATCAAACGGAATCAATGGCGTTGACGGCGTGAATGGCGTCAATGGCACCAATGCCTCGATTCAAACGTCTGTTTTGGCCGAGGGCGATGAGAATTGCCCCAACGGTGGTATCAAAATCGATATTTTGAGCGACGGAATCATTCAGGAAGATCAAACGCAATACATTTGCCATGGTTCGACAGGCGCGCAGGGCGACACCGGCCCACAGGGTGCGCAAGGAGAGGTTGGCCCGCAAGGTATACAGGGAGAAACTGGCGCGGCGGGCGCTGATGGTGTTTGCGCCAATAATATCAAGCCGGAAATCGCCGTCGAATTTGAAGCCGCGCTCGTCTATCAGGCGGGCAAGGCGTATTCATTGACCATTTCGGCCAACAAAGCCGGGCTGGATTATCAATTTGTGGCGCCGTTGATGGAGCTTGTCGTCGCTGAGGCAGAGATTGAAAAGGACGGCAAATATGTCACCCAATACGCGGTAACGCCTGAAGAAGGCGCGAAAAATGGCGTGATCATTGCCACGGATGGTTGCCAGACGGCCGTGAGTGAATGGAACATGGGCGCGGTGGTTGGTCCTGTGGAAATCTTTGGCATTAAAATCCCCGCGGGTTCATTCAATTCATCGGTGCCGGACGCGGTCAATCCCGTGAGTGTTGACGCCTTTGTCATCGCCAAAACAGAGACGACCGTGGAACAATTCAAGGCATGTGTCGAGGCGGGCGCCTGCGCGGCTGAGAATTACAAGGTAAATTCAGAAAGTATCCATTGCAATTACAATCGCGGCGACGCGTGGCTCAATCATCCGATGAATTGCGTGAATTGGCATGGCGCGAATGAGTATTGCGCATGGATCGGCGGTCGATTGCCAACTGAGGATGAATGGCAATACGCGGCAACGCATGATGGAGCGCAAGCGCTGGAGACGACTTATCCCTGGGGCGACACAGAACCTGTGCCGTGTGCGCATGCCAATTATTTAGCTTCCAATCAATATTGCGATGGGACAACGCTGATAACTCGGCCATCTGGAAATTTTTCAGAATACTACATCTCCGCCGAGGTCGGCACGTATTCGCCACTTGGCGATTCTCCGCTTGGTCTTCAGGATATGTCGGGAAATGTTTGGGAATGGACAGCCAGCCGCTGGGAAGATGAGGAAGATCAGCGCGTCGTGAAAGGCGGATGTTATGGCAACAGCGTAATGAACCTTCCCGTGGCCGACCGCGATCACTGGGTTGCCAGCGGTGAACTCTCACCCCATAGAGGTTTGGGTTTCCGCTGTGTGAATGATATTTTCCTCTAATAATTTTTTTACTTATTATTTTTTTTGTTTTTTTGTGAACGTTCATAAGCTCGATTTTCTTTTTAGAATTTTATCGAAGTTCCATTCCTCTAAAGATATTTATATTTTTAAAAATAGCCATTCCAGGCACCTGCTCGGGAAGCGCCTCTCTAAATTATTTTAATAATTAAAAAACAAACTCGATCCACCGCTCGGGAAGCGCGATCTCTCTAAAAATATTTATATTTTTAAAAAACAATTTAATTCAAGACACTTCTCGGGAAGCGCGGATCGTGAGTGCTCCGGCCGCACTCATCTGCCCTAATGACACGAGGGGAAAAGACCCATGGTCGTTTTCCCCTCGTGGCTCCCCTTTTTCCTTTACGACTCGTCCCGCGAAACGCATACGCAACGCACGCAATCACCGCAGGACGCAAAACAAAACGCAACGCACGCAAAAAGCCCACACATTATCCAGAATACTGACTTTATCCTGCCAATATCCCCTAAATGGGTTCCACCTGTTGACCGAATGATTTTTATTTTGCCGACGTGTATTTTAACGGGGCGGGAGGCGCTGGCGGGTAGGGAGGGGCGGGCGGGGTGGGTGGACCGCAAAATTCGTGCCAACGAAAAAATGTGCAAAATAAAACAAAACACCTTAAATTAATGAAACGCGCGTGTCAAATGTGTTCAGTCGTGATTAATGCATTTAGAATCGAGAAGGGAATTGAAATCAATAAAAAATGCGCCTTGGAATATCTGCCGCCCATGCGCCGAATCTGAGCTAACGTCAATCAGACCAAAATAAAACTTGGCAAGGACCGCTCATCTGAGGCGCTTAGGGC
>JAFVYB010000019.1 GCA_017500825.1 Myxococcaceae bacterium | reverse complement strand
CGCCCCTCCCTCCCTCCATCACCTCCCGCCCCGTTAAAATACACGTCCGGCAAATTAAAATCAGCGAATTATTCGGGGGAGCCCGTTTGGGGGAGAAAACGCGTTTTTGAATAAATTAAATCGAGTTTATGGGCGTCGTTGTCTCAGATAACGCTTGAGCTTTTTTATGTATTGCTGACAGCCGCCGCGGTTTCCAAAATAATCATACCCCGTGACCGTCTTGTCCTGAACCATGATTTTGACAACGCAATAATAATTGTCCGCGTGGGTTTCGTAGACGGGTTCTGTCACGCTGTAGGGCGTATCGCCAATATAACCAGTCGAGGTTTCGTAGTTTGTTGTCTGATATGTTTCGATGTAATTTGTGTTCCAGAGATAAAGTGTTCCGCTGTCGTTAAACTGTTGAATCGTGTCGGGATAACCGAGCGCCAGAAACAATGTCTCTTCGGATTCTCCCAAAAGGCGATCCAGGCCTTTGTTCATGACCCTGAATCCGGACGCGCAAGCGCTCAAGGTTATTAATAAAAGAAAAACAACCAAAGAGCGCATTGCGACATCCGTTAGGGGTGTTTGGCGGTCAGCTCGCCGCCGGTGTTTCGTTTTTGGTGATGGGCGCCACGTGCAGATCTTCCAATTGTTTGGCGGTGACCTCGCCGGGCGCGCCGGTCATGAGATCAGTGCCGCGCAATGTCTTGGGGAAGGCGACCACGTCGCGCAGGCTTTGGGCGCCGGTGAGCAACATGGCCACGCGGTCCATGCCCAGGGCGATGCCGCCGTGCGGGGGGGCGCCGAATTTGAGCGCGTCGAGCAGGAAGCCGAACTTTTGTCGCGCCTCGTCCTCGCCGATGCCCAAGGCCTCGAAGACCTTTTTCTGCACCTCGGGGTCGTGCAGGCGGATGGAGCCGCCGCCGATTTCGAAGCCGTTGAGCACCAGGTCGTAGCGGTGGCACTTGACGCGCCCCGGATCGCTCTGGAGGTGGGCCACGTCGCCGTCGTGCGGCCGTGTGAAGGCGTGGTGGGCGGCGACCCAGGTCTTGTTCTCCTCGTCGAACTCGAAGAGCGGCGGATTGACGACCCAGAGGAAGCGCCAGTCGCCGTCGCGCGTGCCGTAGGCCGGGATCATGTCGAATTTCTTGCCCAGGGTCAGGCGGATGTTGGCGAGAACGGCGTGGACCATGGCCGCGCGGCCCATTTGGAAGATGAGCGTGTCGCCCGGTTCGGCGCCGGTGGCCGCGTTGATGGCCTCTCGCAAAGCGTCGCTGATCGTCTTGGCGAAGGGCGTCTGGCTCCAGCTGCCGTCCTCGCCGATTTTGGCGCGTCCGAGACCGGCCGAGCCCATGCCTTTGGCGTCTTTTTCCAGCTCGTCGAACTCCTTGCGCGAGAGCGTGTGCGCCTTGGGCAGGCGGATGGCCTTGAAGATGCCGCCCTGGGCGAGAATCGACTCAAAGAGCGGCACGCCACCGCCGCTGTGCGCGCGGACCACCTCGGTGAAGTCGACGTGTTCCAGGCCAAAGCGAAGGTCTGGCTTGTCGTTGCCAAAGCGGCGCATCGACTCGTCGAACTCCATGCGCGGGATGGGAAGCGGAATGTCGACGCCGAGGAGTTCCTTCCACAGCCTGGCGACGAGCCCTTCCATCGCGGTGAAGATGTCGTCCTGGGTGACGAACGACATTTCGACGTCGATTTGGGTGAACTCGGGCTGGCGGTCGAGGCGCAGGTCTTCGTCGCGGAAACAGCGGACGATTTGGAAATAGCGATCAAAGCCGGCCACCATGAACAGCTGCTTGAAGAGCTGGGGGCTTTCGGCCAGCGCGTAGAATTTGCCGCTGCCAGAGCGGCTGGGGACGAGGAAATTGCGGGCGCCGCCGGGCGTGTATTTGACGAGAAAGGGCGTCTCCAATTCGAGGAAGCCATTCTGGGCAAAGTATTCGCGCGTCAGCTGGTTGATTTTGGAGCGCGTCATCAACATGCGCTGCATCGCCGGGCGCCGCAGGTCGAGGTAGCGGTAGGCCAGGCGCGTCGTTTCCTCGGCGTTGACCTCGTCCTCAATGACGAACGGCAGGGCCTCGGAGCGGTTGAAAATTTCCAGCCCGGTCGCGTGGACCTCGATTTCGCCGGTCTTCATCTTGGGATTGATATTGCCGCCACGCGAGTCGACCACGCCGCGCACGCCGATGACGTATTCGAGCCGCAGGCTGCCCGCGAGCTCGTGCGCCGCCGCGTCAAAGCCGGGTTCGAACACCACCTGGGTGACGCCCATGCGGTCGCGCAGATCGATGAAGACGGCCTTGCCGTGGTCGCGCCGGCTGTGGACCCAGCCGAAGAGGACGACCTCTTTGCCCACGTCGGCGGCGGTCAATTCGCCGCAGGAATGGGTGCGTTTCACCTCGTCGATCATCTTGCTCATGAAACGTGCTCCTCAAAGGCCGGCGCCATCAGGGGCGCGGACCAAAAAAAAGGCGCGTGTCAGAACGCGCCAGAGACAAACAGGGGGTTCAAAAAAGGGGGGCGCCTCATAGGAGCGCGATCGCTCCCGGTCAATGGCCAATGGCGGCCCTCACGCCTTCGCCAGACGCGCCGGAATCAGCCCTCGCCGCCGCCGCAGACATTCGCCTCGCCTTGCGTGAGCGACACCTCGGCCTCGGTCGCGGCAACTCCCAAATCATAGAGGTGCGCGCCGCTGAGGATCAGCGTGCCGTCCGCCTGAATCCGCCCCTCCATCGCCACATCCGACATGCCCTCGTCCGCGTAGAGCAACAGGCCGTAATCGCCCGCGTAAGGGTCCTCTTCGAACGCCGTGCCCAGCGAGACGAGGCCGGTGAGCTGGAGCGTTGAACCGTCGGTCAGGCCAAGCGTGGCGCGCACATGGGTGAGCACGCCAAAAAAGCAGCTCTCGCAGCCGCCACTGGCGCGGTCGATGGTGCGCGCGGGCGTCGGATTCTCGCTTCGGACGAGGTGGGCGTAGGTGCAGTCGTCGACGATGAAGTCCGCGTTTTTCGCCGTGTCCTCACAGAGCGAGAGCGACAGCGCCTCTTCGCCAATTTTGCCCTGCCAGGCGCGCTGAACGCGGTTCAGAGCCGCCGCGTCGTCTTCCGGCGTGAACGAGATGCTCCCCGAGCCGCAGCACCACAAAAGGATCACGGCGACGGAGAGGGCGAAGTGGCGGACTTGGACAAGGCGACGCATGGCGGTGGCTCCTGAAGGGAGAGGGGACAAAAAGCGGCGCCGGCAGACGAACTCCCGAGACCAAAGTCAAGCCCCCAAACAGGGGAGGTCCGATGCCAGGAAGACGGCCGCGCGCGCCTCGCGATTCGCCGACATGTCGCCTGATGGGCCCTTATGTGTGTTCATGTCGCCCGTTTGCCTGCTTCCCGCAGAGTGAAAACGCCCTGTCCGGGACCGTTGCCGCGCCTCACGCCTTGGACTTGATCCAGCCGTCGTTTTGTCCCAAGGGGCGCGCGCCATGCCCCGCGACGACTTCGAAGACCTGAAGGGCCCGCTGTTCAAGCTCTTCGGCCGCCTGCCCGCCAAATCCTCCCCGATCTGCCTTTTGGGGCCGCTGTGGCGCGAAGCCGTCGGCCCCATCGCCGATCAGACGCGACTCATTTCATTGGAGCGCGGCGTGCTCCGCGTCGCCGTCGATCCCGCCTTTTTATTTGATCTGACGCGGGCCCAGGATCTCGTGTTGCAACGCCTCAACGCGCGCCTCAAACCATTTCACGAGGTCAAAGCGCTGGATTTAAAAAACGCGTTTCCTGATTAAAAACGCGCCCCAGCGCACACCTTTGTTTTTTTGTGCTTTGGCGCACGGCAATCGAAAAGCCGCTTCAGCGCGGAGCAGTTTAGAAACGCTTCAGCGCTGGGCATGTTTGATTTTATTTTTATGTCGACTGGAACCCAAATTAGCTCGATTTAATTTTTATATCCAAAACGCTTTTTGTTGTCCTGACTCGACATCGGCAGGGCATTGTCTTGATCGACAACGACACGTCAAAAACGACACGGCAACGTCCCGAATTGACATTGGCGTGTCGGCCGCCGACGTGCCCCGAACGACCGAATTTAATTCGTCATTGTGCGAGCGGGAAAAACCCATGTTTTTTCCCTCTCGCGCTCTCCCTTTTCCTT
>JAFVYB010000018.1 GCA_017500825.1 Myxococcaceae bacterium | reverse complement strand
GGGTTCGCCGTGGGTGTCCATGGCGGCAGAGGTGATGGCGCTGACGAGGTCGCCGGGCGTGTCGAAGTGGTGGAGCGATTCGATGCCGCCCATGCCTGCGCCCGCGTCAATGGGGATGTCCGGGATGCGCAGTTCCTGGCCAGCCTGGGCGCGGCGCCCGGCAGTGGCCATGTGTTCGGCGATGGACAACTCGCCAGAGCTCAAGAAGAGGATGCGCCAGTTGGCCACGGGTTTGGCCTCGGTCGTTTTCTGCATGCGATTTTTCGAGACGCCGTTGGAGAGCATGTAGACGGCGTCACCAATGTCGTCTGGGCGCATCTGGCCGAGCTCGTCGAGGATGAGCAGGCAGTCGTTGTGCTGGTCGGCGAGCGCTTCGAGGCCGTTGGTGGTCGAGCGCCAGATGCGGATGTATTCGCGCGGGTGTCCCCAGACGGATGCGGCCAGGCCAAGGGCGGTGCTTTTGCCAGAGGATGAGGCGCCGCGGATGTTGAAGCCGCCAGAGGTTTGTCCGGAAAGCTCGACGAGCGGACCGGCGAAGGCAGCGGAGATGGCGAAGACGAAGCGGGAATTGCCAGCCGCGAGAGAGGCGACGTGCGCCCGCCAGCCGTCGAGGGTGCCGCGTTGGGCGAAGGTGGGCGCGTGTTGCGAGGTGCTCTGGAAGATCAGGCGCTCCTTGTCCTCTGGAGTGCCGATGATGCGATCCGGCAGGACAAAGGCGGATCCTGCCCAGCCGATTTTCTCGTGACAGGTCATGCGCTTGTCAGCGGGCCATTCGAGCAGCAGCGTGGTCAGGTATTTGCGCGGCTTCTGGCCGGGGCGGATGCGGTAGCCGTTGCGGATCAGCGTCTTGCGGTATTCCTCGCCCGATCCCTCGGTGAGTTCGAGCGGCATGGACCAGCGATAGGGGCGGCCAAGGCCGTTTTTCCACTCGATGAGGACGCCGCAATTGCCGCCGTTTTTGTCGCAGGTGCGCGCCAGAATTTTGATTGGCGGCCCGATGTCGACGCGCGTCTTTTCGTTGCGGTGCTTCTCCCAGGCGACGAGGCCGCTTTCGCCCAGCGAAAACTCTGGCGTTGTCCCCCTCAAAATGAGGTTGCCGTCGCCGTCGCATTCGACGCGCGGGCCGGTGTCGTAGGGGATCGCGGGCGGCGCGAGGAGTCGCTCGGGCAGTGGATCGGCCTTGTTGCACGCCAGCGCGAGAATGGCGTCAGCCCGGGCGTCGGGATGCGTCGCGAGCCAGTCGACGCAGTCCTGTTTTTCGCTCAACCCCAGAGGGCCGATATCGACGAGGTCCACGGCGCAGCCGATAGAAAGCAGTCTTCGCGCCACCGCGTTGGCATAGGCGAGGCCCGCAGGATCGTTGTCCGGCCAGATGCGCACAGCGCGCCCGCGCAGGTGTTTCCAGTCGGCGCCGTTAGCACTGGAGCTCGATCCTGAAGTCGTGGCTGTCAGACCGAGAGCGGCGAGCGCGTCGGCGCACTTCTCGCCCTCGACAACCCAGACCGGATCAGGGCCGCAGAGGACTTGTGGCAGGCGATAGAGCGGTTTCTGGCCGCGCTCGAACGTCGGTTCACTCGCCACCCAGTCGCCGTTGACGAAGCGGAAGGGCATGCACTTGGCGCCCTGAGAGCGGCGGATTTTGTAGTGACTCACCGAGTTGTCGGCGAGTCGGTATTCGTGGACCGCGACGACGTGGCCGAGCTTCTTTTGCGCCGCAATCCAGACGCGCGAACGCGGGCCGAGGTCGCCGCGTTCTGAGGGGGTGGTCATCGGCACACCTCCTCAACCGCGCCGAGGTCCTCGATGGCCGCGCGGAAGTCGATCCCGAGCATCGTCATGTGGAAGCGCAGGATGTCGCCCTTGGCGCCGCAGACCGGGCACCAATAGGCGCCCGTCTCGACGTTGACACGCAGACTCGGGCGCTTGTCGCCATGGAATGGACAGAGGGCAGATCGCCACACCCCGGAGCCTGCGAGCTCCAAGGCGTGACGTTCGGCATAGAACCCCAGCGGCGAGGGCATTCTCTCCCTCGCGAAACGAACTCTGGAAGTCATGTCAGTCGACCTCCACGAGCGCGATCCCCATGCCGGGCAGGATGGAGAGAGGGATTTGGTGCGACTGTCCGCCGCGGGCGGAGATGGGCACGAGGACCGCCAGAGCGCCGCCCAGGACCGAGCCGGTCAGGTCGACGACGCCGCGCAGCTGCGAACCAGCGTCGATGCGCACGAGGTCGCCGTGGCGGATCTCCACGTCGTGCGAGT
>JAFVYB010000017.1 GCA_017500825.1 Myxococcaceae bacterium | reverse complement strand
GGTGGCATGGGCGGCATGGGCGGCATGATGTAATCGCCCTCTAACCTGTCGCGCGTCCTCGAAGGCGGGCCGATTGCCAAGCCCTCAAGCCGTCGCGACAGACAGGAGCCTCACAAGCCTCCGCTCTCTTCCGAGGGCGGGGGCTTTTTTGTGCGGGAGAGACGGAAAACGGGCGCCCGATTTGACCGTTCGCTGATGTCTTGGCGTTCGACGCACTGGACCGACCGACGCGCGCCTTTGGGCCGTTGTCATGCCCCGCGCAGCCCCTCTCATCGGGGCGACTTCAAGTCCCTCTGACTCAATCTTGAGCCCAAAAGAGGAGACCGCCTGCCGTGCCCAGAGCCCCCCTGTCGGTTGTCTTCGCGAGCGCCTCTGCGCGGGAGCAAAGGCCGTGTGACGCTGGTCAATCGCCGCGCACCACCGATGCCTGATCCCGGTGTTTTGTGTTGGCACCAGGAGCCGCCGACGCCTGAGAAGACCGCGCCCTCGCGTCCCGTGTTCTTCGGCCATCGCCCCGCGACGATGAGGTCGCCGCCGCGCTCAAAAACGCCTCTGTCCTGAACGGCCTCCCGCCCCAAAAGCCCGGCGTTCGACACCTGCCGCCCCTCCAGGCAAGAGCGCCCCGTCGCATCGCCCTCCCCTCTCCTTCCCCCTCACCCTCACCAGAAAGCGAGCAGACGCCATGTATGGAAAAGCCCTCGACATCTACCGCCGCGAACTCGACGCCATCCGCGCCGCCGGCACCTGGAAGACCGAACGACCCATCGACTCGCGACAGGGGGCCGAAATCGAGGTGAACGGCAGGATGTGCCTCAACTTCTGCGCCAACAACTACCTCGGCCTCTCCAGCCACCCGGAGGTGATGGCGGCCGCGCGCGACGGGCTTGAAGCGCGGGGGTTTGGCATGTCGAGCGTCCGTTTCATCTGCGGCACCCAGGACGCGCACGCCCTCCTCGAAGAGCGACTCGCCCGATTTTTTGGCCACGAGGACGCCATCCTTTTCAGCTCGTGTTTCGACGCCAACGGCGGCGTCTTCGAGACCCTGCTGACAGCCGAGGACGCGATCATCTCCGACGCGCTCAACCACGCCTCGCTGATCGACGGCATCCGGCTGTGCAAGGCAGAGCGCCATCGCTACGCGAGCGGCGACATGGGGGAACTGGAAGACAGACTGAAGGCCACCCAGGGCGCGCGGTTGCGTCTCATCGCCACCGACGGCGTCTTTTCCATGGACGGCACCCTGGCGCCCCTCGATCGCCTCTGCGACCTGGCCGAAAAATACGACGCCATGGTCCTCGTCGACGACTCGCACGCCTCCGGCTTCATCGGCGCGACCGGACGCGGCACAGCCGAGCATTTTGGCGTGACAGGGCGCGTCGACATCCTCACCTCCACCCTTGGCAAGGCCCTTGGCGGCGCTTCCGGCGGCTTCATCGCGGCCAGACGGGAAGTCATCGACCTGTTGCGGCAGCGCGCGCGCCCCTACCTCTTCTCCAACGCCCTTGCGCCCTCGATCGTGGCCGCCTCGCTCAAGGTGCTCGATCTGCTCGAAGCCTCCAGCGATCTGCGCGAACGCCTGATGCGAAACGCGGCTGATTTCCGGGCCCGAATGACAGCGGCGGGCTTTGCCATCAGGCCGGGCGTCCATCCCATCGTGCCGATCATGCTCGGCGAGGCGCGTCTGGCGTCAGAGATGGCCGCGCGCATGGTCGAGGAAGGCGTCTACGTGACGGGCTTCAGCTACCCGGTGGTGCCCAAGGGTGAAGCGCGCATCCGCGTCCAACTCTCGGCGGCCCACACGCGCGAGCACATCGAACGCGCGGTCGCGACCTTCACTCGCGTGGGCCAACAGCTCGGCGTCATCTGAGTCCCACAATCGTTTGGGACACCCGCGCCAGCCTCCGCGTGACGACCTTCGGCACGACGCCCCCAAAGCCCGCGCCAACGACGCCAGGCGCGCTGTCTGTCCCCCGTCCAGGCCCACTTGCGCATCGGACGACCTCTCCGACCCAACCGCGCCGGAGAGGCATCCGAGAGCGTCCCCCTCGCTCAGGCATAAGCCAGTGTGTCGAGCGCCGCCGGCGCCATCTGCGCCTCTGGATGCCGTTCTGGAAGCGCCCGCCGCGCTGTCTTCTCCTGCCTCTCCTCAGCCAACGTCGTCGCCCCCGAGACGGTCAGATAGGGGCTGATGCGCTGGAAGGTTCGCTGGCCGATCCCCTTGACCGCGAGCAACTCGTCGATCCGCTGGAACGGCTGCCGCGCGCGGTGATCGACGATGCGCTGCGCGATGGCCTTGCCGACACCTGGCAGGAGCACGAGCTGAGCCTCACTCGCCGTGTTGATGTTGACGACGCCGCTGAGCGCCTTCTGCGACTGCTCCGCGTTCCTGGGCGCGGCCTGGGCCGTGGCCGAGAAGAGGACGAGGGCGGTCAGGGTCATGGCGGCAAACGCGATCTTTCTCATGGGTCCACTCCTTTCGATTCGGGTCAGTCAGCGCGTCCAGAAGCCCTCCGCTCGCTGGACAGTGACCAGGCAAAGCAGCTTCCGTGCCAACCGACGCCGCGACCCAATCCCCAAGGCCCACGTGTTCGCCCCACGCGTTCGCCCAGAAGTCCCTGTTCCAAAACGAGACAACGCTGTTCCACCCCGGAACAGGCGCTGTCCTGAAACGAGACATCTGTCGCCTTCCCGACCATGGCGCCGCGAATGACGCCCCATTTGGCACACCCCTTGAATGCGCCTGTCCGCGCTGTCCATGCCGCGACGCGTGGCGCCTCTGTCGCGATGAGTCCGCGCTGTCCTTGAGAGGCGACCGAGCGCCGAGTATGGGCGCCGCCCTTTTCGCCCGCATCTGCCCGAACGAACGTCCCCTGACCTGTCATGAGCCTTTTTCGCGCCCACCACCTCAGTCTCTCGCTCGGCTCGCGAACGATTTTCGCCGAGCTCGACCTGACCATCGAACCCGGCGAGTGCGTCGGCCTGATCGGCGTCAACGGATCGGGCAAGTCGACACTCCTCAAGATCGCCGCCGGCCTCAGACAACCCGACCACGGCCTGTTGGAACGGCGCAAAGGCGCGCGCTTTGCCTTCCTGCCGCAGGATCCGAGCTTTGAGCCCGGCATGACGATGGAACGGCTCCTCTTTGAGCCGTCGGGCGCGCTGAAATCGGCCATCGAGGCGCACGCGGCGCTCGCCTCACGTCTGGAAACGGCCCCGCCCGAGGCGCAGGCGAGCCTCGTCGACAAGCTGACCGCGCTCTCCGACGAGATCGAACGCCTGGGCGGCTGGCAATGCGCGCACCACGCCAAGGCCATGTTGCAGCGGCTCGGCGTGAATGAGGCGGACTGGACGCGGCCACTCGAAGAGCTCTCCGGCGGCCAAAAAAAACGCGCGGCCATCGCTCAGGCGCTCTTGCAAAAGCCCGATCTTCTCCTCCTCGACGAGCCGACCAACCATCTCGACGTGGGCGCCGTGGACTGGCTCGAAGGGGAGCTCGACGCGTTCGAGGGCGCCATCCTTCTCGTCACGCACGACCGCTACTTCCTCGACCGCCTGGCCGAACGCATCGTCGAACTCGAACAGGGCCGCCTGACCGCCTACCCCGGCAACTTCAGCGCCTACCTCGAACAGAAGATCGCCCGGCAGGCCCTCGCCGCGCGCCAGGAACACAAGCGGCAGCGCCTCATCGCCCAGGAACTCGCCTGGCTTCGCACCGGCCCCAAAGCCCGCCGCACCAAGCGCAAATCCCGCGTCGACGCCGCGCGCGCCCTCATCGCCCAGAAGCCACCTGTCGTGGAGCGAGCGGCCGCCATGCGCCTGCAAACGCCTGTCCACAGCGGCCACCGCCTCCTCGAAGCGCGCCACCTCTGCCAGGGCTTTGGCGAGCGCCGCCTCGTTCAGGACCTCTCGCTGATTCTCGAAAAAGGCGAGCGCATCGGCGTCATCGGCACCAACGGCGCGGGCAAAACAACGCTCCTGCGCACCCTCATCGGCGAGCTAACGCCCCAAAGCGGCGAGGTCGTCTTCGGCAAGCACCTCAAGGTCGCCTACTTCGACCAGACGCGCGCCAGCCTCGACCCGGACGAGACCGTCTTTGAGGCCATGGGAACCTCGGAGCGCTTCGAGTTCGCCGGCCGCGCGATCGAGCTGACGGCCTATCTCGAAGACCTGCTCTTCCCGGCAGCCATGCAGCGCATGAAGGTCGGCGCGCTCTCGGGCGGCGAAAAAAACCGACTGCTCCTGGCCAGACTCTTCCTCACGGGTGCCAACCTGCTCGTGCTCGACGAGCCGACGAACGACCTCGACCTCACCACCCTCGCCGTCCTCGAAGAAAAGCTCATCGAATCAGGCGCCGCGCTCCTCCTCGTCACCCACGACCGCTGCTTTCTCGACCGCATCGCCACCTCCATCCTCGCCCTCGACGGCCATGGCAGGGCGGATCTCTATCCGGGCAACCACGAGATGTTCTTGCGCCTCTCCGCTCAAGCCGCGGCCAACGCGCGCGCTTCGGAGAGCCCTTCCGTCCAACCCAAAACGCCCCAGCGCCTCTCGAACCAGGCGGCGACCGGGGCGCCGTCCGGCGAGGCCAAAACGGCGCAGGCGAACAAGGGCGATCGCCACAAGCCACGCGGTGAAACTTCCCGCGGCGACAAGCCCATCGAAGAGCGGCGGCTGACGATTCCGGAGTGGAAGCGCCTGGAGGCCATGGAAGGACTCATCGAGGAGGCCGAAGCGCGACGCGCCGACGTGGAAACGCGCCTGTCCGATCCCGCGCTCTATCGCGAGCGCCCCGCCGAGGTGCCGACACTGGAACGCGAACTGGCCGCGGCCACCGCCCAGGTCGAACGCCTCTACGAGGAATGGCAGCTTTTGGAGACCCGCTCCCGACTCGGATGAAGCGCGACGCGAGTCGCCAAGCCGAAAGGACGCGCGCCGACCGATTCGCCGCTTGGGCGCACGGGAACCGCTTCCCGACGCCGACAAGGCGCGAGGTGGAAACGCGCCTCACACCAAGAATCACCCGCGCGAAGACTCGCGACCGCCTGGTTCCGCCGCGCCGTTGGCAGCCCGCCCGTCCGCCTCTGTGCCAGCGCCTGTGTCTGGCAGTGCCCGCAGCAGGGTCCGCAAAACAGCCTCGATGAGCCGCCCTTCGCGTCGCGAAAGCCGCGTCCGCAAGATGGGCGCCATGACATCGCGCACCGCGCTCCGCTCAGAATCCGGCTTGAGAAACCCGGCGCGCAGCATGGCCTCACGCAACAGCGACTGCAGGCGCTGGAGTGTCTCGTCCGTGGCCCACATACCGGGAGAATCGACAAGTGGCCGCTCAGCAAGCCTGAGGGCCGCGCGTCGCGCCTCGTAGGCATAGAGCAGGATGGCCTGCGCCAGATTGATCGACGGCTGCTCGGGCAGTGTCGGGACGCTGGAGAGCGCGTGACAGCGATCGATCTCGCGGTTGGTCAGGCCGCTGCGCTCGTCGCCAAAGACAATCGCCGCGCGCGCATTGGGGCCGAGCCGCGCCACCTCCTCCGCCCAGGCCTCGGGACTCATCCGGCGCTTGCCGCGCACATGGCGTGAACTCGTGCCGACGACGAACGCGCAGTCGGCGACAGCCTCGTCGAGGGAACGGGTCAGGCGCGGGCGATCGAGCAAATCCTCGGCGTGAACAGCCACGCGGCGCGCCGCGCCAAAATCGAACGTCCGCGGATCGACGATGGCCCAGTCGGCAAAGCCAAAATTACGCAGCGCCCGGGCGGCGGCACCGAGGTTTTCCGGATTGCGCGGCCGCATCAGCACAAACCGCACCGGCAAGACCGGCACCTGCGCGACGACTTGCGACTTCATGTCAGGACTCTCCACCTTGCGCTCCTCCTAAAAGTTCAGACGCGCCCCAAACGCGCCCCGGCCCACGTCGACACGCCAAAGACCGGGTAGCCGCGCGCCCCAAAACCGCCGCCGTTGTCGATGCGCCCATGCCTCACGCGCCGCCGCTGTCGCCTGCCGCGCCCCAAGGTTCCCAACGGGCAAAAGCACGCCGCGTCCCACCATGCCGAGGCGTTCAAACCAGTGCCGACAGCTTGCCCTCCAAGCCGCGTGGACGCCTTCCAACGCCTTGCACAAAAAAATCCCCCAGAGCGCGAAGGCCCTGGGGGGTGCCCGGTGGATGCGCGCGTTCGCCCGGGAAGCGGAGGCGCGAGCGTCGTTTTCAGCGACCTTTGGGCGTTGGCAGCATGCCGGCCTTGGCCGCCTCGCGCAGTGTCTGGGTGGCCAAAGTCAGCGCCTTTTCCAAATCTCGGGCGCGAGACTCTGCCGCCTTGCGCGCGCTCACCTCGCGTGCGAGCGCCTGGGCCGCCTCCTCGGAGGGCGCGGCATGGCGAGCTTCGGCCAACTCCTTGAGCAACAGGTCGACGCGCCGCGAGAGCTGTCCATTCTTCTGCTCCAGCTGCTGGGCCTTTTCCTGCACCTCGCTGAGCGAATCCTCGGCCTGACTGGCCTGTGAGCGCGCCTGCTGCATCTGAGTGGTGGCCTCCTGCTGCAGACGGCGATTTTCCTGGCGCAGCGCGGCGCTCGCCTGACGCGAGGTTTCCAGCTTCTCGCGCAAGAGCTCGACCTCGGCCTTCATCGTCTCCAGCGCCCGCCCCTGCTCAGCGCTCGCCTGCGAGTCCTGCTGCACCTTGACCTCCAGCGAGGCGGCGCGTGACCGGGCCGCCTTGAGCGCCTCAGCAATCGTCGCTTGTTCGGCCCGAGCCTTGTCGAGTTCGGCCTGCAGGGCGTCACACTGCGCGCCATAGGTCTCCACCTCGGCGTTGGCCTTCTCCTGCCCCTCGCGCGACTCCTTGAGCGAGGCCTCGACCGCGGCCTTGGCGTCAAACGCCATGTCGAGATCCTCCCGATGCCGCTTCTGCAGCGCCGCCATGGCTGAACGGTGACGCGCCTCGACCTCCTCCAGCGCCGCCTCCTTCTGCCGCGTGAGCTCCCGCTCCTGGCGCGCCAATTCCTGAGAAGCCTCCACCTCGGCCTTGCTCAAGTCCGCGCGCGCCGCGTCGAGATCCGCCCGCGCCTTGTCCGCCCCTTCCTGCGCCCGCGCCAGCGACTCCTCGACCACCTTGAGCTCGTTTTCATACTGCTCGCTGAGCGTCTGCTCGCGCTCGTGTTGCTGCCTGCGCTCCAACTCCAGGTCATCGGCAAAGGCCTGTCGCAAACGCGTCTCCTGATCGCTGAGCCTGCGCGCCGCGTCTTTTTTGGCCGCTTCCAGCGACGCCTGCAGCTCGGCCACCTCTGCCTGACGCTGCGCCTCTGCCTGCGAAAGCGCCTCTGTCTCGTGAGCCAAAAGCTCCTTCTTCTGCTCGGACAGCTTGCGCAGGAACTTCTGGCGCATCTCCTCCTTCTCGACGACCAGCTTCTCCCCTTCCTCGCGCGAGAGCCTGAGCTGATCATTGGCAACATCGAGCTGGCCCTGAAGCGCGCGGCATTCGGACTGATAGCGCTCGTGCTGCGCCTCCAGCTCACGGGCCCGACGCTCATCGAGCTGATGCTCCTGGGCGTCGAGCGCCTCGGCCGACGACTGTTCCTGCTGGGCCAGCGAGCGCTCGTAATCGGCCTTTTCCTGCCTGAGCCGATCGTTCAGCGCGTCAAGCTCGCCCTCCAGCTTCTTCTGCATGGCCTCGCGCAACGCCATCTGCGCCTCAATCGCCGCCAGCTTGGCCTCAATCGCCGCGTAATCCGCCTTGAGCCGATCAAACGCTTCGAGCTCCTCCTCCTGCGCCGACACATTCGCTTCCAGCTCGGCGATGCGCGCGCCCTTCTTCTCGCCCTCTGCCCGCAATTCCTCGCACGCCTCATCGGCCGCGGCCGTGGCCTGCTTCTCTGCCTTGAGCTGCCCCTGCAGCTTGAGGAGCTTGATCTCAAAGGTCTCGATCGCCTGCTCCAAATCGACGCAGCGCTGCGCCGTGGCCTCCAATTCGCCCTCCACGTCGTCCACGCGATCAGCCCGACGCTCGGCGTCCGCCAGCTGTTCCTTGAGCGCGTCGATCTCCTTGGGCAACGACTGCAAAGGCGCGATGCGACAGAGCTGACCGTTGAGCGCGTCAATGACCTCGCGCAGGCGCTGCGACTCCTCCACGCGCGCGCCATAAAGCGACTTGGCGCGGGCCAAAGCCTCGCTCTTGGCCTTCACGATGCCGCGGAAATAGTCGACCTTCTCCTCAGGCGCGGCGGCGCGCGGCATGCGCGTCTCGGGCTGCTCCGAAAACGGATTGTCGCCCGGATCAGGCAACGGCGGCGGCATCTCCGGACAAAGGAAGTCGGCCGGACGCCAGGGCGCGCTCTCCAATGGCGGCAGCGCGGCTTCCTTGAGCGGCGGCGGCTGCACTGCCCCGGCGAGCGGCGGCGGCTGCACGGCGCCCTTCTTTTTGCCCGGCGGCAACGGCGGCGGCATCGACGGCGACGCCTCAACCGCGGCCCTGGCCCCCACTCCCAACGCCTGCTCGATTGAATCGAGATTTTCGATGTTCTTGCGCAATTCGGCGAGCGGATCCGCGCTCGCGCTGGTCGTCTTCGGTCGTCTGGCCATGAAGCAAATCTCCCATATGAACCGCGAATTGAATGGAATGGACAGTCGCTCCCCTCAGGAAGCGCCGCCAGCGCCACCCCCAAAAAGGGGCGCCCTTTAAGGATATTTGCGCCTCGGCGTCACCTTCTTGTTTTGGCGCTCCAGCGCACTCCTTTGTTTTTTGTGCTTAAAGCGCACGGCAATTCAAAAACCGCTTCAGCGCGGAGCAGGTTTTATTCTCTGTGCTTCGGCGCACGGCATTTTAAAGACGCTTAAACGCGTGGCAGGTTTGATTTTATTCTTATTCTGATTTGAGCCTAAATTAGCTCGATTTAATTTATTCAAAAACGC
>JAFVYB010000016.1 GCA_017500825.1 Myxococcaceae bacterium | reverse complement strand
GCGATTGATATCTTGATAAATGATGTGGCTGCCATCGGCGTTGTATTCCGCCTGATAATAGACCGCACCGTCGGGAGTAAACATCTCGACGAGCTCGCCGCCGTCTTCAAAAAATGTGCGCTGAAATTCGGCAAAGCCATCGTCGTCAAAATCGACGGGCACGCCAGTCGCCGCCAGTTTAATTTTTTCAGTCAATTCTTCGAGTCCCGCCGGATAGATGACATCATTCTCTGGGATTGTTTGTTCTGAGTTTTCATTGCCCGAAGGTTGATTGTCGCCATTGTCCTCAGTCGTTCCGCTTGTATTTTCTTTGGAACAGGCGAACAAAAGTGAGATAAACATGAAGCAGAACAGCAGATGACTGGCTCTCATGGCGGTTGCTCCTCTTGGTGGGGGTGAATCGCCGCGCGGGCGGGGGATTGGGCGCTGCGGCATCGGCGATTATGGGATAGAGAAATCGTCGTCCATCGGTCAGAATGGGGATGATGGAGGATTTCTATTAAAAAAGACGCATTTAATTTTCTGCCCAGAAAGCGCGATTTCTCTAAAGATATTTATATTTTTAAAAACTCATTTCAAGCGACCGCCCAGAAAACGCGGACCGTCTGCGCATCCGAGACCATGCCTCTGCCATAAAAGTGCGAGGGTGAAAAACCCATGTTTTTTCCCCCTCGCGCTCCCCTTTTTCCTTACGCAAACCCGCCCCTCAGATGACCGGTATTTGCTCAGGTTTATTTTGTCGACTTGACGTTAGGTCAGATTCGGGGCGGGACAAAAGGCCGCCGCCGCCCTAAGCGCCTCAGATGAGCGGTCTCTGCCAAGTTTTATTTTGGTCTGATTGACGTTAGCTCAGATTCGGCGCATGGGCGGCGGATATTCCAAGGCGCGTTTTTCATTTATTCAATTTGCGGCATGTGTTTTTGCGTGCGTTGCGTGTTTTTGGCGTCTTTTGTCGTTGCGTATTGCGCTGCGTGCGTTTTTTGCGCGCGCTGCGTTTTGCGTTGCGTCCTGCGGTGATTGTGTAAGGAAAAAGGGGAGCCACGAGGGGAAAACGACCATGGGGCTTTTCCCCTCGTGCTTTCAGGGCAGATGAGTGCGGCCGGATGCACTCACGATCCGCGCTTCCCGAGCGGTGAATCAAGTTTGTTTTTTAATTATTAAAATAATTTGAAGGTGCGCTTCCCGAGTGGTTTCTTGAATTAAATTGTTTTTTAAAAATATAAATATTTTTAGAGAGACCGCGCTTCCCGAGCGGTGGGTCGAGTCTGTTTTTTAATTATTAAAATAATTTAGATGGGCGCTTCCCGAGCGGTTTCTTGGAATTATTGTTTTTAAAAATATAAATATCTTTGAAGAGGCGGAGCTCCAAAGAACGCAGTTTTAATGAATACAAGCGCTCTTTCCGAACCGAAGGGAGAACTCCAATAAAGTTCTAAAAAGAAAATCGAGCTTATGGACATCCACAAGAATAAAAAAAATAATACGGAGACGCGTTTTTTTAAATAAAAAAAAGAAAAAACAATAAGGTGTGCGCCGCGCGCAAAAAACTAAAGTGGAAGATTTTGACATCCAAGTCGGCCGGAGTAGAACGCCGCGATTTTTTTGAGCCCCCTGCGCAGCGGCCCTGCTTCTCTCTGCGCGGCGCCCTCTCCTCTTCTCCCCTTCGAAGGTGGCTTCATGTCGAAAAAACTGCTCCTCGCCGACGCCAGCGCGACCCTGCAGAAGGTCGCCGCCATTTGTCTTTCCCATACGGAATTCCAGCTCGTTGTGGCCAAGACGGGCGCAGAGGCGATTCAGCTGGCCAAGACGGCTGTGCCGGACGTGATCGCGCTCGATACGGTGGCCGCCGACAGCGCTGGTTATGAGACGTGCGCGCAAATTCGGGCGGATCCTGATCTGGCGCACCTGCCGGTGATTCTGCTCTCGGGCGCGGCGCATCCGATTGACGAGGCCAGGGCGGCGCAATGCGGGGCGAGTGACACGTTGCAGAAGCCCTTCGACAGCCAGCTCCTTATTGAAAAGGTGCACGCGTTGGCTGGTCTGCCCATTCCTGAGCCGTTGCCCGGCGTGCGCGCCATTCGCAGGCCTGCGACCGCGACCGCATCTGCCGCGCCCAGTGCCGCCACTCCTGCCGCCGCGCCAAGGCCGGTTGCGCCTGTCGCCGCGCCGTCTGTCCCAGGGGCACGTCCACCCATGCCTTCGGTTCCGCCTGGAGCGCCGGGCGCGCGGCCGCCTATGCCGGCGATGTCGAGACCGCCCACGGTCGCCCCGGGCGCGCCGCGTCCATCCATGCCGCCTGCGGGAACTCCGGGCGCGGTGAGGCCGCCGGGCGCGCCGAGAGTGTCGGGAACACCTGCCCATGCGCCTGTGGCGCCCGCGGTCCGGATGCCGACGCCGCAGCACCAGCCATCGATCGCGCCCGCGCCTGTCGCTCCGGCGCAGCACGTTCAGCCTGCTCAGCCGGTGGCCGCGCCCTCTCAGGAAGAGCTGTTGCGCACCGCCCTGCAGTCGGCCTCGCGCGAGCTTATCGAGAAAATCGCCTGGGAAGTCGTGCCGCAGCTGGCCGAGACAATTGTCCGCGAGGAGCTCGAACGGCTGATCAAGGCGCGTGGCGGCCAATGAGGTGGACATAAGCCCCTTTCCGAAGTGGCGCCTGAAGCGCGGGCGATGAAGCGCGAACAAAGCGCCGCCCAACACAACGACAACACACAAGAGGTCTCGCCAGGCAGCGCAAGGACGAGGCCTCTTTTTTTGCCTTGCACGCGCCCTGTTTCGTTTCGCGATGGAGGCGGCGCGCGGCACGGCGAGGATGAATCCATGAATTGCATCGATCGGCTCATCGACCTGGCGCTGGACGAAGATTTGGGCAGCGCCGGAGACATCACCACCAACGCGACCATCGAGGCGGCGGCCGCGGGGTGCGCGCGCTTTTTGGCCAAAGAGCCACTCGTCGTGGCGGGGCTCGACATTGCCCGGCGCGTCTTCGCCAGACTCGACGATCGCTGCCGCGTGAACTTCATGGTCGAAGAGGGGGCGCTGGTGGCGGCGGGGCAGGAATTCGGCGTGGTCGAGGGGCCTTACCGCGCGCTTTTGACGGGCGAGCGCACGGCGCTGAATTTTTTGCAGCGGCTTTCGGGCATCGCCACGGCGTCGCGTCAGGCGGCGGAGCTTTTGGCGGGCACGAACTGTCAGATTCTCGACACGCGCAAGACGACGCCGGGATGGCGCGTTCTGGAAAAGGCCGCGGTGCGCACGGGTGGCGCGCACAACCATCGCTTCGGGCTCTTTGACGGCGTCCTGATCAAGGACAACCACATCGAGGCGGTCGGTTCGATTGCCGAGGCGGTTCGGCGGGCGCGGCAGGCGACGCACCATCTGATTCGCGTCGAGGTCGAGGTCGAGGACATGGCGCAAGTCGATGAAGCGCTGGCGGCGGGCGCGGACGTGCTGATGCTCGACAACATGAGCCTCGAACAGATGCGAGAGGCGGTGGCGCGCATTCAGGGGCGGGCCAGGACAGAGGCTTCGGGCGGCATTCGCCACGATCGGCTCAGGGCCATCGCCGAGACGGGCGTCGACTTCATCTCGATGGGCGCCATCACGCACTCGGCGCGCGCCGTCGACATCAGCCTCAATGTCCAGCCCAAGGACGGTTGAGATGGTCAAGGCAAGCCGCGAGGCGACGGTCTGCCGGACGGTCTGAAACGACTTTGGCGCATGGCACCGGGCCGACGGAAAGGGGCTCGGCGCACTGCATTGAAAAGCCCCCACGCTCTGAGGCGCAGGGGCTTTTCGAGGTTCTCGTCTTTTCGACCGCGTCTGGAAAACCGCGCTGGTCAGTCGCCCTTTTTGTTGTCGCTTTGGGCCGCGCGTTTGCCCTCTTCGATGAGCTCGCGGACCTTCTGGCCGCCCTTCTTGCCGATCTCCTCGTAGAAGGGCGCGCCGCGTTCATCGCGCACGGTCTGGCCGCCCTTCTTGCCGATCTCTTCGTAGAACTCGCGGCCACGCTCGTCGCGCACCGTCTCGCCGCCCTTGCGGCCGATCTCCTCGTAGAACTCGCGGCCGCGTTCGTTGCGCACGGTCTCGCCGCCCTTCTTGCCGATCTCTTCGTAGAACTCGCGGCCGCGCTCGTCGCGCACGGTCTGGCCACCCTTTCGACCGGCCTCGGCCACCGTCATGCTGCCCTTCTTGTCCTTGTCGTTCGCCATCGCGTCCTCTCCTTCATCCGCGCACGAAGCGCCTTCACGACGCCCCGCGCGCCGTGACCCGTCCTGAGACACCCGTCTAAAAACGCCGCCGCGAGCACCTGGAACGACGCGTCTGAACCTCGCGCGACACATGTTCGGCGACAGCGCGCGCCATGTCCTCGCCCGTGGCCTGAAAGATCATGTCGAAGGCCGGATTGCCGTTGACCTCGATGACCTGGGGGCCGTCCGGTCCGTCGATGATGTCGACGCCGGTGTAGTCGAGGCCCAGCGCCCGTGCCGCCCGCGATGCCAGTCGCTCGATCGCCGCCGTGAGGGTGACCTGCTGGGCCTGGGCGCCGCGCGCCATGTTGGTGCGAAACTCCCCTGGCTGGGCCACGCGCGCCACCGCGCCAGCGACGCGTCCGGCGACGACAAAGACGCGCAGGTCGCGACCGTCGTTGTCGACCCACGACTGCAGATAGAGCGAACCCTCCCGCGCCAGACGCGACTCGACGCGTAAGACCCCCGCCCGATCCGCTGTCACACGTTCCACGCCCTCGCCCAGAGAGCCGCTCAGGGGCTTGACCACGACCTGACCGCACGCGCGCATGAACGCATGGGCCTGCGCCATGGTCTGGACAATGGCGGCGCGCGGGGTGGCCACACCGGCGGCTGTCAGGCGAACGCTGGTGCGAAATTTGTCACGCGCCTCCAACAGCGCCTCGACGCGGTTGAGGACGAGCGCGCCGGCTGTTTCCAGTGCCCGGTAGACCGTCAGCTGCGCGTCCGCGTCTCCGTCGGGAGAGACGCCGCGAGCGAGGAGAAAGGCGTCGCAGAAGAGCCCCTGGCCGTCGTCGATGCGCAGGACAGGACCGTCGATCTCCGAGGCAAGACGCGCCGGATCGACGACGATGACCTCGCCCTCGCGCGCCAGAGCCTTGATGAGGCGGGCGCTGTGCCAATCCGACTCTGGAAACGCCGTGACGACCGCGAATCGCACGAGCTCAGCCCCTCTCCCCTTGCGCATCTGTCGCCTGCGCACCCGCCTCAGCCTTTCGCCTGCGTCACGCCAAAGGTGCGCACGGTGCCTTGGGAAGCAAGAGCGGCCACAGGCGCGTCAGAAGTCCCGGCGCATTCCCGGACCGACGCCGACCTGGCCAAAGCGCGTTCGCGACGCGGGCAAATCGCGGACTTCGAGGCGGCCTTTGAGGTGCCCGACGCGATTCGAACGCCGCGGGCGGGCCGCCAGGCGCGTGACCTGTTGGCGGGGGCGTATTGGCACCCGTTCGCGCGCTGTCCGAGGCCCAAGCGCGTGCGCAGCGTGGTGCGCCATGTCGCGTTCAGACCGCCATGCCGAGCTGTGTTGCCTCGTCTGCCTGGGGCTTGCCTCCGCATCGCTGCCCGTCTCCCGCGCCGCGTTCGACAGCGAGATGGTCGCGCAAGAGCTCCCGTCCCTCGCGTCGCGCCCCGACTGGCTCGTCCTGTTGCCCGCCATGCACAAGGCAAGGGCCGCTGAACCGCTGCCAGATGGGCTGGAAGAGGTGGCGCTGTCGCTCGCGCGCGGCGAATGCGAGGGGGCGCAGATCGCCCTGAAGCCAGGCGTCAGACTCGAATCGATCGCTGTCCAATCGGCGCCAGAGGCGGTCGCGATCGCGCTCTACCGCGTCGGCTTTGTCGAAGTGCGCGTGCCCTCGAATGGCGAAGGACGCGTTGGCCGCTGGCCTGATCCGTTGATTCCCAGCCGCGATCCCGTGAGCGGCGCGCCGATTCCCGCCTTTGGGATGCCCGCCAGAGACGACGAACCGACGCTCGTCTACGTCGAGGTGTGCGCCGAGGGCCGGGCCACGCCGGGGCAAAGCAGCCTCGCGCTCGCGATCGACGCGACAGACCAAAACGACAAGCACGGGCGCGTCGCGCTGACCATCGCGCTGACCATTCGCCGCTTCGAACTGCCGCCGACCTCGACGCTGGCCACGTCCTTTGGGTTTTCCGGCCTGAGCGCCGCGCGCGGGCACGGACTTCGGGAAGATGACGACAGCGCTTTGGCGCGCCTGACCCGCCGTTACGCCATCTCTGCGCTGCGCCACCGGATCTCGCTGCACGGGCTGAGCATGTCGCCGCCCACGCTGCTCTCGCGCGACCCGCCGCGCCTCGATTTCACGGCGCACGACGCGGAACTCGGCGCGCTTTTGGAGGGAGAAGCGCTCGCTTCAGGCGCCCGGGCGACCAGTTTTGACGTGCGCTCCCACCCTGCCCTGCGCGGCTTTGAGCGCCTGGAGCGCGACTACTTCCGCCTCTACGAGGCCCACCTGCGCGCCAAAGGCTGGCTCGACCGCGCCTTTGTTTACGTGGCCGACGAACCGACGCCCGCAGAGCTCCCCGCTGTCGCCCAACGCGCCCGACTCGTCCGCGCTGCCGCGCCCGGAATCCGCGTTCTGGTGACGCACGGCCTTATTCCGGCGCTCGACGGCGCCATCGACATCTGGACGCCCAACATGAACTGCCTCTTTAAGCGTCCGGGCAGCGCCTACTGCGCCACCACCCTCGCCACCGACGGCTACAGAGCCCAGCGCCAGAATGGAAAACAGCTGTGGTGGTATCAGTCGTGCGGCAGTCATGGCTGCGCGGCGGACGAGGGGTTGAGCGAAGGCGAGCGCTGTTACTTCAGCGGCTGGCCCTCCTACATGATCGACCACGACGCGGCGCTGAACCGGGCCATGGGCGCGCTCAGCTTTGCCCACGGCATCGATGGCGAGCTCTACTTCAACACGGTCGAGGCCTATCTGGCGCCCGACTCCGGCGGCGTGGCCGACCCCTGGCGCGACACCCTGCGCTTCACCGGCAATGGTGACGGCACGCTCTTCTATCCGGGAACGCCCGCGCGACTTGGCACGCCCGCGCACCTGCCGATCGAATCGCTGCGCCTCAAGCACCTGCGCGACGGCCTGGAAGACTTCGAATACCTGCGCCTCGCCCGCCAAAGAGGGCGCGAGGACGCCGCGAACGCCTTTGTCGAATCGCTCACGCCCCTGCCCTGGACGATCGAGCGCGCGCCCGGGCGCTGGGAAAAGGCCCGTCAGGCGCTCGCCCAGGCCATCGAGGCCGCCCCCAAACCGACGCCCACGCCAGACGCCAGCCCCCTCCGCGCGCCGCAGCCCTGAAGACGCCCCACAAGGGGACGCGCGCTGCCTCACGCGACGCTGGCGACGTGCCGACCGCCCGCCACTTTCAAACCCTTGTCAATCGAAATAACCCACACCCGTAAAAACTCTAACCTATTGAAATTAAAGGATTTTTTTATTTCCCACGAGTTTTCCACAGGCTGGCGACAGGCTACCAACGGGCGAGAAAAACCCTTGACGCCCTCCCCCCCCCCGGAAAGCCGGGCTCTGGCGCCCCCATGTGGAGGCTTCCCAACGGCGGTTCGCGGACCTGGCGCATGGCCATCGACGCCGCCCGAACGCTGGAAAAACCTCCCAAAGATCCGCGGCGCGCTTCACGGCCCGGGCTTGTTCGCGCGTCGGACCTCCCCGGGGGGAGCGCTGGAACCGTCGGACGAGAGGGCGCGCCAATCGTCGAACTGGTCTGGCGCGATCGCCGCCGGAGCTCGGGAACTTCGGCCTTGGCCCGTCGCGGACCGGGAAAAATCTCGCCTGCGTGAGGGGCGTGATCTTCACTCGTCGCCCAAACACTTCCGCGAAAGGACGCCGCGACATGCCCTGCCCGCTCGACACCCTCCGCGCCTGTCTCGACGAGGCGCTCAACATTCACGAAATCGCCGACGAGACGAACGCGCTCAACGGCCTGCAGATCGACGCCACCACTGACTCACGGCGCGACATCGAGCGCGTGGCCCTGAGCGTCGACGCCTCGGAAGCGGCCATCGACGAGGCCATCGCCATGGGCGCGGACCTGCTCCTCGTCCATCACGGCGTCTTCTGGGGAGGGCACCGCACCCTGACCGGCGCCTATGGCCGCAAGGTGAAAAAGTGCTTCGCCGCCGGGCTCAGCCTCTACGCGGCCCACCTGCCGCTCGATGTCCACCCCACGCTCGGCAACAACGCCGGACTCGTCCAGGCGCTCGGCCTCACGCCCACTGGTCCCTTTGGCAGTCACCGCGGCGTCGCCATCGGGCTGGCCGTGAATTGCGACCTTGGCGTCGACGAACTCGTCGCGCGCTGCGCGTCGGCGCTCGGAACAGTGCGGCGCTTTGGCCGTGGTCCAGAGCGAATCAGAAGGCTCGCCATCGTCACCGGCGGCGGCGGCAGCTGTCTGAAACAGGCGGCGCGCGAGGGGTTCGACGCCCTGCTCACCGGCGAGAGCGCGCACCACACGGCACTCGACGCGGAAGAAGCGGGGCTGCACCTGTTGCTCGGCGGCCACTACCGCACCGAGACCTTTGGCGTTCGGGCGCTGGGCGCGCTCCTCGTCGAGCGCTTTGGCCTTGAGGCGCGCTTCATCGAGCACGACACGGGCCTGTGAACGACAAAGGGGGCGGGAGATCCGAAGCGACCTCCACACCCCCTCTCAGGATCGTCTCGTTCGCCCTGGGCGGCGGCTATTGGGCGGCGAGCTGGCGGACCTCGGCGAAGTAGTCGCCCTTGAGCGCGGCGATTTTGGGAACCGAGGCGCCGAGGTTGAGCGCTTTCAGGGCGCGCAGGGCCGACGCGCGAATCTCCGGACGATCGCTGAAGAGCTCTTTTTCGAGCGCGTCGCGCACAGAGTCGTCTCCCAGCCGACCGAGCGCCTCGATCACCTCGCGCCGCTCGCGCAGGGCGGGATCGCCGAGTTTTTCGACCATCGCGGGCACCGAGGCGCGGTCGCCAAAGGCCGACAGAGCCCTGAGCGCGGCCAAACCATCCGCCCCGCCCTCGGAAACGATGGCCCGAATCGGCTCAAGCGCCTGTGACTTGGCATCGAGCGCCACGAGCGCCTCCATGAGCGGCGCGCGCTGTTCCTTGCGCATCTGCAAAGCCTCGACGAGCAAAGGGATGGCCTGCTTGCCCCGACGCTTGAGTCCCTCGATGGCCGCCAGTTGCGCGTCACCGTCGCGTTCGCGCAGGCAACGTTCGACAAGCGAGAGCTCGCGCTGGACCGGCGTGGCGCTTGGCGCGGCCCCCACGGTCGATTCGGCCACGGCCTTGACCAACCTGGGCGCGCTGTCCTGAGCGGAAACCTTGTCCTCGCGGGCGCCGGCGATCTCGCAGGCTGGGACACGGAAGTCAGTTTCGCGCCAGAGGACTTCGAGAACCTTGTCCGGGACGAGCGATGGATTTTGGCGGGCAACCGTCGTCAGGAGCGCCGTGAGGTGCGCCGAGAAGGCCTCGGTCAAATCCGGCACGTAGTCGTCGTCAAAGGCAAAGACGCGCGCCGGAGGATGGGCGAGGCCAAGCGCGCCGGCCCGCTCTTTGGCCAGGCGGTCGAGGCGATCGAGGAACTCTTCGAAATTCGCCTTCTTTTTGGCCCCCTTCTGCCGCTCGCTCTCCTGAGCCTGCAGCATGGCGTCGATCTGCGCCTCGGTGATGCTGGGGTTGGTCTTCATGATCGCCGCCCGGTCGAGCTTGGGCGCCTCACTCTCGCGCGCGCCGTGGTCGTGATCGTGATCGTGGCTGTGACCGCGCGCCTCGGGGAAGGCGTCCTCGGGCCAGTCCTCTGTGGCGCGACTCTTGGGGATCCAGTCGGTTTGCGCGGTGTCCATCGCTTTGAGCGCGGCCTCGACGAGCGCGGGCAGGCGGGAGGCGAGCGCGGGCTGGTTCGGCAAGCTGCTGAGCGCCAACATCGCGGCGTCGCGCAGGCGGGCGTCCTCGGCGTCGAGCAGGGGGGCGATTTTGTCGGCCAGCGACGGTCGCGGCAGCGCTTCGAGAATCGTCAGGATGGCGAGCGCGTCTTCGCCGCCCTTGTCCAGGCGCTCCGCCCACTTGGCCTCGTCGCAGGTGAGAGACGCGGCGCGCAGGGCATCGGCCAGCGTCCGGGCAACGGCGGGCGAAACCTGTTCGGCGAGCGCGCAGAGGGCGTCTTTGGCAGCGGCGTGCCTGGTGGAGAGCGCGGCAAGCCCCCTGAGCGCGGCCACACTCGCCGCCGCCTCCTTCCCGGCGATCTCGCGCAGGGGATCGATGGCGGCCGCCGAATTCAGCTTCACCAACGCCTCGATGGCTGGCTCGCGCACCTCGGCGTAGGGCTCCTTGAGGAGTTCGATCAGCGCCGACACCGCCCGCGCGTCCCCCGCCGCGCCCAACCCGGACGCCGCGCCCGCCGCCACGTAAATCGACGGATCCTTGAGGAGCCTGGTGAGCCGTTCGAGCGCCTCGGCGCGACCGCTCTGCCCCAACAAGAGCGCGGCCTCTGCCTGAATCGCCGGCGCCGGCAGGGTGAGCTTGTCGCCCGTCTCCTTCCAGATGAGCTCGGCCTCGTGACGCACGAAATCGGCGAGCAAATTGGCGTCGACATGGGCGGCGATGAGTCGGCGCAGGAGCGCGCCCTTTCGCGCGTAGGCCTGGCGCAGGTAGGCCAGCTTCTTGGGCGTGGCCTCGTGGAGCAGCCCCTTGATGGCGTAGGTCTGGACCTCGGGCGAGGGGTCGTCGAGCAGGCTGCCGAGCAGGTCCGGAATGCGCGGTCCGTCGTCGAGATAGAGGATGGCGATGGCCGTCTCGCGCACCATGGCCGACGGGTCCTGCGTCGACTGGAAAAACAGCGCGTAGTCGTTTTCGGCCGGGTCTTTGGCCAGGCGCTTGAGTGCCAGCGCGCGCGTCTCGGCGCTTTCGGCGCTCTTGGCCTCCTCCAGAAGTCGCTCGCGCTCGGCCATGCAGGCGCTCAGGCAGAGGACGAGGGCGAGGGGCGCGAAGAGAAGTCGGGCTCGGGGCAGGCGGCGCTGAAGGGAGCTTTTCACGGGAGACCTCGGCGGACTGAAGCGGGGAAACAGCTGCGGGGCGGCGCGCGGAGCCCGGAAAACAGAGCTTGGCGGCGCGGCCCGGTGGCGATGCGCGGGGTGGGCGCGGCCTTCTGCCAACAACGACCGGCGCCCATCATCGGAAGATCAGCGCTTGGGGCGGGAGCGCGTGGACTGGGCGCGGGCATCGACGCGGCCACGGGAAGACGGCCGTTCCACGCTTTTTCGCGCGGCGGCGCTGCGCGGGGCCATCGGCGGGCGATCGACGCGGGCGCTCATGGGCAGGGCGGGCTGGAAGGAGCGGGGGGACTGGGGTT
>JAFVYB010000015.1 GCA_017500825.1 Myxococcaceae bacterium | reverse complement strand
CGACGGCGGCCTTTCGTCCCGCCCCGAATCCGAGCTAACGTAAAAAAGCTAAAAATTAAATCGAGCAAATACCGCTCGTCTGAGGGGCGGGGAAGGAAAAAGGGGAGCCGCGAGGGGGAAAAAACATGGGTTTTTCCCCCTCGTGAATTGAGGGCACATCAAGTGTGTCGGACGCACTCGCGGTCCGCGCTTTCCGAGCGGTGAAGCGGAGTTTCAAGAAAACGTTTTTAGATGTTTAAAACATAAAACAATTCGGAAACGCGTCTTTTTAAGGTTAAACTGTCAAAAAATCAGTCTCTATATAATTCATCGAGCTGTTTTTTGTATTTTTCACCGACGACGCGGCGTTTGACCTTGAGCGTGGGGGTTAATTCGCCGGATTCCTGCGACCAATCGTGATCGAGCACGATAAATTTTTTGATTGTCGCGTAGCTGGGCTGGCGCGCGTTGATTCCGTCGACGATCTTTTGCACCTCGGCGATGACCTCGGGCGATTTGGTCAATTGGGCGAAGGTGAGTTCGCCCAGGCTTTTATTTTCGGCAAAGGCGCGCACCTCGTCGGCGTTGAGGGTGAACAGGGCGCTGATGAACTTGCGCTTGTCGCCCTGGATCGAGACCTGGCTGATGATGGCGTTTGTCTTCAGCTCGTTTTCGATCTCGGAAGGGGCCACGTATTTGCCGCCCGAGGTCTTGATGAGGTCTTTTTTGCGGTCGGTAATGGTCATGAAGCCCTCGTCGTCGACCGTTCCGATGTCGCCGGTGCGCAGCCAGCCGTCGGGCGTCAGCGCCTCCTCGGTCTCTTTGGGCAGGTTGTAATAGCCCTTCATGATCTGGGGGCCGCGCAGGAGGATTTCGCCGTCTTCGGCGACCTTGGCCTCGACGCCGGGGAAGGGGGGGCCGCAGGTGCCGACTTTGACCGCGCCCACGAGGTTGCAGTGAGTCGGCGCGCAGGTCTCGGTCATGCCAAAGCCCTCGGTGATGTTCATCTCGCACAGGTCGAAGAAGTAGGCGATGCGCGGGGTGAGCGGGGCGCCGCCAGAGACGAAGCAACGGATGCGGCCGCCGAACTGGGCTTTGAGCTTCTGGCTGATCTTGGAGAAGACGAGCTGTCTGGCGATGGGGAAGCGCAGGGAGCGGAACGGTTTGCCGGCGGCTTTGGCGTTCGCGTAGTCCTCGAAGAGGGCCATGGCCCAGTCAAAGGCGCTGCCCTGGATGCCTTCGGCGGCGCGGCCCTGGGCGACGACGCGGTTGAAGGCTTTTTCGAAGACGCGCGGCACGGCTGGCAGAACTGTCGGGTGGACCTCTTTGGCGTTGTCGAGCAGGCGTTCGATCGACTCGGCGAAGGAGACGGTGATGTCCTGCCCCATCCACGTCATTTCGACGGCGCGGCCAAAGGAGTGGGCCAGCGGCAAGAAGAGCATCACCTGGTCGCCCGGCTTGAGGACGCCCGAGCGCATGACATTGAACGACTGGCTGACCCAGTTGCGGTGGGTGAGCATCACGCCCTTGGGCGTGCCCGCCGTGCCCGAGGTGTAGAGGATGCAGGAGAGGTCTTGTTCGCCGACGGCGGCGGCGATGCCGGGGATGGAGCTCTGGCGCGTTTCGAGACAGGCGCGCCCGCGTTTTTCCAAATCGTCGAGGCTGATGAGCTTGTCCTCGGGGCTCGACGGCATCTTGAGCGCGATGACGTGTTCGACGCTCTCCAGGCGATCGCGCACCGCTTTGACGCGGCTGAATCGGCCCGGGCCTTTGTGGTGGTCGGCCTGATCGCTGTCGACGACGACGAACTTCGCGCCGCTGTCTTTGATGATGTAGGCGACCTCTTCAGGTGTGTTGGAACCGTAGATGGGAACGCTGATGCCGCCGGCGCACAGCTGGGCAAAGTCGATGAGGCACCACTCGTAGGCGGTGTCGGCGAAGATGGCCACGCGGTCGCCCGACTTGAGGCCGAGATCGATGAGGCCCTCGGCGATCGCCGTCACGCGGTCGATGATCTCGCCCCATTTGATGTCCTTCCATTCGCCGTCGATCTTGACGTGCGCGGCGACTTTGGCCGGGTCCTGGCGTTGCAAGAGCTGGATGCAGTTGGCGACGGGGTAGCTGTCCTGGTGTTTGGTGTCTGTGGACACGTGGTCCTCCTCTGGCGGCGCGCGGTGCGCCTGAAGCCGCGAAAGAGCGGCGAGTCGATGCGCCCCGGGAATGCCCCCAAGAGGCCGTCCCGCAGCGGGCGCGGCGGGCTACTTCAGGGGTCGCAAGGCTGTCCAGTCGCGGTGCGTCATGTCGCGCGCGGCGCTGCGTCATGAAGCGATCAAGAGCGAAATTCTTTCGGAAAGGCCGGGGCGTTTCGTGTAACGCGCGCCGCCATCATGGCCACACGCACCAGCACGAAGAGCAGGTCAGGCAAGGGCGCCAAAGGCGCGACCACCAGAAAGTCGAGCGGCAAATCCACGGGCAGCCGTCGCGGCGCGGGCAAAAAGGCGTCTCAGACCGAGGAATCGGGCGTTTTGGGCAGCCTGATGTGCGGTCTTCTCTTCGTGGCCCTCACGTGGGGGAGCTGCGAAATCGCCTCTATGCCGTCGCGCGAAGAAATCGCCGAACTCGGCAAGCGCTTTCCGCAAAAGACAGCGCTGATGCGCGCCCGAGAGAGAGAGGCGCGGCGCCAGGGGACTGATTTGGAAATGCTCCACGAACCCGTCGAGTTCAGCGCCATCAGCCCACGCATCATCGACGCCCTTGTCGCCAGCGAGGACGCGCGTTTCTTCAGTCACGAGGGCATCGACTGGCGCGAAATGAAGGCGGCGGTGGAACAAAGCGCCAAAGAAGGCACGCGACTGCGCGGCGCCTCGACCCTGACGCAGCAGCTGGCCAAAAACCTCTACCTCAGCGAGCGGCGCAGCCCGGTGCGCAAGCTCAAGGAGCTGTGGATCACGCGCGATCTCGAACAGGCGCACTCCAAAGAACGATTGCTCGCCCTCTATCTGAACAGCGTCGAATGGGGCGACGGCGTCTTTGGCGTTCAGGCCGCTTCCCGCGTCTGGTTTGGCAAGCGCGCCAGCGAGGTCACTCTGGGCGAGGCCGCCGCGCTCGTCGCCATGCTGCCCAATCCCCGGCGCATTGGTCCCTCAGCGCACGAATCCTGGAAAAAACGCACCGACCGCGTGCTGCGCCGCCTGACCGCCGAAGGCAAGGTGACCCAAAAGGCCGCGGACCAGGCCGCCGCCGAACTCGCCCGCATGGTTTTTTAATGCATTGCTGAAGAGCTCCCGAGGCGAACGACTCGGTCGAATGAAACGCATTGTCTGGCGGCTCGACGCGGGCGCGACAGCTGAAGGCCTGCGCAAAACAGGATGGCGAGATTTTGGGCAGGGCAGGGGACAAGCGCGAAAAGGCCCGTCACGCCGACGACAACGATCAGGGCTGAGTCGAGCGCCGCGTTGAGTTGACAGCGCGCGCGTCTTTTTCAGCCTCAGGCCCGGGAAGCGACTCGGTCCCATCGGCGACAGACTGCTTTTCGTCGCTGGCGAACTCGGCGGTTGTTTCGTCAGAGCGGCGCGCCATGCCCTGTGCCGAATTGAGCGCCTCGTTGAGGGCGTCGATCTCCTGCCGCAGGCGCTTCAGTTCGCTCTCCTGATGCAGAAAGTGGGGCAGGAGGATGTAGCTGGCGACGATGAAGACGACGATGGCGATGAAGAAGCTCCAGGTCGTGTTGAGCAGGAGTTTCGAGAGCCTGCGCCAGCGCGAGTCGGGCGCGTCTGCCTCGCGAAAGCGTCTCAAAAGATCCTTCATGTTCACGTCAGACTCCTCGCTCGTCGGTTCGACACGCTTTCGTCACGACGCCTCCGAACGCTCGTCGCGCCGCACAACCGCCTCGAATCGCTCGGTGCCGCGCAGGGCCGAAAACGCCTCGTCGCCGGAAAGTTGGGCGATCTGTTCGAGCGCTTCACCGCCGGACTCACGAACGCGTTCCAAAAGTTCCAGCGCGCCTTGCGACTGACCACCGCGCGCCAGAACGCGCGCCGCCTCAAGAGCCTGCCCACAGTCGCGCGTCTCCTCAAAAGCCTTTTGCCAGAGCGCCGCAGCCTGTTCGGGCAATCCCTCGGCCATGGCCACCTCGGCAAGCAGCGCCTGCCGGTTCTTGCGCGCGGGCCAGGGGTGACTCTCGACAAGCCGCCGCGCCTCATCAAACGCCTTTTGCGAGAGGAGCAGCCGCAACAGAAGCTGCGCCGTGGTCAGCGACGGCTCAAGCTCGATGGCCACCCTCGCCTTGGCGAGCGCCTCCTGGGGCCGCTTCATGGCCTCAAGCGCGAGCGCTTCTGTCAAAGCGCGGGCATAGCCTCGACTCATGGCGCGTCCCTGTTCGATCTTTTTCCACGCGGCGGGCGCGTCGGCGCGGGCCAAGTCGACCCAGGCGAGCAAATCGAGCGCGCGCATGGCCACCTCGGAGCGCTGCGCGGCCTTCAGCGTGATCGTTCCCAGGCGTTCGGCCTCGGCCACCTCGCCGCGCCTGAGCGCGTTCCATCCCTCTTCAAGCTGTTCAATCTGCCCCTTGGCCGCCTGCAGGTTGTCGACCACTTCCTTGAGATTGAACTGGCTCAGGCGGTGGTTGCGGGCGGCGATAAGCCCGAGGAGCAACGCGCCCAGAAGCGAACCGTTGACGAGGAGCACCAGCGCGCCCAGGCAACTCAGCGCGAACCCAAACCCAAAGAGCTTTTTGTGATGCTGAGGCGGCAGCAGGTTGAGCAGCGCGAGTCCCGCGTCCATCGGCACGACCGGCACAAGCCCGATGATCCCAAAGGCCAAATTGAGGCGCGCCATCTGCACCGTGAGGACATCGAGGGCGCCGCCGCTCTCCATCGGCGCGATCGCCTCCCTGATCCCGAGACAGGCGATGCCGACAGCGACATTGGCCATGGGCCCGGCGAGAAGGGAGCGCCATTCGTCTTCGCGGGAGGGTCTGGCGCGCGTGGCCGTGGCGCTGAGCATCCCCGTGAAACTCACCCGAACCTCATGCCCGCGCGCGATGAGGAAAAGCGCGTGCCCGCATTCGTGAAAGAAAAAGACGCCAAAGACAGCCAGACAGCTGGCGGCCAGGACACTCGGCGCGAAGGGCGAGATTTGCGCCGCTTGTTCAGAATCGATGGCCGTCGGCGCCAGAAGCGTGCCGAGCACAAGGCAGGCCAACAAAAAAATCGGGTGAAAGACCAATTCACACGATTTCCCCAGGCGGCAGACGATGGTGGCTGGATTTTTGTCAGTCATGGAACAATTTTTATGCATTCCGCGAGAATTTTCCAGCGCTTCAAATAAATCGCATTTCCACGAGAATTTTCAGCGCCAGAAATCAAATCAACCGCGTGACATCGACGCGTTTTCATTCACATGAAACCTCTCGTGTCGCGTCCTCCGCCAACGCCTCCAGCAAAAAACTGACCGGACGAAAGCCGTCGTTGCATGAAATCATGGCCGAGTTTTTATTTTTCATCCAGCCATCATAAAAATCGCCCGCGCCATGAGAGAGCGCCATGACAAACGGCGACATACTGTCCCAGGCGCTGTCGCACAAACCGTCGGGCTTTTTCCAACCATTGGCGACAAATGTTTGTCCAACCGTCATGTCACACGCGTGTTCCAATGGATTTTCATATTTTTCGATCAAATCATCATGCCTGACCATTTTGACGACGGTAATTCTGACTTTTTTCATCTCATCTCTCCAGCATGAAGCGGGAACAATGTTGGCGCAATTTTGACCGCCACGCGATGGCGCCGCGAACCATGGCCAAATAACGACACCATCAGCGGCGGCGGCTTTGTTTTTTCTTCTTCTTTTTTTTGCTCCGGGGCTCTTTGGGCGGCTTTTCGCCGGATGTGACAAAAGAAACGCGCACAGAGCGATATTGGGCGCCGTCAACCGCCGTCGGCAGGGCCTCGACAAGGCCATCGACGCGCACAAAATGCTTTGTTCCCGGAACAAGCGGCGATTCTGGCTGAATCAAATAACGGCCCTGGTCATGATCGCTCGTGAAATAGTCGCTGGAGGGAACGAGCCGATGCGAATCGTCCAAAAGGCGCACGCGAACATCGGCAAGCGGCGGCAGCCTCAGTTCAATCAAGCTGTCCGAGGCGATCGGTTGTTCCAGATCGCGGCCACCCAGCGCTTCGACACAATGCGGCGCAGCGCCCGCGGCGTGGAAACAGATGGTGAACGGCAGCGACTGCGGCTCGGCGCTGAGACGTTCAACGCGCTGATCCAAGACCAGGCGTGGCTGGCTGTTGTCGGGCTGTTCTGACGTGTCGGCGGGCGTTGTCGTGGCCGCCGGAACAACAGGCGGCGCCTCGTCTGAGGATTGAAGGGGCGCGGTGGCGCCTGCGCTCGTCGCGAGCGACACGGCAGACAAAAAACAAAGATCAAAAAGCGGCGTGAGCATAACGGCGCGCGTCCATGCCAAAAACAGAGTCAAGAGGACGCATTTTTTGTCGCGATCGCGCGTTTTTTTCGCGAGCCCGCCAGCGGATTCGCGAAAAGCCCGACGCCTGACCGCGCGGTGGATAAAGGCGGACACGGATGATGTCTGCGCCGAAGAGGCCCAAAACGCCAGCGCGCCACGTCCCAAGCATCCACACACGGCCACTCCCCCGGACGCTCCTCAAAATCCCTCATAAGATGCATTATGTTAACTCAAGGCAGACGCAGCAACAGGAGAAGCTTCCTGTCAAAGACGCTTTTCCCCTCATGGCGCTCTCGCGATGGAGAGATTCAGTTTAAACAAAACCTCATTGTTTTGCGCCCCGGTGCACACCTTTGTTTTTCTGTGCCTTGGCACACGGCAATTCAAATCCGCTTCAGCGCGGGGAAATTTGATTTTATTTTGATATTAATTTGAACCTGAATTTGCTCGGTTTAATTTATTGAATTTTCCTGAAAAATCGAGCTTGCTGTCCATTGTTTAAAAACGTTTTCTTGAAACTCCAATTCACCGTTCAGAAAGCGCGGATTTGTTTAAGAACGTTTTATTGGAGCTCCGCTTCACCGCTCGGGAAGCGCGAATCGTGAGCGCTCCGGCCGCACTCATCTGCCCTCAATTCACGAGGGGGAAAAACCCATGTTTTTTCCCCTCGCGGCTCCCCTTTTTCCTTGCGCAACCGTCGGTCCTCGCTCCCACCAAAGGTGGGGCCGGCTGCGGGCCGCCGGACAAATACCCGCCCTAAGCGCCTCAATGGCCTGTTTTATTTGCCCGGGATTATTTTGGGCTGCTCGATGGGCCAGATTCGGCGCATGGGCGGCAGAAAGACACGACAAAAACGCGGATTCAATGGGATAAATTTACCGACAGTGAACTTGCGTCTCGTTATACCGCGATTTCTCCGTTCATCAGTTTGGGGAGCAGTCGGTCACGGGCCTGCTGCAATAAGACGATTTGTTTTGCCAATCCATTTATCTTTGAGATGATTGGCTCTATTGCTTCGCCAAATGCAATCACGCATTCTTCACTTGGTATAACGATTGGCATGCTCTTAAAATCTTTCCACCGGGTATAAGGCATAGTTGTACCTACAGAAATTTGTGTAGCATAATCAACAGTATCACTAGAGAACATCAGCATTACCGCATATGCCCAGTAGGCAGGATTGCCAGCATTGAGAACAAAACAGGTTGTCCTAGTAATACCGCTATCTCTCGCCACCACAACTTTATGAAAATAGGGGCGCATTGCTCCAAAAATAATATCTCGTGGAGAAAATGCGACAAGAGAGCTTTCTGCAAGCGCAATTTCGTTAGTAGCTACATATCCCAGTGATTTTTTGGGTAAGCAGTCAACTGGAAGATAGTATGAATATCCTGCACGTTTTTCTCTGGATATCTTTTTTCCCGACTCTACAACAATATCACCTAGCACACCTTGGCTCCACCCCTCTGGAATCCCCTCGATGATTTTTGTTTTTTCATGTCCGGGAAACCGCAGATCCGCAAACCATTCTTTATACAGCCGCTGCGCCGCTTCCT
>JAFVYB010000014.1 GCA_017500825.1 Myxococcaceae bacterium | reverse complement strand
CGCAAAGGACGCGTTCAAAGGCGCGTTTGTTGACGAAAAATTCGGTTTCGATGTCGCCGTCGTCGCCGAGTGACATTCTGCGGAAGCCGTAGAGTTGGCCGGCGCGGGCAATGGCGTCGAGGTCGGCGCGCCAGAGTCGGATGGCTTCGTCGCGCTGCGTTTGGTCGAGGGAGCGGTCGAGGGCGTCTTCGCAGCGGATGTTGGGGAAACGTCCGATGTCGCGCTGCAGAATGGCGCGGACGCTTTCGAGGATGTCTGCTTTGGCGCGTTCGGGGGTGGGCGCTTCGAAAGCGAGCCAGGCGTCGAAGCAGGATCGGACAGCGCGCCAGGCTTCGCCCAAAAGCCAGCCTGTGAGGCCAAAGGAAGTGGCGAGTTCTCCTGCGGCGGCGACGAGTCCGAAGCGGGTGGCGACGCGGGCGATTTGGCCGGAGGTCGAGCCGTTCATGGACTCGGCGACAAAGCGATCTCGCAGTTCGAGCGCCTGTCGAGAGACGGCGTCGATGTCCGGGACAACGCGATCGAGCCATGCCTGGCCCGCGTGTCCGAAGTGTTCTGCGAGCGCGGGTTCGAGCCCGGCTTGCATGAAGGTTTTGGAGTCGTGGAAGCCGTGGAGGTCCTCGACGAGGCCGCTGGGTCCGAGGTCGCAGGGGATGGAGGGGATGCGCAGTGCCTGGCCGGTGGCGGTTTTCTGACCGGCGTCCTGCATCATCTGCTGGAGGGTGTGTTCGCCGCTGGAGAGGAAAATCAGTTCCCAGTTGGCGGGCGGGCGGACGACGAGGCCTTTGGACATGCGCGCTTTGCCCTGGCCGTTGGCGAGCATGTAGGCGGCGGCGCCGATGAGTCTTGAGTCGAGCTGCTTGATTTCGTCGAGCATGAGCAGGCCGTCGTTGGCGGCTTCGGCGAGAGCTTCGAGGCCGTTGTCGGTGGCGCGCCATTGCCGCATCAGGTCCCTGTGGTGCCCCCAGACCGAGGCCGCGGCGCGGACAGCGTTGGACTTGCCGCAGGAGGAGTCGCCGTAGAGGTGCAGGCCGCCGCCGGGCGTGCCAGTGCGCCTGAGGAGAGGGCCGGCGAAGGCGGCGGAGATGGCGAGCATGATCCGCGAGTTGCCGCGCGCGAGTTCGGCGACGCCGTCTTTCCAGCCGTCGAGGTGGCCTTTGCGGCTGTGGCCGTGCATGACCGGGGCGCTGGGTTGGTAGACGACGCGCTCCTGATCTGAGCCGCCGACGATGCGCTCTGGCGTGACAAAGGCGGAACCGGACCAGCCGACGCGCGAGGTGCAGACGGCGCGCGCCTCGACAGGCCAGCTGATGAGGTAGTTACAGAGCAGTTCGCAGACCTTGCGGCCGCACCTGCCGCGCCAGCCTTGGGAGCTCAAGAACCGCATGAGTTCTGCGCCGTCGCCGTAGGCGATCGCGACCGGGATCGCGACAACGTGAGTTCTGCCGTCGCCGTCCTGCCACTGGACAAGTCGCCCCCAGTCGCCGCCGCCCCCTCTCTGCCGCGTGGGCGAAACGGGCGACAGCGCCAGCATACAGGCGCAGCGCCACCGGGATTCGGTCGTGCTCACCAAGAGCGAAGAGATCGCCGCGGCTTGGACGCCTGTTTGACGCGCCTACGACTGAGCCAGCCACCCACACCGCCCCCGGCGCCACTCTAACAGCCGCCTGTGACATCCATGTCCAAATCGCCCAAAAAGCCCCTGCCGCCAGTCTAGCAGAGGGGTGTGACATCTGTGTTTCAGGGGCCTGGCGGACAGTCTGCCTCGTCACAGTGACGCGAGCGCCTCGAATCGCTCTCTGCCGACCTTGCCGCCTCGCCGGATCTTGTCGCGCTCATTCAGCAGGCGCTCGTG
>JAFVYB010000001.1 GCA_017500825.1 Myxococcaceae bacterium | reverse complement strand
TGAGCCCCCATCCCCCTATTGATTTATTGGCGTCACGCGAAAGGCGCCACAATTTCGCGAGGAAGAGAGTTGGGAGGTGGCGGATGTTGGCTCGGGTGTGGCGTGTGCCGCTTTGGTTGGGGTGTCTTGTTTTGGGGCTGTCGTGCGCCGGTCCCTCTGTGCGCCCGCCGCAGGAGGAGACGCGTCTCGAATACCGCATTGGCCGCGAGGATTTGCTCGACATCTCGGTGTGGCGCGACGGCGACCTCTCGCGCACTGTTCCCGTGCGTCCAGATGGCCGCATCAGCCTGCCACTTTTGGGAGAAATCGAAGCGGCGGGGCTTTCAGCGCGAGAATTGGGCGAGTTGATTCAGGATCAATTAAAACCTTTTCTCGCCGATCCGCGCGTTGTGGTGATTGTGCGCGAAGTGCACGCGCCGCGCGTCTTTGTTATCGGCGAGGTGGCCCGGCCTGGCGCCTTTCCTCTGCGCGGCCGCCTGACAGTGCTGCAGGCACTCTCGCTCGCCGGCGGCCTGAGTGAATTTGCCGATGATAAAAACATTGCCATCCTGAGGGCGGAGGACGGCGCGCGCTATCGCGTCAGTTATGAATCACTCGTCTCGGGCGAGGCCGGCAGCGATTTTTCGCTCTGCGCGGGCGACACCATTCATGTGCCCTGAACCAAAATCCGTCACCTGTGGCGACGCGTTGATTTGGATTTGGGGCGCCGCATTGATCGCCGGATTGATTTTTGACTCCGAATTATTCGCCGCGTCCGCGTGGATTGGCGCGATGACATGGATTGGCGCATTGTCGATGGTCTTTGTTTTGGCGTCTTTTCCCCATGCCGCCGCGATATTTGTCCGCACGCTGGTCGTTTTGTTCGCGTTGATTCCGGCATCCGCCCGGGGCGCGGCCAACCATACGCTACGCGTCTCTCTCGCCTCAGAGCTGCGCTACGACAGTCTGGCCACAGCTTCTGGCGATTTCGCGGGCAAACTCCTGCCCAGCCTCGGCTACGCGCGTCAAAGCGAACGCTCCCGTCTTGACCTCGATTATGGCCTCACCCTGACGCATCCCCTGCGCGCGGGCAGCCTCCTTGTCGACCATCGCGGCGAACTTCGCTTGCGCCTGACAGCCACACGCCGACTCGCCATCGACGCCAACGGCGCCCTCTACCGCGTCGCCCAAAGCACCTCCCTGCCGCGCTTTGGCGTGGCCTATGCCGAGGCGGGCGCGTTTTGGAGCTTCCTCAATCTCAACGCGCGCACGCGTCTTAGCCGCGCGAGCACCCTCGACATCGCCGCCCGCAGCGAATGGAACGCGCTCCTCATCGACAACGCCCCTGTCAGCGGCACCAACAACCTCCAGATAAGCTGGCGGCACCGTGCCTTTCGACGCGTTGAACTCGGCCTGGGCCTGCGCGGACAACTTTTCAGTGCTGAACGCGCGATCAGCGGCAACAGCCTCGCGCTCCTTTTTGTCTCGCGCTTTGTTTTGAGTCCGCACGCGACACTTCGCCTCGACCTTGGGCCGCGCCTCTACCGCGCGTCAGGCCAAAGCGCCTGGGATGCCCAAGTCCGCCTGCAACTCGACTGGGCGCGACGCGGTTGGCAATTGGCTCTGATCGCCGGGCGTGATTACGTCGGCGCCGCCGGATTCGCCTCCACGCTCTGGACCGAATTTGTTCAAGGTGGCTTTGGGGTTCAATTGACGCGCGCGCTTCGACTTTTTGGTTATCTCGGAGCGTTTCGAAATGGTCTGGCCGCGCGACATCAGGCGGACGCGATCGGTTATGGCGCCTCGCTGGGGGTTGAATGGGAGATCGCGGAACAAATGCAATGGCGTTTGGCCTATGACCGACTTGGTCAGAGCGGCGCCGCCGACACCGGCCTCGACATGGGGCGGGATATTGTCACCTTGCGGTTTGGGTATCAATTTATCTGAATTTACATTGTTTTGATTTGTCAAAAGGCTCGTTGTCGTCCTGAACAAACATCCCGCGGCGCCAAATTCTCTGCCCCGAACGACCGAATTTAGTTCGTTATTGTGCGAGCGGGAAAAACCCATGTTTTTTCCCTCTCGCGCTCTCCCTTTTCCTTTCCCGCCCCTCAGACGAGCGGTCTTTGCTCGATTTAATTTTTGGCTTTTGCGCGTTAGCTCGGATTCGGGGCGGGACAAAAGGCCGCCGTCGCCCTAAGCACCTCAGATGACCGGTATTTGCTCAGTTTTATTTTTAGCGTTTTTACGTTAGGTCAAATTCGGTGCATGGGCGACGGAACGACAATAAATTAAATC
>JAFVYB010000013.1 GCA_017500825.1 Myxococcaceae bacterium | reverse complement strand
GGACGCACTCGCGGTCCGCGCTTTCCGAGCGGCGTCTTGGAATGAGTGTTTTTAAAGATATAAATATCTTTAGAGAAATCGCGCTTTCCGAGCGGTGCAGTGGAGCTTCAACAAAACGTTTTTAAGTGTTTAAAATATAAAACAATTCGGAAACGCGTCTTTTAATGATGCCGTGCGCCAAAGCACAAAAAACAAAGGTGTGCGCCAAAGCACAAAAAACAAAGGTGTGCGCCAAAGCACAAAAAACAAAGGTGTGCGCCAAAGCACAAAAAACAAAGGTGTGCGCTGAAGCGCAAACAATAAGGAGGCGCTGAAGCGCAAATAATTGACTCGCCTGAACTGTCAGCGGTCGACGGGGCAGGCCAATTGTCTGGCGCGACCACAGATTGACGCGTGTCGAGCTTCACAGCGCCTTACCGGCTGAATGGCGGTGGGGCCCAGCGGAGGGAGAACGATGAGGAGACTGTGGACGGCGGCGTGGGCGCTTGGATTTGGTCTTTTGTTGAGCGCGCCAGGTTTTGCCCAGAGCGGCATGACGCAGAGCCCGAGCATCGCGCCTGAGGGGGACGAAGAGGGCGCCGCGCGCGGCGTGCAGCGGCAATACATCGTCATCGGCCAGATTGAGTCGATCGACCTCGACAGCGACACAGTGCGCATCCGCAACAGCCAGACCGACGAGGTGGTGCCGATCGTGGTCCCGGACAGCGCGCTTGTCTCGATGAACGGCGAGGCGATTCCGCTCGAAGAGGTGCCCATGCAGGCCGACGCGCTGGCCAGCTTTACGGAACAGGGCGACGAATTGGTGGCCCGAAGCCTCGCGATTTCCGCGCCAGAGCAGAATGGCGGGGACAAGGCGCCAAATCAGGACGGCATGGATCAGGAACAATCGCCTGCCAGCCCCGGCGCGCCTGACGCGGGCAGCCTGTCTGAATAAGTCCCGGCGCGGACAGCGCAGATCGCCCTCATGGCCCTGGCGGCTGTGGGGGCGGTCTCTTTGGGATGCGGAGGGCACCGCGAAAAAGCGCGGGGGCGTTCCAGTCGCCCGAAGGGGCGATTTTGGGTGACGCGGTCACAAGCTTTATTGGCGTGTTGTCGTCGTTGGCAGGAGGCGGGCGGGATGGCGTCACTGAGCGGGGGCTTGAGCGGGGAAGCGTCGAGGGACGCCGGGCGGCGAACGCCGTCTGCAGGGGTGCGCCATGGTGAGCTTGGGCACTGTGGCGAGGTGCCGCGCCAGACGCGGGTAGCGCGGTGTGCCTTGTGTCCGCGCTCTGAACTGGATTGGACGCGCCTCGACGATTTGCTCGCTATGGGGCGCCGCGCTCTCTTGGCGCCCAGTCTGGAGGCGGGTTGGTTCGTGATTCTGGACCACGCGGTGGAAGCGGCCAGGGCCGACGCCGGGATCCTGTGCCTCGTCACGCCCGCTGGTGAAGGGCGCCTCGTCGCCTCTCAGGGATTTGGCGCGCGCTCTGGCGCTGTGGACGCGCTCTCGCGTCGACCGCTTTCGCTCGATGTCGACCTCTCGGTCTGGGCGCGAACCGAACTCGACCTGCCGTCAGAGACGCGGTGCTTTGAGTCGACACTCATCGGCCGCGATGGCCCCTGTGGCGTGCTCGCGCTTTTTTGGCTCAAGGCGTGCGCCGATGAGGCGCGGGCGCCAGATCGCGATCCGTTTTTGACGCGTGTGGCAGAGGCCGCAGCCCAAAGCCTCGACACCCTGCGCCTTGGCCAAAGCCGCGAACAAGCACAAAAAGAGCTCAAACAAGCTCAAAGTTCCTGTGAACAAGCACAAAAAGAACTCAAACAAGCGCAAAATAATTGCGAACAAGTCCGGCGCGAAGTCGCAGCGGCCCGTCGCCGCGATCTTTCCAGGCGGGCGTTTTTGGGCGCCATTGCCCACGAGCTCAACACCGCTCTCAACGCGTTCAGCGGCAGTCTCAGGCTCCGCGATGAACTCGGCACAGACTCGGCGGAACATGGCGCGCGCGCCCGCCGCGTCGTCGATTTGGCCATCCAGCGCCTGACGCGACTCATCGGTGATCTGAGCGACCTGAGCCGCCTGGGCATTGACCGCTTTCCCCTGCGCCGCTCCCGCCTCGATGTGCGCGCCATCCTCATCCCCGCGCTCGACGCCTGCGCGCGCGAACTCACCGGCAGCGACGTGTCCCTCATCGCCGACCTGGGCGACGAACCACTCCTGATCGAGGCCGACGGCGAACGCCTCGCGCAAATTGTCGACAACCTGCTGTTGAACGCCCGCCGCCACACTGAACGCGGTTTCATCGAGGTGCGCGCCTGGCGCGAAGCCTCCGGCGAAATCGCCCTGCGCGTGCGAGACAGCGGCGCCGGGCTGGACAAGGCGCAACTTGCCGCCCTGTTCGAATCCTTTTGGAGCGATCGCGCCCGCTGGCACAGCCACCACGGCGGCATGGGGCTGGGCTTGTGCCTGTCGCGGGAACTTGTCGCGCGCCTCGGCGGACGCATGTGGGCGAGGAGCGATGGACCAGGGCAGGGGAGCGCTTTTGAATTACGTTTTTTGGCGCTTTAGCGCCCACATTTGTTTTTTTTGTGCTTTGGCGCACGGCAATTCAAAGCCGCTTCAGCGCGGGGCAGCTTAAAAGCGCTTGAGCGCGCGGCAGGTTTGTTTTGTTTTTATTTAGGTTGAATCTGAATTGGCTCGATTTAATTTTTATATCCAAAACGCTTTTTGTTGGCCCGACTCGCCATCGGCAGGGCATTGTCTTGAATCGACAACGACACGTCAAAAACGACACGGCATCGCCCCGAATTGACATCGCGTGTCGGCGCCCGCTCTGCCCCGAACGACCGAATTTAGTTCGTCATTGTGCGAGCGGGAAAAACCCATGTTTTTTCCCTCTCGCGCTCTCCCT
>JAFVYB010000012.1 GCA_017500825.1 Myxococcaceae bacterium | reverse complement strand
TTCAGGTTTGGGCTCTGGCTTGACCTCGGGGGCCGCGGGAGGCGTGGCCGGGGCTGCTGGCGCGGGATCGCCGGGTGGTTTGACGGCGGCCTGCGCTTCGGCAGGAGCGGTTCCGGCGCTCGGCGGGGTGACCGCAGGCGGGGTGACCGCAGGCGGGGGGGCTGCCTGCTCAGCGGGAACAGGAGTGGGGGCGGCGGCAGGCGGTGTGACGGGTTGCGCCACAGGCGCCGGCGTGACGGATGTCGCAGGTGGCGGCGCGCTCGCCATGGTCTCGGGTTGGGGCTGCAAGACTTTGAACGCGATGACGCCCAAAAGCAGGACTGCGGCAATGCCAACACCGAGGCCGATCCATTTGACAGCGCCAGAGGTCTGGGCGGGCATCTGAGGCAATGGCTGTTGCGGCTGCTGCGCCTTCCGTCCCTGTTGCCGACGCTGTCCTTGCGCTGACTGTCCACCACGCGAACGACGGTCCTGCCCTCCCTTGCCCTTACTCGGGCGCGCGGGCGCCATCGGCTGCTCCCACGGGCTGTCCGATTCACCATCATCAAAGCCATCGGGCGACGCGCCGATATTGGTGTCCTCGGGAAAGCCAGAACCACCATCCAAGGGCGCATACGGATCGGGAGGCGCGGGTGGCTGCAGGACATCGTGCGAAGGCATGCTGGGCAAAAACCCCTCTGGCTGTGGCAGCGTCGCAGGAGCAGCTGCGGGCGCGGCCGACGAGGGCAACGGCGCCAGCGCGGGCAAGAGAGAGGAGCCTGGCTGAGCCTGAGGCTGCGCGGCCGCTACGGGAGGCGCGGCGGCAGGGGGCGCAGAGACAGCCGGCGTGTCGAGCGCGGAGATCTCGTCCTGAATCAACGAGCTGAGCATGCTCGCGGCCGAGGGTTTCCAGGCGCTGTCTGCCGGCGCTTCCTGAGGCGAGGGCAACGAGGCAGCCGCAGACAGACTCCCCCCCGTATCGCCCCACTCGCCTGTCAGGCCCAAGGTGTCCTGCGCAGCGCGCGGCGGATCGCTCATCTTTGGCTTGGGCGGCTCCAGCTTCTTCGCCAGCTCGGGCACCGAGTTGAGCGGTTCCCAGCCCGACATACGCGTGTTCCAGACAAGGGAATCAGCCGTGATGTCGCCTTTGTCCCACAGGGCCTTGATCGCCTCGAAGCCCATTGGTCCCTGCTGCTCGCCGTCGACGGCCACAAACCAGTCCTCGCCATGCGCGGGCGCCTTTTCCGCCTCCGCAGAAGACTTTGTCGGCGCTTTGGATGGCGCGGCAGCCTCGGCGTTCTTCATCAGGCTGGCCATCTCGTGGAGGTTGACCACGCGGGTCGAATTGCCCGGATCAGCCTCGAAAGCGCCAAAATCGCCGCCATCGCCATCCGAACCAAAGCTCGCGGCGGCAAAGGGCGAATCCTCAGGCGGCTTGTCGGCAATCACCTGATCGATGGCCTTGCCAACCGCCTCGTCCTCCAGGCCGAGATCGAAGGGCAGAGAGGACACCGCTGTGCCCTCCCCTTCCACGTTCTGCGAAAAGGCCGCGACCGCCGCACTGGAGATGGCTTCAGCCGCCGAGCGCTCTTCGTTGCCCTGTTTGCCCGCTTTGTCGCGGCGCTTGCCCGACTTGGACTTGGCTGACGCGCGATCATCCTTCTTGTCCCCCCCCTCCGCCGCCATCAGCGACTGCGCCGTCCCCAGCGGGTTGACCAGCTGCCGCGTCGCCTCCTGATCGCCAGTGACAGCGGGCATCTCCACCTGCGTTGGCAGCGAGGGAAACTGTGTCGCCTCCTCCTGAGGCGATGGCAGGTGAACGATGATCTTGTTGTCACACTTCTTGCAGCGGACGCTCACGCCGTTCGGGCCGATCTTCTCATCGCGGATTTTGTATTGGGCGCCGCACTTGTCGCAGACGAATTTCATCGAAGACCTCTCGCTCCTTTCTCACTCAGAGCTGTTGCCCCCGAACGTCGAGGGAGGGTGCATCAAAAAGAAAAGCCGCTTCCCGGGGAGGAAAACGGGGGATTGGGCCGTCGAGCGGCGTGTCCTGATGGACTCCATAGCCGCTCCCATTCTTCAAAAAAACTTTTGGACGCCACTTTCGTGAAGACAAGCGCGACCACACCGCGATGGCGGACAGCGTTCGAACAATCGTCCCTGTCCGCAGGTTGGCCATCGGAAGCGAGGAACCTCCGATGGCGAGAAAACACATCAGCGCACGCGCCATCAGGAGACCTTGACCTCCAGATTGAGACCGAGCTCTGCGCGCAGTCGGGCGTAATCGGCGGACATGCAGAAGAGCAGCAGATCGCGCACCCGAGCGCGTAGCGGCACGCGCGAGATGGGATCCTTGCCCATGAGCTCCATGGCCACGCGGATGTCGGAGCACAGCAGCGTGGCCGCACGGTTGGCGGTCAGCTCCGAAGCCTCGATGTAGGTGCGCAAGTCATCCGGGGAGGCGTTTTGCAGGTATTGGTGGCCGAGCTGCGAGAGCGCCCCCAAGAACTGCTGACCGAGGCGGGCCAGAATTCGCCCTTCAGCCTCGATGGCGCGCAGATCCGCGGTCGGCGCATAGCCGGGCACGCTGTAATAGAGCGCGGCCTGGAAGAGCGCCTCCAGCCTGGCCATGGGCAGCATGCGCGCGAGCACGAGCTCGGGACGACAGAAGGTCATCTCGCGCACCATGTGGTAGTTGAGCGTCTTCTGGTCCGTCTCGCTGAAGAGGGCACCGCCGGCTTTGAGCGCGATGGGATGGACGTGGACCATCTCCAGGAGCAGCCCTTTTTCCGTATGCGTGAACTGCTGCATCGCCTGAGCGCCCTTCTTCATCCGCTCGCGCAGTGACACGAGATAGGGCGAATAGAGCTCGACATCCGGCATGCCGCACAGCTGGCGCACGTAGCGGAAGTTGTTGAGCGCGAACTCCTGTCCCGACAGGTCAACGCGGTTGAGGCGCGGATCAATGCCGAAGCTCTGGTGTCGCCTGGCGAAGAGCGCGCCCAACTGGTTGTAGATAAGCGCCAGAATGCTCGCCATCGGGCCCTGCAGCTTGGGGTGGTAGATACGCGCCCACAGGGGCTCGGACACGGGACGACGCGCTTGCTCCCGTCGTTGGGCATACGGCGAGAGCTTGGTCAGAATCTCGCGCTCGTCCGGGCCGACTTCGCCCAAGAGGTATTGCGCGACCTGTGCCGCGACATAGGCGCCGTCGTAGTCACGCGCCCTGGCCGACAGCTGCGCAATCGCCTGAACCACGCGCTGCGGCGCGGCCGAAAACGCGAGCGCCTGGCGATAGGCGTCGCGCGCCACCATCTCCTGACCTTCAGTGGCAGAGGCGAGCAACGCGTATTTCTCCAGGATTTCGCCGTCCTGAGGCAGCCCGCGGGCCAGCACCTGATAGATCTGCAGGGTCGCCGGAAGGTCGCGCTTGACCTGCTCGTAGAAGGCGGCGAGCGCGCGGAAGATGGCCATGCGCGCCTCATGCGTCTCAGGCGTCTTAGGCAGGCGCTGGATCATCCGGTGGTAGTTCTCCTCCAGCATCCCCCACTGCCGCGCCGCGCCCAACATGGCCTCCAGAGCGGCAAAGGCCTGGACAAAGCGGTAGTCGATGTCGAGCGCCGCGTTGAACGCCGCCGCCGCGCGAGAGATGTCCTTGAGCCCGTCGCGGCAGACTTCACCCAGCGCACAGTAGAAGCGGCAGGCGCGCGCCGGATCCTTGGCCGTGTCGATCTGCGCGATCAGCTGTTCGAGGATCTCGACCGCCCGATTGCTCTGGCGCGTCTCTGTGTAGAGCACGAGGAGGTGATCGAGGACCTTTTGGGACGAAGGGTCGATCTCCTTGGCCTGAGAGAGCGCCTCGATGGCGCGATAGGGATCGCGGAGCTTGTCCTTGGCCAGAATGCCTGCCCGCAGGAGGATCTCGAATCGTTCATCATCCTCCAAAAGCTCAGCCACGCGCTCCAGGTAACGCAGCGCCTCTTCCCAGTGCTCACACAGCTCGCACAGCTCGGCCATCGAGCGCAGCGACGGATCGTGGTGCGCGTCGTGCGACAGCGCCTTCTCAAACGAACGCTGCGCGCGCTCGGGCTGCCCCAGCTTTTGGTAGAGGTCGCCCAGCTGCCAGTAGATCTCGACCACTTCGAGTTCGGTCAGCTCCTCGCCGTGATGGATGAGGATGGCCTGGTAGACCGAGATGGCGTCTGCGTGGCGTTCGGCCGCGACCAGTCGATTGGCGTAGCCCTCGGACGACGGCAAATAGGTCGAATCGAACTGATAGGCCCGCTCGTAGGCAGACAGCGCGCGATCGTCTTTGCGCAACTTCTCGCAGACGTAGCCGAGTCGATAGAACTGACGGCACAGCTGCTCACCGAGCTTGGAATCGAGCGAAAGCCTCTCCGAGAGCTGCTGAACGACGATGTCGAGCAGTTGCTCGGCGCGCTCCCAGCGCTCGTCGGCCATGCAGATGTCGCTCAGCGGACGTGCCGCCTCCAGCAGGTTGGGCGACAGCTCCAGCGCCTTCTCGTAGTGAATCGCGGCGTTCGGCGCGTCCTCGCGCATCTCCTGATAGAAGTTGGCGACGCTCAGGTGCGCCTGGATGCGTTCACCCTCGTCGGTCGCGCTCTCTGTCTCCTGGAGAAGCATGTCGAGGTAGCGATCCCAGTCTTCGCCCTTCTCGTAGAGCTTCTGCAGGGCGCGGATCGCCGGCAGCGCCTTGGGATCAAAGTCGATGGCCCGCAGGAAGACCGATTTGGCCTCATCGGGCGCGTCGAGCTTCTCCAAATGAATGGCGCCCATGCGGCAGAGCAACGCCGCAGAGTCGCGCGTGCGGCCGAGCAGCTCGCTCTCGCGCGAGAGCATGTCGAGCGCCTTGGGATAGTCGCCAGCTTCCTCGTAGAGCTCTCCGAGCGCGTGCATCGCCTCTTTGGACATCGGACTGAGGTCCAGCGCCTTGTGGAAGGATTCGAACGCCTTCTCGGTCCAGCCAAGCTCCCGCCGCTGCACCTCGCCCATCGCCACGAACAAGTCGACTTGCTCATGAACCGGCGGGGTGAGGCCGAGGTGGTATTCGTAGGACTGGAGCAAATCTGCCCAGCGATCGGTTTCCGGCCGATGCGCCTCGGCGTCAGCGCGGCGCAGTTTTTCCAGCCAGCGGACCGCCTGCAGATTCTCCGGATCGAGCTCCAGAACAGCGACCAGGCACTGATCGGCGCGCTCCAAATTCTGCAGCTTGTCCTCCCAGATCGAGGCCGACTTGAAGTGCAGCTTGATCGCCCCCTCCTTCGTCTCCAGGGCGATCTGGGCGCGGTAGATCTCGAGCAGCTCAGGCGCGCGGTCGAGCTTGGTGAAAATGCGCTCCAGCGCGGCGAGGGCGTCGCGATTCTCAGGCTCGTATTCGAGCGCCAACCTGAAGCCGGCGATGGCCGAGGTGTCGTCCTCCAGCTCCCGCTCCTGGATTTCCGAAAGCTCGACCTGAAGCTGCGAGCGGAGGTGCGGCTCCGTCTCGAAGTCGCGCGCGCGCTCCAAAATATCGATGCAGCGCTCCGGTTGCTTGTGGCGCCGATAGAGCTCGATGAGCGCGCGGAATGTGTCGCGATCCGGCTCCAGCTCCAGCGCCCGCTGATAGGCCAGCGCGGCCTCTTCCACATCGCCGATGCGCGTCTCCTGAGTCTGCGCGATCTCGCACAAGAGCTGCTTGCGCTCCTCGATCGAGGCGGCGACCTCGTATTTCTGTTCCAGGCTGCCGACGTAGTCCTTGTCGCGACCGCGGCGGGAGAACATCGTCGCCAGTGCCTCCAGCGCGGTGGCGTTGGTGGGGTCGAACTCAAGCACCCGGCGCAGAAGCTCCTCTGCCGCCTCGGGATCGTCGAGCTTCTCGTCCTGGAGTCGCGCGTAATCGAGCGCGAGTCGCACGAAGAGCGGCCCCTTCTCGATGCCATCGACGATCTCCTCGTAGATGGCGGCGAGCTCGTCATGACTGGCCGTCTCGTTGGCGATTCGATGGACAGCCGCCTGCAGCGCCTCGTCCTCCGGCGATTCGGAAAAGGCGCGGCAATACGTCAGGAAGGCGACATCCTTCTGACCCAGCTTCTCCTCCTGGATCTCGGCCAACGCCTTGTGCAGGGCGCCGCGGTCCTCCTCCTCTCCGGCACTGGCCAGATAGCGTTCGTAAACCGCCGAGAGCTTCCGCCACTCCTTTTGTGCCGAATAGAGCTCGCAGAGTTTGTCAAAGGCGCTGCGCGAACCGGGCGCCAGCTCAAGGATGCGCTCGTAGGACGAAGCGGCAGCCATCGGCTTCTTCAGGGCGTCGGTCTGCAGCTCGGCGATGGCGTAGAAGAGTTCGAGGGCGTTCTCCTCCTGGTCCTCCTCGATGAACACCATGGCGCGCAGCTCAAGCGCGCGGATTTGATCTGCGGGGCTGTCGAGCGTCTGGAAGAGATCGCCGACGCGCTGCAGCTCCTCGATGGTGTGCGGTTCGAGATCGAGAACGCGGCGGGCGGCGTCGAGTGCTTCCACCTTCTTGCCAATGGCCGCGAGAACTTCGGCAAAGCGCAGGCGCACGGCTTTGACCGCGGGAATGCCGTCCTGCAGCGGAATCAGGCGTCGCAGGATGGCGGCCAGCGCCTCAGAAGGCCCTTCCTCCTCGTGCAGGGCGCAAAGGGCGTCGAGCGCGTGACGGTGTCGCGGATCGCGATCGAGTGCAGAATGGAAGGCCTTGATCGCCTCGTCATTGCGCCCGAGCTTGATCAGCGCGTGCCCCTTCTTGTCGAACAGACGCGTCAGTTCGCGCGGGTCGACGGTCTGGGTGATCTTCTTCTGAATGAGATCGACGAGCGGCTCGAACTGGCTGGTCTCCTCGTAGAGGCGCTCCAGCGCCGAGTAAGCCACCTCTGAGCGCATGTTGAGTTCGCGCAGTTCGACGTAAAGCGCGATGGCCCGCATCGGATCGCCCATGCCGTCGATGGCGACCTCGGCCATCTTTCCGATCAACTGTTCGAGCTCCGCGCCCTGGACGAGCGGACGTGTGAGCTCAAGCACCTCCATCAGCCGATCGAAGCGGCGCGCCTCTTCATAAAGGGCGCTCAACGCGCGGGCCGCCCGCAGGTGCTCCGGGAATATCGCCAGTGCCTGTTCATAGGCGCGAGCGGCGCGGTCCGGCGACGGCGGCTCAAGGTTCGTCTCGGCGATCTGCCCAATGCGGAAGAAGTATTCGGCGCGCGCGGCATTGTCCTCGGTCAGCTCAGTGAGCGCGTCCAAAACGCCCATCAGCTTCTCGTAGGCCTCTGCCTCTGAATAGAGCCTGTCGAGTGCCTGCAGCGCGCGGCAACCGGGCGCGGGTTCCGAAAGTCGCGCCTTTTCGTAGGCCTCGATGGCAAGATCCTGATCGCCGATCTTCTCGTCGTAGATGGCGCCCAGCTCCAGGCCGACCTCCAGCGCGTCCTCGCCGTCGAGGCGAATGAGGACTTCGAGATAGAGCTCGGCCAGCTCTTCGAAGGTCTCTGCGTGGCCGGCTGTCTGGCGCAAAAGCGCGCGCAACTCAGCGCTCGTCGGGTCTTCGCGCAGCGCGCGGCACAGCGAAAGGAAGGCGAGATCGTGCCGACCGAAGTGAATGCGCAGCTTCGCGCTCTCGACGAGGAACTCCAACCTGCGGCCGCCGACAGTCGCCGCGGCGCGCTCTTCGAGGAGGTTGGCGAGCTTTTGATGCTGGCCCGTGTGACGCAGCGCATCGGCGAGCAGATCGCCCGCAGCCTCGAAGGTGTAATCGCGCTCCACCATGCGTTCGAGCAGCGAGATGGCCTCGGCATGGCCCGGCCGTTCCTTGAGGAACTCCTCGCAAAGAGCCAGCGCGCCTGCGTGATCGAGCAATTTCTCGTCGCGCAACACGGCCAGGCGCAGCTTGATCTCCAGCGCCTTTTCCCGGTGGCCCCGCTGGAGATCGATAGCGATCTCGCGGGCGAGCACGTCTGCCAGTTCCGCGTGGCGATCGCTCTCCGCGCACAGGTGCTCGATGCGTTCGAGCGCCGCCATATCCTCTGGCGCGTATTCGAGCAGACGCCGCAACGTGGCGATGGCCGAATCGATGTCGTTGAGCGGCGAAATCTGCAGTTCGGCGATAGCGCGCAACTGTTCGGCGCAGGCCCTGGGATCCTGAGTGACGGCCAGCTTGAGCCGCAGAACGTCGATCAAATCGCCGTAAGCCGAACGCTTTCGATAGAGCTGCGCCAGCGCGTCGAGTGTGGGCTCATCGCCGGGGACGAGATCGAGCAGGCGCCGGAAGGAGAGGATGGCCTGGTCGTCAAGCGTGCCGTCTTGTGCCTGCAAGTTGGCCAGGAGGCGGACAAGCGCGGTGCGAGCCGAGTCCGTGCGCGCGCGCGGGATGACCTCTTCGAGAAGCGAGATCAGCTCCTCCTGAGTGCCTGAAGCGATAGCGCAGCGCTGGGCGTCGGAGAGGATCTCCACGTCGTCAGGCGCCGCTTCCAGGGCGCGGCCCGCGTAGACAAAGGCCATGTCCACGTTCTCAAGCGGTCCCTCGTAGAGCTGGGCGATGCGGCGCAAAAGCGCGGCCTTCTCTTCGGGCGCGGCAGCCTGGGCACGGGCCTCCAGGACCTGGACGAGCTTCATGTTGTCGCCGGAGGTGGCGAAGATCGGCTCCAGGGCCAGCGCGGCCTCCGTCTTCAGCGTCCCCTCGCCTTCCGCCATCAGCTCCAATTCGGCGATCGCCCCGGGGTGTCCCGGTCGCTTGAAGAGAACCGTCGAGAATAGAGAGAGCGCCGCGCGCGGATCGGCCAGGTGATCGCGCTTGATGCGGCCGAGCGTCACGCGCAGTTCCAGCGCCTGCTCTTGCTTGCCCTGCTGCTCGGCGCGCTCGACGTTTCCCTCAATGAGGGTGGCCAGCTCCGCGTAACGCTCTGTCTTTTCCAGGAGTCGTTCGAGCTGTGGCTGCGCCTGAATGTCCGCTGGCGAGAGCTTGAGCACATCGCGCAAAGCCTCGATGGCGGTGTCCAGGTCTTCGAGTTTCGTCTCGGCGCACTGGGCGATTTCCAGGAGCAACGCCTGCTTTTGCGTGGTCCCCTCTGCCAGGCGGCACTGGCGCCACAGCACCGCGACAAGAGGGGCGGGCTGACTGGAACGTCGGTAGAGGCGCGCCAGAATGTCGAGAAGCTCCTTGTCCTCGGGGTTGGCGGCGGAGACGAGTTCGTAAGCCTGCGCGGCGCGTTCGAGATCAGGCAGGCGCTCCGAGTAGAGGGCGCCAATGCGGCGCAGGAGGCGCAGCGCGACTGCCTCGTCCGGTCCTCGTTCCAGCGCGTCCTCGTAGGCCGCGGCGAGTTCCTCAAACGAACCGGTGTCGGCGGCCAGGCGCTCCAATGTGTCGAGCATGGCCTCGTCGGCGGCGTCCTCGGCCAACACGCGCAGAAGCGCGGTGAAGGCGAACGGCTTCTCCCCCAGACTCTCGCGCAGGCGGGCCAGCTCCAGAAGCACGTCGATACGCTCCTGACGCGACGAGAGCGTGGCCTTCACCTCCAGGACATCGCACAGACGACGCGCGTCATCGCTGGCGCGGTAGTGCTCCTCAAGAACGCGGGCGGCCAGCGGACGGGTTCTCTCCCTGGCAAAGAGGCGTTCAAGGGCGCTGACAGCGCGCTGATCTCCCGGATTTTCCGCAGGAGCTGCGAATAGGCATCGATGGCCTCTGCCGGTTCGCCCTTCTCGTCGAGGATCTGGGCGCGGGCAAAGGCGGCGCGCTCGCGCTCGGGCTGTGTCGGCAAAAGTTCGCACAGGCTGCGCAACACATCGGCCTGCTCGCGCCACTGTTCCAGCCGGTCGTAGGCCTTATCGAGAAGAGAGAGTGCCTCCACGCTCTTGGCGTCGAGAACGAGGACAGCGCGCGCCTGCTCGACAGCGTCGGTGAGCTTGTCGGCGTCGAACAGCGCCTTGGCCGCCTGCAGGAGCAACCCCTTGCGCTCCTCCGGCGCCTGCACCTGGGCAAGCTGCCGCAGATAGACCTCCGCCAGCGCGTCGGCGTCCGCCGTCTTGGTGTGCAGTCGGGCCAGAGCGTTGAAGGCGGCCTTGTCGCCGGGGATCTCCTGAAGAATGCGCTGATAGAGCGCGATCGCCGCGTCAAAATCGTCGAGCGCCTCTCTCAGAGAGGCCGCGCGGCGCATCAGCTTGAACTTCAGCTCGTCGCCCAGACCGCCCGCCTCGAGCACGTCCTCGCAGATGTCCGCGAAGATTTCCTGATTGTCCGTGGCGCGGGCCAGGCGCTCCAGCTCAGGCAAAACGCCCTCGCGATCGATGCCCTGCGAAAAGTGGTGACAGGCAGCCATAAAGGCCTGTTCCGGCTGCTGGCGATCGATCTCGTGGATGCGCCGGATTTCCTCTGTCAGGCGCGTCTTCTGGCTGGCCATGGCGATGCCGATCAGCGCCTCTCTCAGAGCGACGCGACGCTCATGCTCTCCAGCCTGCGCCAGGATCGGATCGATGATGTTCAGCGCCTCCATCGAGCCGCGCGACGCCGACAGCCCCCACCCCTCCAGCGCTTCGAGCGTCTGGGCGTGCGAAGGGTCGCTCTGAAGGATCTTCTGGTAAAGCGCGAGGGCGTCCTGTGGGTCTTCGAGCGAACCGCGCTTGAGCTCTGCAAGGCGGAAGGTCGCCTGACGGCCTTCGACGCTGTCGCCCTCCTGAGCGCGCCGCAGCTCCAACGCAAAGGCCAGCTGCTCCGAGTCCTGCAACTGCGTGTAGAGGCGTTCGAGGGCGAGCGCGGCCTCGCGATCGAGCGGATCGCTCTCGGCTAGGGAACGGTAGGCGGCGGCCGCGGCGGCCGGATCGTCGAGTTTCTCCTCATAGAGCGCGCCAGCCTCGCGCCAGAACATCGCCCGCTCGCTGTCCTCGAAGACGAGTTTACCCAGCTTATCCGCCGTTTGGGCCAGTCCCTCGGGTTGATCCAGCAGCCGATAGAGACGGTGCATCCCCCGCAAGGCCTCGATGTTCTCCGGCTCGATGGCGGCGATGCGCTCGTAGCAGTCAAGCGCCTCTGGGCGTTGGCCCAGCTTCTTCTCGTGGACTTCGGCCAATTCCCTTAGCAGCGGCAACCGAAGCCCGCCCGAGGTGCTCTGAACCGCCTCGTCAAGGATCTCCGCGTAGCTCTCCAGCGCATCGGCACTCTCGGCCATCTTGCGCGTGGCGATGCGCAGCTGCGCGTCTTCAGGTGCCAGAGGCAGGGCACGGGCCAGCGTGGCGAAGGCAAGCTCCGGCTGCTGAAGCTCGACCGCGTGGATCTGCGCCGCGCGCCGAAGCAGCTTCACCTTCTCGGCAGCGTCGGTCGTCGACTCGGCCAGGATTTCGAGCACCTGCACCTGTTTGTGGTGCTCGTGTGAAGCCTGATAGGCCGCCTCAAGGACGCGCGCCGCCGCCTGACGCCGGTCGGGGACCTCCAACATCTTTTCCAGCGCCGAGAGCGCTTCCGGATCGGTGGGTCGCTCGGCAAGTGCCTTGGCGTAGCCCTGCAGCGTTCCCGTGGTGTCGCCGCCCTCCCCCTCTTCTGAAATGAGTCGCGACAGGCGCACCCGCAGGCGGGCCATCGAGGCGCGATCGCCCTGTGCCTCAGCCAGCTCGTATTGGCGGCTCATGGCACGCTGGGCGCCGGCTTTGTCGCCGATCTTCAGACAGAGGCGCGCGAGGCGTTCCAGCAAATCGGCGCCCGGCGTCTCGGCCTCGGCGATGTGCTCGTCGATGAGGTGAGCCGCGTCCTCGTCGCGTCCCTGGCGCTCGCACAGGTCGGCGAGTTCCATCCTGAGCGCGGAGACAATGGCGGCGTCGCCATCCCCCTCTTCACGCGCGGTCTGGGCCAGCTCCAAAAGCGCCCGCATCGCCCTGATCTGCTCAACCGGGCGATCTGCCTTGTGCGCATATTGGCGCAACAGTTCGAGCGCCTCGCTGTCTGGTCCTTTGCTCAGGATGAGATCGAGCGCCTGAATCGCCAGGTCGTATTCGTTGTCCTCGGCGGCCAGCCTCGCGGCCAAAAGAAACAGCGCCTTGGCCAGACCACCGCCCGACTCACGCCCCAGCTCCATGTAGAGAGAGGCCAGCTCTGCCCGCGCGCCAATCTTCGCGGCGAGTTTCTGAATGCGCTCGCGCAGCGCGGCGTCGGCAGGCGTCAGGCGCAGCGCCTTCTCCAGCCAGCCAAAGGCAACCCCCTCCTTGCCCGCCTCCGCCTCAAACAGTGTCGCCAGCTCGATGAAGCAGTCCCGCCGCGCCCCCGGATCGCGCGCCGCGTTCGCGACGATCTTGAGCATCTCGATGGCGCGCTCGCTCTCACCAACAGCCCGGTAATGCGGCAACAGCGCCTCGGCGATAGCGTCTTTGAGAACACCCTCCTCCAAGAGTGTCTCCAACGCCTCCACCATGCGCGGCGACGCGCCCTCGGACGGCAAAATCTGCAGGTAGATGAGCCCCGCTTCCTCAGGTCGCTCCAGGCGCGTCTGCAGGATTTCGGCGCGCTGGAAGTTCTGATCGCACTGCTTGGCCGGATCCGACTCAATGCGCGCGCTCTCCTCGCAGATACGGGCGGCCGCCTCCCAACGCCCAAGCTGACTGGCGAGGGCTTTCTGGCGTTCGAGACGCGCCACGGTCGGCGGGCTGAACTGCCCCAGCTTCCGGTAGAGCGACCAGAGGCGAACCCCGTCGCGATCTGCCTCGTCCTCCCTTTCCAGCCGATCGATCTCGCGCTGAATCAGGGACGCCTTTTCCTTGTCGTTCTTGGCGTCGGCGATGAGTTCGTCGATATCGCCAGCGTTCGCGAGCTTGCTGAGCAGCGACTCCAGGGCATGGCGCGCAGCCTCGTCGTCGGGCACGCGCTCAAGCAGCGACCGATAGACGCGCACCGCCTCTTGGGGATGCCCCAAAGGGCCTTCGAGGAGCTTCGCCGCGCGCCTGAAAAGCGCTGGCGCATCCCGCGTCTCACCGCACTGGGTGGCGAGCAAATAGGTGTCGACGATCTTTTCGAGGTCCTCCGGCAGGCGGGCGCGCGACTCCATCTCGTCACACAGCGCCACGTCGCCGGGCCTCAAGAGCAGGGCACGACAGAGGGTGTGCAGCGACGCGGAGGCCTGTTCGAGTCCTTCGTTCTGGATTTTGGCCATCTGCCGCAGGCGTTCGAAGCGCTCGTCCGGATCGGCAATCGTCTGCAGCGCCATCACGTGGACGCGCAGCAGTCGCTCGGGGTCCCCCATCGCCTCGTAGATGTCCGACAGGCGACTCAGCGCCTCGGCGCACCCGGGATCGAGCTCAAGCACCGACTCCAAACGCTCCGCCGCGCCCGCCAAATCGCCCAGGTGGCGCTCCAGAAGATCGGCGAGCTTCAGGAAGAAGCCCGCATTCCAGGCAGACGGCTCCCCGAGGGAAATCTGGCGCACCAAAAGATCGCGCGCCTCCTCGAAGCGCTCCTTGTCGATAAGGATTTCGACGGCCAGCGTGATGATCTCCAGGTTGCCCGGCAACAGCTCGCAGGCCTCCAGCAAGGCACTGAGCGCCGCGTCCGTGTCGGCCATGCGCACGATGCGCACCGTGGCGATGCGCAGGAGCAGCTGAGCTTTGACTGAGCGATCCTGCGCGACGTTCGCCTGTTCCTCGAGGAAGCCCAGGTAGCCCGCCCAGTCGTCGCGATCGGCGGCGATCTGTTCGAGCGACTCAAAGGCCTGAGGCATGCCCGGCCAACAGGCCAGCGCTTCGCGGAAGGGATCGAGCACTCGCTCGCGCCCCTCGGCGTCCGCCCAGTCCTCATGACAGTGATGAAAGAGGGCGAGCGAGAGATAGGCCCGCGCCTTGAGGCGAATGTCGTGGCCGCTGTCGATCTCCTGGGAAAGCTCCTTGATGCGCGCATGCCACCCCGCCTCGGTCCCCAACTCGTTCAGGCGGTCGTTCAGGCGCGCGATCTCCTCGTCCTCCGCCGCGATGCCGACCATCACATCGAGAACACGGCGGGCGCGCTCGTGGTGATTCGGCATATCGAGCGCTTCGCGGACAAAGTGGCGGGCGCACGTCAGAAACACCTCGTCGCCACACTTCGCGCGCAGCGTGTCGAGTGTATCTGCGGCCAGGGCGAAGCGACCGAGCGCGACCAGATTGTCGAACAGCGCCTGCAAAAAATCGCGCTGACCGGGGGCGACTCTGAGCGCGTCCTGCAGGTTGATGACAGCGCGATCGCGGCGACCAAGTTTGAGGAAGGCGTTGGCGGCAGCGGCGAAGATCTGGGCCGCCTTGGGGCCGTGCTCGGCATGAGCGCGCCGCTCCAATGTCTGCGCCCATGGCTCCAGCGCGCCGTTCGCCTCGTGAATCGCCAACAGTCCGTCCAGCGCGCGCGGGCTATCCGGAGTCAGGAGGAGCGCCTTGCGATAGAGGTCGAGCGCCTTCTCCGGCCAGGAGAGCTTGGTTCGCGCCAAATCGCCCATGATCTCGAACGCGTCGAGGCTGACCGGCAAATCGGGAAAGGCCTGCACACTGCGCTCGTAAGCCTTGAAGAAGTCCTCCCATTGACCTGCGCTCACGAGCCGCTGCCCCATCTCCAAAAAGGCGGGGGAATCGGCGGGAATGGCACGGGCCTCCTTCAGCGACTGGGCGATTTCTTTCATGGGGGCGTTCCGGTGATCGACGCGGGCGACTCTGGCGCCCGGTGGGAGGAGGCTACGTAAGTGCCTGGCGCTGGCGAGTCACTGAGAGCGGCACGCGGCGCCCGGCAAAAGGCGGCGGACTATAGGCGGCGCATCCATGAGCGCAAATTCAAGTTGGACCGGGACGCGGCGCTGTCCTTCGGTGGCGTTTTCAGGGGCAGAAAGGCAAACGGCGCCTCCGCTCATGTTCGAGGGAAGCGCCGTTCAAAGAGTTGGCCGAATCTGATGACGATGGAGCTGACTCAGCGGGACCTGACTCAGAATGTGTATTTCATCTGGGGGAGGATGAGCACGCCGGCGCCGAGATTCTGGATGCCGTAGGCGAAGTCGAGGTCGACGCCGATCGAGAAGTGACGCAACCGCGTGAAGTATTCGAGCCCGATGCCGGCCCGGACGAGGATGTCCACGGATTCATAGACATCCTTGGGGCCCATCAGGCTGACGCCGACGCCAGCGTGCGCGTCGAGGAAGAGGCGATCGATGCCATTGGGATCCGGATGGCCAAAGAAGGCGAAGCTGCCGAGCAGGCCGATCGTGAAGGCAGAGACATCGCCCGGCATGTCATTCGTGCTCCTGAAACCCGATGGCATGTCGATGTTGCTGCCGAGAAAGAACAGGTTCAGCGAAAAGCGATCGGTGATGTCGTAGCCGAGTCCCACCTGAATCGAGAATCCGGGCGAAATGCCGGCGTTCTGATTGGCACTCGGGCTGAAGAGAACAAGCGCGCCCACTTGAGCGTCCAGATAGAAGCCGCGCTCGACTTCCGCGAACTTGAGGGCGGGCTTGTCTTCGATGGGCGACGGGCTCTGGGCCTGGGCCAGGCAGGGTGTGGCGAGGGCAAGCGCGAGCGCGAAAAGGGTTGTGAGGAGAGAACGCATGGATTCGACCGGTCTGAAAGAGGGGTGGAGGGGGAACTGGAGGACGCCCCAAGGCGCCTCGCAAAAAAGGCGGCGGATTCAAGCAGCGCCCCAAAGAGGTTTCAAGCCTCGAATCTCGCCCATCCGGTGGAACGCGTCCGGCGCGTGGATGCGAAAGCGGCCAAGCATTTTCAACAGGCGGCGTTCGCTGCGCTCAGGGCGCAATCCCTAGAAGGCAAAGCCATAGACGAGCTGGGCGCCTCGACCGTCGGCGGTGGGCATGGGTTTGGGCGTCCGAGAGGCATCGATGCCCAGCATGATGGCACCCGCCACGAAAAGAGCGCCGCCCAGGCCGACGAGTGTCAGGCCGCCGTGGCTCAGGCCAGTGCGCAGGGTCTTTCCCTCGTCGATGAAGCGCGAACTCAGAAAGATCACCCCGCCCAGCCCCAGGAGGGAGGCGCCCGTCCCTGTCCCGGAGATGCCGAGCTGCTTGAGCGTGCTGCCGCGACGCGCCTCGTGATCGAGAAAGGACTCTCCGGAGGCGCCCCTGAATTCCAGCTCCAGCTTGTCCTCGCCCGCCGCCAGGGTTGAACCGCCCGCAGCGCCGCCCGACTTGGCGCCCTCCGTCGGCGCGGCCTCTCCATAGGAGTAGCCAAAGAGTTGATCGGCGGCTCTGTCTTCCGCGCTCGTGGCCCAGACCTGGGACGACGGCAAAAGCGCGATGAGAAGCGTCAAAGCGGCTGTCCGCGCGGTTCGGCGATGCATCGAATCAAGGTCCTCCCGGCCAGGGCCGCGACAAAGGGCGCGCCTCTAAACGTCGAAATCTGAGGCGAGTCAACCGCGCTCTCCCGGGACCTTCCGCGGGCGCCGGCGTCAACCGTTTGTGGCGTTGACCAGTTCGATGTCGCCGACGAGCGCGTGGTGATCCGAGGCCGCTGTCTCGACAACTCGGGCCGAGCGCGGACGGATGGCGGCGCTGGTGAAGAGGAAGTCGATGCGCAGTCCGGGCAGGCATGTCCCCAGAGGCGTGTGCGTCGCTCCCCTGCCCCGCCCCACAGAGGCGAACATGTCGCAGAAGTGGGCGCTCAAGGTCCGGTGCATCGCCGTGCCGGGCAGGCCGTTGAAGTCGCCGAGCAGCAGACAGGGGGACTCCACGCGCAAGGCCTCGACGATGGCGCGCGCCTGTCGCCAGCGGATCAGGGCGCGATCCGGGCGGTGGCTCAGGTGCGTGAAGGCGACTGTCAGGAGGCGATCGGTCACACAACCCCACGGCAAAGCCTTGGACGCGAGGCAGGCCAGACCGAGCAGGCGGGCTTCACCGTGGGCAGGCGTCGGCAGCGCGAGTGGCGGACGCGGGCAGATGGGCAGGCGAGAGAGGAGCGCAATGCCGTAGTCGCCGCCGTCGCGCTCCAGCGTCGGCAGGAAAAAGACATGGGCAAACCCGGCGGCACGGGCCAGAAAATCGGCCTGATTCACGCCACCGCCCGCCCGCGTTCCCCGCTCGACCTCCTGCAGCGCGATCAGGTCCACCCCGAGCGAGGCGATGAGCTGAGCCACGCCAGCGATGCCTCGGCGACAGGCCTGGATGTTCCAGCTGGCGACGCGCAGGCGCCTTGGGCGCGCAGGCAAAGCCTCGATGGGAGTCCGCCGGGAACAATCACGGGAACGCTGGCGACACGACGCCGAGGATGAACCGTGCACCGCAGCCTCCTCCCTGTGTCCGGCGCTTTGGACGACATCGAGCGCTGTCGCCGCCGGACAAACCGCACTCCCTCCCCCTGAAAAACAGCGCGCGGGTTGGCGGCCATTCCCCACGAGAGGGGCGACTTGTCGCTGCGCGCGCCGCGTGGCTCACAGCCCATTCCCGGAGAGCCGGTGCCCACGCCCCGCGGACCTAAAGCGATTTTCTCCTTGAGCCTTCGCGCGCGTAGGGCCTTTGGTCCGCCGCCTTTATCGAGGCGGGCCGTCCCCGCAGACTCCCGCAGACTGGAGAGAGCCGAACATGATTCGAACCGTCGTCACCGCAGTCGCTGGCCGCATGGGCCAGGCCATCACACGCGCTCTTGCCGCCGCGCCGCGCGAATTCACCCTCTGTGGCGCCACCGAACGGCAAAGCGGCGCCATCGGCAGGAGCGTGCGCGACATCTGCGGCGTCGGCCCGTCAGACATCGCCATTCACGCCACGCTCGACGAGGCGCTGGACGCCCTCGCGGCCCAGGGATCGCGCGCCGACGTGGCGATCGACTTCAGCCACCCCTCAGCCACCCTCGTCAACGCGCGCGCCTGCGCCCGACACGGCACGGCCCTCGTCATCGGCACGACCGGACTTTCGCCAGAGACAACACAGGCGCTCGACAGCCTCAGCGCCCACATTCCCCTCCTCCGCGCCCCCAACATGAGCGTCGGCGTGGTGCTGATGCAGAAGCTGGTGAGTCAGGCCGCGCGCGCCCTGGGCGAGGACTACGACATCGAAATCATGGAGCTGCACCACCGCCACAAACGCGACGCGCCCTCGGGAACCGCTCTCAGGCTGGGCAACATCGCCGCCGAGGCGCTGGGACGCCCCCCAGCAGACAGCCTCCGCCTCTCGCGTGAGGGCGACATCGGCCCGCGCACCGACCGCGAAATCGGCGTCCAGACCCTGCGCGGCGGCGACTGCGCCGGCGAGCACACCGTCTTTTTCATCGGCCAGGGCGAGCGCCTCGAAATCACCCACCGCGCCATGAACCGCGAACAATTCGCCCTCGGCGCCCTGCGCGCGGCCCGCTACCTCGTCGGCAAAGAGGCTGGACGCTACGGCATGGCGGACGTCCTCGGCCTCGGCGACTGAAACGAGGCGTCGACGGCTGACCGACTCAGGCGACAACCCGACTTCTCGAGAACGGCCCGCCCGCGTTCCGGACGCTTGGATGCCGCCCCCGCCTCAGCGCATGGCCTCAGCTCGCCGACGCGATTTGGCCCCAGTCTGTCTCCAGACGACGCACGCCCTGATCCGGCAGCGCGGCGCAGATGTCGTCGAGGCGGCGTCCGAGCAGCGGGTGAACGAGATCGCCCGCCATCTCGCAGAGCGGCTGAAGGGCGAAGCGGCGCAGATGCAACTGCCCGTGCGGCACTGTCAGGCGCGCCGACCGATGGACCGCGTCGGCAATCAGCAGGTCGATGTCGATCAGGCGCGGCCCCCAGCGAAAACTCGGCACCCGCCCCAGTCGCGCCTCAATCGCCTTGCAACCGTCGAGAAGCGCCAAAAGCCCAAGCCCGGTCTCGATGCCAACGGCCGTGTTGAGAAAGTCGGGCTGCTCAGGGCCAACAGGCGCGCTCTTATAGAGGCCGGCGCGGCAGACAAGGCGCGTTGAGTCAAGCGCGGCGATGGCTTGGATGGCCCGTTCGAGGTTGTCCCGCCGGTCGCCCAGGTTGCTGCCCAGGCCGAGATAGACGCGCACGAATGCGATCCTTTCAGAAGAGACGCCCGCCAGACGAGACGCCCAACGCCCCGACATCCGCCAGAAGAGCCGGCGTCATTCGGAGCGCGGATGGCGGCGCGGAAGTTTCAGAACAGGTGCTCGTCGAGCCGACAGACCCCTTCTCCTGGACCGGCCGTCACCAAGCGCTCGACACCTTCGATTCGGCGCAGTCGTGCGGCCACGCGCGGCGCGTCTTTTTCCTCGCAAAGGACGACCGGATTGGGCCCCGCGTCGAGGGTGAACCAGGCGCCGACGCCCTCGTCGCGTCTGAGCGACTGGACCGCGTCGATCACCTCGATGGTGAGCGGCCGCATATAGAAGGTCGGCGGGTGGGCCCCGAGGGCCACGGCGTGTATGCGACAGGCGTTGGTTTCGACGATCGGGCCAAGCGCGCCGAGATCGCGCCTGAGAAGCGCTTCTTTGGCCAGGGCGAGGTCGCGGGGCACCTGATCGACCCAGGCGGCGAAGAAGGGCGAGGTCTCGACGCTGTGCTGCATGGCCGCGCGCGAGGAGAGCGGTTTTTCAGCGCCGGAGCAGACTGCGACGACCATCCGCAACGAGGGCCAGTGCGCCGGAGGGGCGACTTGCACCGCGAAACTGTCCTGGCCATCCGGACGCTCGCCGCGCCGCCATTCGCAGAAACCGCCTTCGACCGAACGACACGCCGAACCGGAAAACTGACGCGAGAGGCGCGAGAGATCGTGCGCCCCAAGGTCGAGTCCCGCCGCCCATGAGGTGGCCGCCGCCAGCGCCGCCCCGCCCGCCGCGCTCGAAGCCAGCCCCGCGGCCGTGGGGAAGTCGTTCGTCGAGGCGACCCTGACCGGGCAGTCCACGCCGCTGAGGGCGCGCACGCGGTCAAAGAGCATCTGGAAGCGCAAAAGCGCCTTTCCTTCGATGGGCCGGCCATCGAGCTCGACCTGATCGGCCGAAAAGCGCTCGGAAAACTCGACCGTCGTCGTGGCGGACAGGCCGTCGAGCGTCATCGAGAAGCTGCTCGTCGCGGGCAAAAACAGCGCCTGGTCGCGCTTTCCCCAGTATTTGATGAGGGCGATGTTGGGATGCGCCCGGGCAGTGGCTTTGTTCACGGTGGCTCTCTCCAAAAGGGATGGACTCAGCTCGCGCCCTGTTCAGGCGCGGGCGGGTGGCGGCGAGACGGACGGCGCGATTGCTTCCAGCGTTCGCCAGACAGCGCTCAGGCGCTCGACGACCAGCGGGTCATAAGCAGCCGCGCCGGATCGACGGCGAGAGACCGGGCCAGCGCAGAGGCGTCTTCGCAGATCGCCACGACCGCGCCGCCGCCACCGGCTCCCGTCAGCTTGGCCCCCCATGCCCCGGCCGCGCGCAGGCGCTCGCAGGCGTCGTCGATCTCAGGCGTGGAGAGCCCGAGCTCCTGGAGCCAGCGGTGGTTCTCGTCCATGGCATGGCCGACCCGCTCGTAATCGCCGCGCTCCAGTGATTCGACGGCGCTGTCGGCGAGCGCGTGGATGGCGCAGAAAATTTTCTCAACGCGCTTTGGATTCGTGGCGGCCAATTCGCCGACGGAGGCCACGTGTTCCCGCGTCGAACCGCGCGGCGCGACGACCCAGATCAGGGCTTCGAGCGGCTTGACGAGAAAGATCTGCTGGCCGCGCTGGCCTCTGACAAAGCGCATGAGCTTCTTCTCAAAGGCAACGCTGTGATCGACGCCCGACGGGTTGCCGTGAAACTCGCGCTCAATCTCGTGCGCCCGTTCGATGAGGCCCTGGGGACGCATCATCAAGCCTGTAGCCGCCGCGCAGGCGCGCACGAGCGCCACCGCCAACGCCGCGCTGCTGCCCAGTCCGACCGAACGCGGCAAGTCGCCCGAAAACGACACCTTGAGATCGGTGAGGCGAAACTCGTGAAGGCAACGTCGCACCGCGCGCGCCAGAGCCGAGACCTCGTCGCAGCCCTCGATGGCGATGCCGCCGCTGGCGTTCTTTTCCAGGGTGACGCGCACGCCCTCTTCCAGGGGGCCGGCGATGGCCGGGTGTCCAAAGACCACCGCGTGCTCGCCAAAGAGAATGACCTTCCCGGGCGCGAACGCGTGGGCGACGACCTCGGCGCCCTCGGTCCTTTCGCAGCCCTGTTCCTGATGTTCCTGGCTCATGCCCATGCCTCGACAAATGGTGCTGACCACCAAAGTTCCCAAACGCGCGCCCCCTCGCAGCGCCAGCCACCGCGCGCAACCCACGTTTTCACGTCCCAAAGCGACGTCGACGCTCTCGCGCCTACAGCCCGCCGCCACGCAACAGCCGCCGGGCGTTTTCCACCTTGATGTCGCCGCTGGCGATGAGGAGCGCCGTCAGTTCCTCGATCTTCTCGCCGCGGGCGCCGGCCTCGACCGCCACGCAGCGCGCGTGCAGCGCCATGTGCCCCTTCTGGATGCCGACCGTTCCCAGCGCGCGGATGGCCGCGAAATTCTGCGCCAGCCCGACCGACGCCATGACGCAGGCCAGCTCCCGCGCCCGCGTGACACCGAGAATTTTAAAGGCCGTGCGCACGTGCGGATGGACTCTGGTCGGACCGCCCACAGTGGCCACCGCCAAAGGCAGCGCGATGGTGCCGACGAGCGAATCGCCTTCGATGAACCAACGCGTCAAAGGCTCGTAGCGGCCATGGCGACAGGCGTAGGCGTGGGCTCCCGCCTCGATAGCGCGCCAGTCATTGCCCGTGGCCAGCGCCACCGCGTCGACGCCGTTCATCACGCCCTTGTTGTGCGTGGCCGCGCGGTAGGGATCGGCGGCGGCGAAGCGATCGGCCTGCACCACCCCTTCGGCCACCTCGCGCCCGCTGTGCTCCTTTGTTCCAAGACTCCCGAGCGGGATGGCGCAGTGGGCGCGGGCGATTCGGCGATCGGCCAGATTGGAAAGGATGCGCAGCCACACCCTGCCGCCGGTCAGCGACTCGATGAGCGGCGCGACGCCTTCGGCCACGGTGTTGACGAGGTTGGCGCCCATCGCGTCCTGAACGTCGATCAGGATCTGCGCGACGAAGATCGGCTCACCGCCTGGCCCCTCGGGCGCTTCGAGCACGCGCACCTCGACATCGCGCGCGCCCCCGCCCCGCGCCACCATCGCCGGATGAAACGAGTCGGCCAGCGCCAGGATCTCCTCCCGATGCGCCTCGATGGCCTCCTTCGCCTTCGCGATGTCAGGCACCGAGGCCACCTGCACCTGGGCGATCATCAGCGACTCGTCGGCCTCGGCGTGAAACCCGCCCCCCGCGCGCGCCAGCTTGGCGGCGAATGAGACAGCGGCCACCACCGAGGGCTCCTCGACGACCATCGGCACCAGGTAGTCGCGGCCGTTGATGAGGAAATTGAGGCCGACGCCCATGGGCAGCCCCAGCGTGCCGATGGCGTTCTCCACCAGCTTGTCGGCGATGGCGACGCTCAGCCCCGCGCCCGTCTGAAGCGACTCGACCTCCTCGCGCGTCAGGCCACACATCCCTTCCAGCCGCCCGAGCCGCTCGGAAACGCTCAGTTTGTAGAAGCCGGGCAGCCGCGACGAAAACGCTTCCTTCTCCATCATCTCTTCTCCTTCCGAGGCCGCGGATCAGCGCCGGACCACCGCCCAGCCCAGTGCCAGCGGTCGTGTGACGCGACGCAAGACAACGCGACATCCATTGAGAACGCGCCAAAGGCGGCCACCGTCAGGGCCAGCGCCCGGCGCAAACACCTTTGGCCAACACGTCGTCACCCAGGGCGCGGCGCGGCGCCCAGACACAGGCGCTCGACCCATCGCTCAAAAGTGGGGCCCCCCACCCAAGGCACCTCGCCAAGCGAACGCACCGTCCGCGATCCAGTCAGGACCATGGCGGAGACAAGCCCCGCGACAAACGCGTCGAGCGCGCGATCGAGCGCCTCCTCCCCGCCGTTCGCCTCCCCCCCGGCCACCCACGCCTTGAGCAACGGCAGCGCCAGGCCCACCACATCGGCGCCCAACGCCAGCGCCTTGGCCGCCATCAGGCCGTCGCGAATCCCGCCCGAGGCCACAAGTCGCGCCTGCCCCCCAATCGTCCGCGCGAGAGCCGCGATGGCCGGCGCCGTGGGAATGCCCCATTCGGCGAAGAGCGCGCCTGTCGTCGACGCGCCCGCGCGCAAATGCTCCACCTTGATCCAGCTCGTGCCCCCCAGCCCGGCCACGTCGATCGCGCGCACGCCCACCTCGACCAGCCGCCGCGCCGTCGCCGGAGAAATGCCGCACCCGGTCTCCTTGACGAGAAGCCCGTCGCCAAACGCCGCCGCGAGCGCGCCGATGACCTTGAGCCCACCGCCAAAATCGCGATCGCCCTCGGGCTGAACCATCTCCTGCGCCACGTTGAGGTGAACGGCCATGGCGTCCGCGCCGATGCGATCGGCGAGCCGGCGAACCCCGTCGACGCCCAGACTCCGCGCCTGCCACAGCCCGATGTTGCCGACGATCAGCGCGTCGGGCGCCACCTCGCGCAGCTGAAACGTGTCCTCGACCTCGACCCGCTCGGCCATGGCCCGCTGACTGCCCACGCCGATGGCCATCCCGCGCTTTTGCGCCTGATGCGCCAGCGCCAGGTTGAGCGCCTTGCCGCGCGCCGTGCCGCCGGTGATGGCCGTGAACATCAAGGGACACCTGAGGCGCCGCCCCAGAAACTCACAGCTGAGGTCCACATCCGCCGCCGACATCTCGGGAAGCGCCTCGTGAATCAGCGACACTTCGTCAAAGAGCGCGCCCGGCCTGACCACCTCGACAGGTGAACCCGCACACAGGTCGAGGTGATGATCTTTTCGCTCGATGGTTTGGCTGGACATGGCTCCTTCGAATCGCGGCGGCGACTTCCCCTCCATCAATCAGGTGGTGTCGATGCCCGCGGCTGACCGGCCTGTGTCGCCCCGCCCCCGCTGAGACAGGGCCCTCGATCCCTCTGGGGGTATCGAGCGGCGCGCGCCCCTACTCGCCTCGATCCCCATCGTCAAGACAGCGTCAAATCGCGTTTTGGCGTCCGCGCACCCACCTGCCTCCACCGCCAAGCTGCGCCCTCCAACACTCTCGTCCAAGCGCCTGTCCGGGGCTGCCCGCCACTGTTCCCCCCCCCCTCCCGCGTCACCTTGCGGCCCCCTGCTTCCCCGCCTAAAGCGCGCGCCCCATGAACCTCCTCCACCGCGCCCCTTGCCTTCTCGTCCTCGCCCTCCTCTGCCTCGCCCCGCCACTCGCCCAGGCCCAATCCCCCTACCGCGGCGCCGGCGGCCCCTACCTCGGCGGTGCCTGGCGTCACATCGACGGCACCTCCACAGCCCAGCTCTTCATCGGCGGCGGCGGCTACGTCTATCTCCTTAACGGACGACTGCGCCTCGGCGGCGGTGGCCAGGCCTCCCTCCTCTCCAGCCACGAGAACGGCCTCTCAGGCTCCCTGCGCTGGGGCGGCCTCGACTTCGGCGTCGATCTCCTCTCCTCCGACCGCTGGGAGCTGCCCATCACCCTCACCGTCGGCGGCGGCCGCTACAGCCTCGAATCGAGCGCTCCCCTCCCCGGCCGCGATCACACCGACCTCGTCACGCGCCAGGCGGAAGGCCTCGGCACCGTGCGCCTCTCCGCTGGCCTCGAATGGCGACTGACCGACGCCTTCAAGCTCGCCCTCGGCCTCGGCTACCAAATTGGCTTCTCCGATCGCGTCCTCCTGAACGGCGCCGACCTCACCCTGCAGACCGTCTTCCTCATCCCCGGCTGAATCCCTGTCAGACCCAGCCAAAGCCCCGCGCGCCCCCGCGCAGATCACCCACAGCACCGCCGCGAGCACCAGCGCCACGCCCACCACGACGCGCGCCCCCATCGCCTCGCCAAAGACCACCGCGCCCACAACCACCGCGGTCAGCGCCTCCAGACAGCCGAGCATCGCCGTCGCCGTCGAGCCAATCCGCTTGAGCGCCGCCACAAGGCACAGATTCGACGCCACCGTCGGCACCAGCGCGCCCGCCACCACATAGCCAAGCGACGAGGCGTCCCCAAGCGCCATGAGCTTTCCCGATCCAGCCGCGTAACTGCCGATCAGCGCCGCGCAGCCCAAAAAAACCCAAAAACACAGCTGCATCCCCTTCAGCCCCGAAAGCGATCCCCGGTTCACCCCCACGACATAGGCCGCGTAGAGCACCGCCGAGGCGATCACCTCGATCAGCCCCACCGCGCTCAGCCGTCCCGACTCTCCCCCCAGGCCGAGCAGCGCCACGCCCGCGATCGACAGTCCCATGCCCACCCACAGTCGCCGCCGAAACCGCTCCCCAAACAGGGCCGCCATCAGCGCCGCCACAAACACCGGGTAGAGAAAGTGCAGCGTCGTCGCCACTCCGGAGGCGATGTGCCCATACGAAAGAAAAAGGCACAGCGCGCATCCCGCATAAGGCAGACACGCCAAAATCCCCAAATCCCGCCATTGCGCCCGATCTAATCGCGTCCACGACCGCGTCAGCGTCAAATAAACGCCGACCAGCGCCGCCGCCGTCAAAAACCGATAAAAAAGAATTGAAATCGCGTTCAGGCCTTTGGCCATCAAAGGCAATGTCACCGCGGGCAACAGTCCAAACGCCATCGCGCTCACCATCGCCAACGCCACCCCGGATAAACTCTTTGTCATTTCCCTCCCCGCTCGACCCAATCTGATCATTCTTTTTCATCGCGTTTTGATGCCCGTTTGGACGCCATCCCTTCAAAACGCCCCCCTCCCCGGCGCCAGACCAAAGCGATGGTTTTTACAACAATCCCCCACTCCATTCAAATTCCCCAAACGATTAGAATTTGCGCGCCAGCGCACTCCTTTGTTTTTTGTGCTTAAAGCGCACGGCAATTCAAAAACCGCTTCAGCGCGGAGCAGCTCAAAAGCGCTTGAGCGCGCGACAGGTTTATTTTGTTTTTATTTGATTTAAACCTGAATTAGCTCGATTTAATTTATTCAAAAACGCGACTTCTCCCCAAACGGGCTCCCCCGAATAATTGGCTGATTTTAATTTGGCCAACGTGTATTTTGACGGGGCGGTTAGATCCCATCTTGCAACCTTTCAAGACGTGCAATTGCCATAGCGTGCAATTCGGCTAGATTGTCCATAGCCTGTTTGTGTTGTGCCCGCGTTGCTTCCATACGCGCTGCGGCTTCATCTTCAATAG
>JAFVYB010000125.1 GCA_017500825.1 Myxococcaceae bacterium | reverse complement strand
GTCCGGCGGCCCGCAGCCGGCCCTACCAAAGGTGGGAGCGAGGACCGACGGCCTGCGGAAGGAAAAAGGGGAGCCGCGAGGGGGAAAAAACATGGTTTTTTTCCCCTCGTGAATTGAGGGCACTATTGGTGAGCCGGACGCGCTCACGATCCGCGCTTTCCGAGCAGTCGCGCGAAGCTCCAATAAAATGTTTTTAAGTGAATCCGCGCTTTCCGAGCAGTGAGGCGGAGTTTCAAGAAAACGTTTTTAGAACTTTAAAGCATAAAACAATTCGGAAACGCGTCTTTTTTAATAAATTAAATCGAGCTTGTCCGGATCGCGTCCAGAACAACACAATTCAATAAGAACAAACAAATCAAATAAAAAGCCCGGCGGAAAAGAATCCACCGGGCCTTCGCGTTATGCCGTCGTCTATTCACGGCGCGTATTCACCGCGTGGGAAAGAGGCGATTTACTTCTTTTCTCCTTCTTTCTTGGCCTTGAGTGCCGCGAGGACCTTTTCGGCGGTGATCGGCATGGAGTCGAGGCGGATGCCGCAGGCGTCGTAGAGGGCGTTGGCAATGGCTGCGGGGGTCGGGATCATCGTGTGTTCGCCCACGCCGCGGGCGCCGAGCGGGCCGTCTGGCTGCGGTGTCTCGACAAAGCTGGCTTCCATCTCTGTCGGGATGTCGAGCGCGGTGGGGATTTTGTAGTCCATGAACGAGGCGTTTTTGGGCGCGCCGGTCACGGGGTCGAGGACGAGTTCTTCCATGGTGCCGGTGCCGACGCCCTGGACCATGCCGCCAAAGGCCTGGCCGCGGATCATGCCCGGGTTGACGACCTGGCCCACGTCGTAACAGGCGACGAGGCGGTCGATGGTGACGGCGCCGGTGTCGGGATCGACGGTGATGTCGACGCCCTGCGTGCCAAAGGTCCAGGTGGCGACGGGCTTGCTGCACTGGCTCGTCTCGGGGTCGAGGAAGAGCAGGCCTTCGGGGACGAAGCTCTTGGCCGAGGCGACGGGGCCGCCGATCGTGTGGCCGTCGCTGAACTGGTAGCCCATCACGAGTGATTCGTAGGTGAGGGCGCGGCCACTCTCGCGGTCATGGACCTTGCAGTCTTCGAGATAGAGGCGCGCGTCGGCGTCAGAGGCGTTGATGCCCCAGGCCTCGGCGGCCATGTCGATGAGCTGGCGCTTGCAGTCTTCGGCGGCTTTGAGGACGGCGTTGCCGGTGGCGAAGGTCTGGCGCGAGGCCACGGTCTGCCAGTCGTAGGGCGACAGGTCGGTGCGGGGGCGCATGCGGACGCGGATCTTGTCCATCGGCAGGCGCAGCACTTCGGCGGCGTATTGCGCGGAGACGGTGGCGAGGCCCTGGCCCATGTCGGTGCCGGAGATGAGGATTTCGAGCGTCTCGTCCTCGGCGAACTTGAGCAGGACCGAGGAGGCGGCGTTGTTGGGCATGGCGGGCGCTTTGACGGCGCAGGCAACGCCACGGCCCTTGAACGGCACCTTGTCGCCGCGCGGTCCCATGGCCTTCTTCACCTCTTCGATGCACAGGTCGATGCGGCCCGAGCCCTCTTCGAGCACCTGGCCGGTGACGGTGGTGCGGCCGGGCTTGAGGCAGTTGATGAGGCGGAACTCGACCGGGTCGATGCCGAGCTCGTGCGCCACGCGGTCCATCTGCTGTTCGAGCGCCCAGTGGATCTCCTGCATGCCAAAGCCGCGGTAGGCGCTGCCGACCGGGCGGTTGGTGTAGACGCCGATGCTGTCGCCCTGGACGTTGGGGAAGCTGTAGGAGCCGCCGCAGGTGTAACCGGCCGCGCGCACGACGTTGACGCCGTAGCCGCCGTAGCCGCCGCAGTCCCAGAGGTAGTGGAGCTTTTGCGCCTGGATGCGCCCGCTCTCGTCGACGCCGCTGACAAGGGTGGCGGTCAGGCCCTGGCGGACGACCGTGGCGTAGAATTCCTCGCTGCGCGTAACGGCGAATTTCACTGGACGGCCGTTGGTGCGCATGGCGAGCGCCACAGCGATGGGCTCGAGGTTGATGCCGGCCTTGCCGCCAAAGCCGCCGCCCACGGTGGGGACGATGACTTCGACATCGCCGTGAGACAGGCCAAAGCAGGCGCAGAGGAGATGGCGGACCGTGAAGGGGCTCTGGGCCGAGGTGTGGACTTCGACGCGGCCCGACTGGTCGACGCGCGCCACGACGATGTGCGGCTCCATGGGCACGTGCTGCACCTGGGGCACGGTGAAGGTGTTCTCGATGACGTGCTTGCACTTCTTGAGCGCGCCCTCGTAGTCGCCTTTGCGCACCTTGAGGTGGTTGCAGATGTTGGTGCCCGGCTTGGGCGTGATCCACGACTCGACCGTGTATTTGCCCATGTCCGGGTGGACGAGCGGCGCGCCTTCCTTGATGCCGTCGAGGACGCTCAGAACGGCGGGCAACGGCTCGTAGTCGACCTCGACGAGGCGGGCTGCCTCCATGGCGGCTTCGGGCGTCTCCGCGGCCACGGCCGCGACCGGATCGCCGACAAAGCGCACGCGGTCGATGGCGAAGATGGTCTGGTCCTTGAGGTAGATGCCGGTGTGCAGCGGAAAATCGCGACCTGTGACGACGGCGCGGACCCCGGGGACGGCCTTTGCCTTCTCGACGTTGACGCCGCGGACGATGGCGTGCGCGTGCGGCGAGCGGACGACATGCGCGTGGAGCATCCGGGGGAACTTCAGGTCTCCGGTGTAGAGCGCGGCGCCGGTGACCTTTTCCAGGCCATCGACGCGCAGTGGCGCGTGGCCGACGACGTTGTGCTTTCTCATTTGACACTCCCTTCCTGGCGCATCGCCTCGGCGCCTTCCTGAATGGCGTCGATGATCTGGCGATAGCCGGTGCAGCGGCAGAGGTTGCCGGCCAGCGCGACCTTGATTTCCTGCTCTGTGGGCGCCGGGTTTTCGGCGATGAGGCCGAGCGTGGTCATGATCATGCCGGGCGTGCAGAAGCCGCACTGAACAGCGTGGTTCTTGAGGAACGCGCTCTGCAGCGGATGCAGCCGCTTGGCGTCGCCGACGCCCTCGATGGTGGTGATCTCGTGGCCATCGACCTCGACAGCCAGGGTCAGGCAGGCGTTCACTGCCTTGCCGTCGAGAAGGACCATGCACGAACCGCACTCGCCTTCGTTGCAGCCCTCTTTGGCGCCGGTGAGGTCAAGCGTCTCGCGCAAAAAGGTGAGCAGCGAGACGTGGGGCTCGACCTCGTGCTCTTCGACCATGCCGTTGACGCGGACTGAAATGTTGTGACGCATCGCTTGTGTCCTTTCTCGTCAGGCGGTGACGGCCTTGAGGCCGCGCGCGGTGAGGGCGTGAACCATGTCGCGGCGGTAATCGGCAGAGCCGCGCGCGTCGCTGATGGGCGTGCAGGTGTCGCGGGCGATGATGGCCGCCCTGTCGATGGCCTCTTTGCCCTCGCGGTCGAGCAACGCCTCGGCTTCCGGAACGCGCAGGGTGCGCGGGGCCACGGCGACCAGCCCAACGCGATACTTCGACTCGGCGCTGCCGCCATGCGCGCAGAGGACAGCCACGGTGGCGAGGTCCATGCCGCGACGGCGAGACAGGCGTCCGTAATGGGCCTTCATGCCGGCTGTTTCCCTGGGCAGGCGGACGCCAGTGACGATTTCATCCATCTCACGGGCCGTCTTGCCCGGTCCGATGAAGAACTCACTCAGCGGGATGTCGCGCTTGCCCTTTGGGCCGACAACTTCGGCGACAGCGTCGAGGCAGAGGAGAGCCACGGCGGTATCAGCGGCGGGCGAACCATTGCAGACATTGCCGACAACGGTGGCGCGGTTGCGCAGGGCATAGGCGCCAACCTCGCTCGCGCACTGGACAAGCGCCGGATAGCGCTCCCGGACGCGCGCGTCGCGGCAGACATCGGCGATGGTCGCTGTGGCGCCGATCAAAAGGCCGCCGTCTTCACTGTCGACGATGGCGTCGAGGCCGGGAATCCCTTTCAGATCGATGACGCGATCGACTTTGAGGCGGATGCGCATCTGGGCGATGAGGTCCGTGCCGCCGGCCATGAAACGGCTGGAGACACCCTCGCTTGCCAGAGACAGCGCCTCATCGATCGAGCGCACGGCACGGTATTCGAAGTGTGGCAACAACATGTGCGCTCCAAGGTGAGGGTTGGTGGAATGAAAAATCCCCCGCCGACGGGCTGCCGACGAGGGGGCTCTCGGAAAGCCGGGCGAGTCTTCAACGGCGCTGCCCGCGATGCAATTGAAGAAAACTTTTTTTCGTAGCCTTTGACGCCGATATTCGAATGAGATTCTATCGAAGCCGGAAACTTTTTGCGCCCCAGCGCACACCTTATTTCTTTGCGCTTCAGCGCACTCC
>JAFVYB010000124.1 GCA_017500825.1 Myxococcaceae bacterium | reverse complement strand
GGCGAATTGCGCGGCGAGATCGCGGATCGCGACGGCCGGATCGCGGACTGCGAGGGTCGGATCGCGGCGTTTCAAGGCGACTTGGAGGCGACGATCGATGCCCGCGACGCGCTGGAAAACGAATTGCGCGGCGAGATCGCGGATCGCGACGGCCGGATCGCGGACTGCGAGGGTCAGATCGCGGCGCTTCAGGGCGACTTGGAGGCGACGATCGATGCCCGTGACGCGCTGGAAGGCGAATTGCGCGGCGAGATCGCGGATCGCGACGACCGGGTCACGGTGCTTGAGAGCGATTTGGCGTCGCTCAGCCTGGCCAAAAACGCGTTGGAAGACGAACTGCGCGGCGATTTGGCCCAGCGGCAGGAGGCGATCGCGGGCCTGGAGCGCGCCTATGCCGATCTTCAGGACGAGAAGGGGCGGATGGAGCTCCATCTCAACGATCGGATTGCCGCAGGTGAGTTGCAGGTCGCTGAGCTCCAGGGCGACCTGTCGGCGACGCAGCAGCAGGCGGCGACGCGTGAGGCAGAGCTGAACAGTCGGATTCAGCTCATCGAGCAGCACAGCGCCTCCCAGGAACAGCGCCTGATCGCGCTGCAGCAGAAGAACGTGGAGATGGAGGGCCAGATCGCGGCCAACCGCGCGGAGAAATCGATTCGCGAGAGCGAAATCGAGTCGCTTCATCAGGAGCGGTTGAGGCTGTCGGCGAGCATTGAGACGCTGCAGGCTACAGAGAAGCGCCTGTCCACCTCGCTGGCCGGCGTCTGCGAAAATCTCGCCCAGAAGGAGGAAGAGGTCGCAGGTTTGCAGGAGTCGCTGGATGTGGAGCGTTCGCGTGGCGCATCTCTGGAGGCGGAACTTGCGCAGCGCACGCAGGAGCGCGACGCGGAGATGTCGCGTCTGGAGGCGTTGAAGCGGGAGCACCGCGCGCTGGGAGAGGCGCTGCAGGGGAGCGAGGCGTCCCTCGCGGCCGAGCGACAGGCTTGGGCCGAGGAACGGGCGGCGCTCGATGGCCAGTTGCGCGATTTGGCCGATCAGCTCGACGAACGCACCGTGGCCTGCGCCAGGGCGGAAGAGCTTGGCAACCAGCTCGCCGTTGCACGCGATGGGCTGGAGGCGGAATTGGGCGCTCATGCCTCGATGCTCGCTCAAGTCCGCGAAGAGCTTGTGGGCGAGCAGAACCGGTGCGCTGAGCTTCAGGAGCGACTGACGACGACGACACAGGCGTTTTCACATCGCGAGGCGGCGCTGCAGGAGGAGCTGGCCAGCCGCGTCACGAGCGCGGGTGAGGAGATTGCCGCGCGCCAGCGTCAGATCGAGGCGCTGACACAGGCCCAGGACGAGGCCCAGCGCATGCTCAGTGAGAAGGCCAGGGAGATCGCGGCGCTGGCGACGAAGTGCGACGAGATGGACGGTCGCATGCATCGGATGTCGCGCGACGCGGCTGATGCGTCGTCTCGCCAGGAGCAGCAGATCGCGGATCTCCTCGAAACCATGGATCAGAAGAATCGGGAGCTCGAGGCGCAGCGGCAGGCGTTCGATGGCGTGCTCGCCGAGCGCGACGCGACGCAGCGTGAGAGCGAGGATCGGGCCAGACGGCTGCTGGTGGTCGAGGGGCGCCTCGCCGAGGCCGAACACAAGATCAGGGAGCAGGGGGACCGCGCGGCGCACTCCGCCTCCAGGATGGAGGCCTCTCTCTCCGAGCGCGACGCCAGGATCAGCATGCTGGAGCTCTCCCTTGAGAAGGCCTCAGAGGAAAAAGCGCGCGCGGCTCAACTTGCCCAGATGGTGCAGCGGCTGCAGGCCGAATTGCGCGAGCGCCAGGATGGCGAGTCGCGGCAGGCGCGTGAGCTCGAAGCCATTGTCGGCCGTCACAAGCAGGAGCTCGAACGCAAGGAGCAGCAGCGCCAGCAGGAGATTTCCAAACTGCGCGAGTCGGTTCAGGAAAAGGCCAAGGCGCTGCGCGTGGTCGAGCTGGAACTCGAACGTTACAAGAGCCGACTCCTGCAGGGAGGTGGGAGCAGCGTCTCGCCCCGTCCGTCCTCGGTCTCTCCGCGCGCCACCTCGGTCGCGCCGACCCCGTCTCCGAGCGTCGCGGCATCGTCCCGGGTGCCCTCGCGCGTGCCCACGAACCGACTGGCAGCCTCAAGTGTCGAGTTGCAGCAGACCTCGGACCCGTTCGCCAAGGCGCCCAGTGCCCAGGACGAGGTGGTCGACGCCTCTGAGAGCGCCACGGTCATCGCCTCGCTGCCTCAATTGATGTCGCAGGGCGGCGGCGGCAGCGATCCGTTGCGCGGTGGCGAGGACGACTGGTCGGATGTCCTCGGCAATCTGGACGACCTCGGCAAATAAGGCGCGCGTCCAGCGCATCAGGCCTTGCCTCAGCGCCGTGTCGGACACGTTCCGGCGCGGCGTTTTTGATTGGGCCGTTTGTCCGGCAGGCGTTTTTTCGATGACGCGCGCCGCGCGGCGGATATCGCCCAAGGGCACCAGGCGAGGCAGCGGGCGGCGCAGGTGTCTCGCGAAGGGCGCCTCGCGCTGGGCCAACTCTCAAGCGGCGGGCGCGATCGTGTCGCCACCTGTCAGACCTGGTCCAAGACCGCCGCGCCTCGATGGCTGGCTCCAGCGATCAATGGGCGCTTCATTCCTCGCGACTGACGGCCTTTTCGCGCAACGCCTCTGCCAGCGTGGCTTTGAGCCGCTGATTTCCCGCCCGTTCGCTGACCCGCGCGCCGCTGTCGTCGACCGCCTCGCCCGCGTCTGTCTGGCCAATGGGGATGAGAGAGACGCGCCGGTTGTCCCAGTCGACTGGACCGACAAGCACATCGACTTCGCTGCCGATGGGCAGGAGTTGTTCCGGGTCCTCGACGCGATCGCCGCTCCCCAGATCGCTGACGTGGATCAGCCCGTCCACCCCGGGAACCAGTTCGACGAAGACGCCAAAGGGCTGAATGCCGACGACCTTGCCGCGAAAGGCCGCGCCCTCGACGAGCCACTCTGCGGCTTCCTCCCAAGGATCGGCTTCGAGCGCCTTGAGCGAGACGGTGATGCGCGCCCGCCGACGGGCATCCCCGGGTTCGATGCGCAGGACCTGCACCTCCACCTCCTGGTCTGGCTTGAGCAGATCAGACGGCTTGCCGACGCGCCGACGCGTCAACTCACTGGTCGGCAGGAGCGCGTCGAGGCCACCCAGGTCGATAAAGGCGCCAAAGTCGTGCAGCGTGGCGACTGTCCCCTTGACGACGGCCCCTTCGCTGAGCCGCTCCAGTGTCTCGATCGCCTTTTCGCTGCGCTGTTCGTCGAGGATCGCGCGGCGCGAGACGACGACCTGACGCCCGCGCAGGTCATGGACTTTGAACAGCATCCTCTCGCCGACGAACTTCGCGAGGTCGTCCGGTGGCCTGAGGTCGATCTGCGACATGGGGCAAAACGCCCTGAGCCCGCCGATTTGCACCTCCAGTCCACCGCGGTTGTAGCCACGCACCACGCCCGTGATGGCGCGTCCCTCCTGGCGCATGTCGGCGAGAAAGAGCCTGCCGAGCCGTCCTTTGGGCACCTGGGTGGTGATGCGCGCGGGCTCGCCGTCGTCGCCCTCGGCCGTGATCGTGCCCTCGACCTCGTCGCCGATGTCGAGTTCGAGCGGTTCGCCCTCCAGCGTCTGTTCGGAGAGCGAGAGCAAGGCCTCGCGCTTGGCGCCGAGATCGACCACCGCGTCGTTGCCGCTGAAGGCGATGACACTGCCCTTCACGCGGTCTCCTTTCTCGATGCTGACGCGGGCGCGCGACAGGCTCTCTTCCAAAAGGCGCTCGAACGACTCGCGCTCGACCAACTCCCTCTCGGCGCCCCCCATCCCCAGCCCACCCATTCCAAGATCAGCCATGACACCTCTGGCGCGGCACGCATGGGACGCGGCCGCGACGGCAAGAGAAACGTCCAGCGGCACGCGGATCCCCCCGATCAGCAGGCCGACCTCCAGCGAGGCGTCCAAAGGCTTTGCATCGCCTTGGGCGCGCGCCAGCCGGGCAAAGGGGCGTGCGTCGAGAAGGCGTGGCGGCCCGCTCTGAGACCCCAAGCGCCAGCGAGCCGTCCGGGGACATGGCGACAGTCGCGCGGTCTGTGCGCCGAGGCGCTGTGACGCTCAGTCAGGCGTCATCCTGGGGCCCCTCGCGCCTTTTCGAGTCTCTCTGGGCCGGGCAAGTCCCCGGCGGCGACAAGGCCGCGCAAAAGCAGCGTCGCCGAGACGATGGCCAGCGGGACAAAGGCGGCGTTGAGAATCGGCAGCCACTGAATCAGGGCGATGGCCGCGCCAAAGCCAAAGAGGAGGCACTTGCGCCGGCGCATCAGCTCAAAGGCGTGTTCGAAGCTGTAGAGGTGGCGCGCCATGGGGATGTCGAGGTTGCTGAGCGCGATCCAGAAGGCCGACCAGGTCCACGCGCAGGCGCTCCAGATGAGGCCGCCAAGGCCCGGAATCAGGTGGAGCGGCAGCAGGACGGCGTGACCAAAGAGAAAGACGACGACGCGTGTCGCCATGTTGGCCAGCCCGCGCCACGTCTCGCGAAACATGCGCGACAGGCTCTCGTCCCCGGGGGGATTCAGCCCCAGCGCGCGCTCGACGGCGATCGACAGCGGGTCGGTGAGTGGCACGAGGAGGAGCGGCGGCAGGGCGTTGGCGCCGACAAAAAAGAGGGCGAGGAAGCCGGCGATCTTGAGGAGCGACTGCGCCGCGGCGGCATACCAGCGCGCCGAGGCAGGCCAGAGCGTGTCGATCAGGGCGTCAGCGGCGAAGATCAGCGCGACGAAGAGCGCGGCAAGCGAGAAAAGCGCGACGAGCGACATGCGCATCGTCTTCTGAAACAGCGCCCGGTCTCGGCGGATCAGACGGATCGCGCGACAGGGCAGCGTGAAGCCCGCGAACAGATCGCCCAAAGCCCGTGTCAGGGACGCCTTGGGGGTCAAAGGCGCGACGCGGGGCAGGCAGTCGAGGTTCTGGCCGCTTGGGGCGGCTGTCGTTGTCGTCGGTTGGCTTGTCAGTTGGCGGGTCACAGGTGCCTGTTGCGTCATGGCGTCGTCTGGCGCGCGCGGCGCGAAAAATCACTTCAACCACGGGCGGTTCTGGCTTTTTCCACGCCGATCAAAAGCGCAGCGAGAGCTGAACGAGCAGTTCGTTGTTGGCAAAGGGCGCCCTCTCAACGCCGAGTTCTGGCACGCCGTTCTCCTCGATGAGCACGTAGTATTCGACGCGCAGGAAGACGAAGTCCTCGTAGACCTCGACGCGCAGGGCCGCGGTCAGGGCATTCCAGTCCCAGCTCACGGCGTTGATCATGGCGGGCGAGCGCAGCGCGACGGAGTCCTTCACGTCGGTCGATCCGAGAATGCGCAGTGTTTCCAGTCGCGCGAGCGGCTCGACGCTTTTGAGCCAGGCGCCAAGGAAATCGAGGTCAAACGCGTAGGAGAGTTGGGCGTAGGCGCCGACGCGATCGAGCAGGTCCTCGCGCGCGACGATGACTTCGGCAAAGGCCTTCAGGCGCTTTCCCCAGAATCCAGCGCGGCCACCAAACCAATAGAGGTCGCCGTGAAGCGCCGCCTGTGAGCTGTAACCGTCGAGCGCGCGGTAGTTGGGAAACCCGCTGCGCAGCATGTCCGTGCCCGACTGCGCCGCCAGCCTGCCGATGAAGCCAAACGCTTCGACAAAAGCGCCAAAGGCCTCGAAGCGCCCTCGCGCGCCAAAGGTCGGTCCGTTGCCCGAAAAGCTTTTGGCCGCGCCGTGGGCGAGCAGGTTGATCGTCCCGCTCTGGAGGGAGGTCTGTTGGACGCTGGCGAAGGTGAGCGGCCGCGTCATGGCGACGCTGAGCCCGAGCTCCAGATGGACGCGCGGCGTGAAGAAAAAGGCGCCCTCGTAGGCCAGATGAAATTCGGGGTTTTTCCAAAAGCTCGTGGCGGCCAGGGGGTAGCGCTCGCTGCGGCGGTCGAGCGCCACGATGGGCGTCTGGTAGCCGAGCTCGGCGCGGTGAAAGAGTCGCGCGGGCGCTTCGGCGCGAAAGTCGAGCCAGACCGCGGAGAGGGCGGCGCGGCTGGTGGTGAATTCGAGCAGCGTGTTGACGTTGAGGTGCCTCTCAAAGCCGAGCCTGAGCGCGAGCTCAAAGCTGTCGAGCGCCACATGCGGACTGCGCGTGCCGAGGGTGAGCGTGTCTGTCGCGCTGTCGTGCTCTGGGCCGCCCTGGCCCTCGATGTCGTGCAGGCCGAGCTTCAAATCGCCCTTGAGCGCCAGCGAGACGCCCCTGTCCGATTTGAGCTCGAAATGCGCCGGGCGTTGTTCGTCGGCGAACTCGTCAAAAGAGGCGACAGCGGCGGGGCAGGGGAGAAACAGGAGGATCCAGAGGGCCCGCGGCAGGAGGACGGCGGCAGGGCGGAAAAGATCCAGAAGGCGGCGACAAAAGGCCCACAGGGCCCGCGGCGAGGCGACGCGCATGGCAACAATCGATGAAGCAGTCGGCGGCGCGGGAGCGGTGCGTTGGGCGCGAAGGCGATGTGCACCGCGGCTCGTCGATTCCCTCCGCCGGCATTGTCCGGGTCAGGTTGTGCGGGTGTCATCTCAGGCCGCGACGCGTGTCGCCGCGACCACCCCGATGTCGAGCCTGGCGGGCCTCTAGTCGCGCCTTTTCTCTGTCGCAAGGCTCAAATTGGATCGCCCATCGCTTTTGAATGGCCTGCGTCAGGGGGGGATTTGTTTTGATTGAGTTTTGGGAATATTTTTTCTGGCTGGATTTGAAGTGTGTATTTGTAAAGGTGGCATCGATTGCCGCGACGCGATGAGTTGGGATGTGATTTAAGCGCGTGGCGCGTTTGTTTTGTCGATATTGCTGAGGATGAATTGATTAGTTTGGTTGGTTTTTATGATTATTTTGCTTCGGCTCTCCGGGCGTCTGTCAATGCGATTCGGTTTGAAAGACGATGCGGATACAATGGGGTATGTTTATGTTTTTTGATAATCGATTTTTTGAATAATCAATGATGCGGACGGCGCGTTGATTGCTTGAGACGCCGAAATCATTTCAGACGCGATGCCGTGGTCGCACGAGGCGCCAAAATGATTTCAGACGCAATGCATTAAAAAAGCCCGGCGAGGGAACGTCGGGCTTTTTTGGGGAGGGGGCGGGTTGGTCAGCGCGTCTTGTTCCGTCTGCGGGGCAGGAGCGCGAGGCCAAGGAGAATCGCGGCCCAGGGCAGGGGAGAGGCGGCGCTTTGCGAGCAACCAGTCGAGAGGATGGAGATGAAGACTTCCGGGTTGGCGGTCGCGTTCTGGCCATCGGTCGGGTTGTCGGGCGTGCTGGGGTCGTCCTCGCCAAAGACGCCCGTGTCGGTCTCGTCGTCGACAATGGGATCGTCGGGCAAGTCGCCACTCTGCGCGTCGTCTTCCGGCGTCACGCTGGCGTCTGGCTCGATCACAGGATCATCGGCCACGGGGTCGTCCTCAGGCGCTTCTTCGATGACATCGATGGAGACTTCGAGGGTGGGGCCAAAGGTGCCGACACCGCTTTGTTCCATCTGGAAGGCGCCCCAGTGGGTCTTGACGCTGATGGGCGCGGTCATGGCGACGGACCAGGTCTTGGTGGCGCCGGGCGCGATCGTTTCGCCGTCAGCGAGCGCCACGGGGACTGAGGCGCTGAAGGGACTGCCGCTGAGGTGTGCCAGTCGATAGCCCTTGGCCTTGGTCCAGGTGGTGTTGCCGGTGTTTTTGACGGTCCAGGTCTTGGTGAAGCCGCTGCCGCCGACGATCTGGGTGCCAGCTGGCGTGTTCTCGTTGGCGAGCGAGGCGTCATTCACGTCGGGGACGACGGGCGCGACAGCCTTGATGCGCGTGAATCGGACGCCGCCGAAGTTGGTGCCGTTTTGCTGCATGCTCCAGTTGTGGGTGTAGGTGCCGGGCGTGGAGGGCGCGGTCATGGGGACGGACCAGGTCTTGGTGGCGCCGGGCGCGATCGATTCGCTGCTGCCGAGTTCGACCGAGGTGACAGAGGACATCTGGGTGCCGCCGATGGAGGCGAAGCGGTAGCCGTCAGCCTTGGTCCAGGTGGTGTTGCCGGTGTTTTTGAGGGTCCAGGTCTTGGTGAAGCTCTGGCCGGTGGTGAATTCGCTGTCGTCGGGGATGGTCTCGGAGGCGAAGGCCGCGTCGTTGATCGGCACAGGCGTGCACTGGTCGTCGGCAGGCAATTGCTTCCAGCCATTTTGCTTTTTCCATTCAGAGGCGCGCGTGTTGCAGCTGCCGTGGAAGGGGTCGAAGCGGTTGGCGCCCGCGGGCGCGCTCGCGGGACGCACGTCGAAGTGAAGGTGGGCGCCGGTGGAGCTGCCCGAGCTGCCGACCATGCCGAGTTTGTCGCCGCATTTGACGCTCTGGCCTGATTTGACCGCCACGCTGCCATTCTGCATGTGGGCGTAAATGGTGATTCGGTCCGAGTCGGAGTGGGTGATCTTGACGTAGTTGCCGTAACCGCCGCCGCAGGAGTTGCCGTAGGAGCCGATGCTGGCGCAGCCGTCGTTCGTGTAGGAGACGACGCCGTCGGCCATGGCCACGATGGTCCCGCGCGAACCGATGTAGCTGTTGCCGCCGATGCCAATGTCGGTGCCGTTGTGGCCCGAGTAGGCTTTGGAGCCGCAGTTCCAGTCCTTGCCATTGGCGGCCACGTCTTTGTCGCCCTTGGCGATGTCGTAATAGGCCGAGATGTAGCACTTCGAGTAGGTGCCGTAGTCGCAGCCATAGAGCGGCGAGTTGAAGTTACTGGCAAAGGCCACGCCCGGGACGAGAAGCGCGAGCGCGCTGGCGAGCGTCGAGATGAACGAAAGGGGAGGTTTTCCAAAGATCGTCATGGCGTCACTCCTTTCTGGGGAACGGCCACGCGGACGCGCCAGGTCTCTCCGGTCTCGATGTCGAGCTGCCAAGTTTCCTGCCCGGACTCGTATTCAAGGCGCGTGTCGGTGACAAAGCGCATTCTCTCGCGGCTTTCGGCGGGCGGCACAAAGTCCTGCGAGAAGACGCCGCCGGTTTCCTGCCGAATGTTCTGGTTGGTCAGCTGGCGCTTGTTGGTTCCGTCGAGATCGACGCGGAAAAACGACCCAAAGCCGGTCTCGCCCGAAACATAGACAATCGATTTGCCGTCCGGCGTGAAGACGGGCAGCCAGAGCGCGCCGTGGCCAGCGTCGGCGAGCGTGCGCTCGACTTTGCCCTCGCTGTCGACGAGGGCGAGGGTGCCCGGATCGTCCATTTCATTGAGGCGAACGAGGGCGATCTTGGCGCTCTTGTCCGCGAAGTCGAAGTCACCGGAGCTTTTGTCGACAAGGGGAACGTTCACGCCGTCGCGGTGTTTGTAGAGGCGCTGCTTCTGCACAAAAAAGAGCGTGCCATCCGGCGCCTTGCGCGCGCCCTCGACGCGCTCGGCCACGCGAATTAATTCCCCACTGGATCGGTCGCGCTCATAGAGCGTGGCATGATCGCGCTCCGGGCTCGAATCAGGTTTGAGTTCAGAGCGCAGGATGAATTTCTTTTGCAGGGATTTCTTTTGCGCGGCGCCGCCCTGGACCTCGCGATCTTCAGTCCAGCCATGGCGCTTGTCGAAGGGCAGTGGCGCAGCGTCTTGAAGCGGCTGCAGGCCACCGGTGAGAATCGAAAGGGAGAGAATTCCCATCAATGGTGTCAGATGCATATCAAACCCTCCTCATCAATCATGCTTCAGACAAAACAGCTCCCGTCTCTCTGAGCTGGAGACGAGCGACCTGGCTCTTAAGGCCAAATTTTTCGAGACTTCAAGGAAGATCTCGCGCTTCAGCGCGCACATTTAAAAAACGCGCTTCCGAATAAAGAGCCACGTTTTCACTCAGCCGCGGCGTCTAACAATGCGCTTGACGCGCGCGCCAACCTCAAACCGCTTCAGCGCGGGGCAATTGTTGATTTTCGCGCATCATCGCCCGGCGTTTGTTCAATTCTCCACGAAATTCCTCCCAAAACACCCCCCAAACGGGCTCCCCCAAATGATTGGCTGATTTTAATTTGGCCAACGTGTATTTTAACGGGGCGGAGGTGCTGGAGGG
>JAFVYB010000123.1 GCA_017500825.1 Myxococcaceae bacterium | reverse complement strand
GCGGTGAAGCGTAGCTCCAATAAAACGTTTTTAGATGTTTAAAACGCAAAACAATTCGGAAACGCGTCTTTTAATCAATCAAACCATCATCATCAAACAACACATTAAAGACTAAAGATGTGGCCCAGAAAGAGCTTGCAAAAGTCAACACTTTGATCCAATCCCCACGCCCCCACCCCTCCCCTTTCAGGAGAATTTCCTATGTTGAACCTCAAAAAACTCGAAGAATCCCTTTGGGAATCCGCCGACTTGCTGCGCCAGGGCTCCAAGCTCACCTCTAATGAGTATTGTATGCCTGTGCTCGGCCTGATCTTTTTGCGCTACGCCTATGGTCGATTTAAGCGCGCCGAGGCGGAAGTTCTTAAAAACCGCCCCATGCGTGGCGGGCGCGTTATGCCGGTAAGCGCCAGCGATTTTACCTCCAAAAGCGCTCTGTTTCTCGAACGCGAGGCGCAATACGATTATCTGGTCAATCTTCCGGCGAGCGCCAACATTGGCCGCGCTGTCAATCTGGCCATGGAGAAAATCGAAGCGCAGAGCGAACAGCTCAAGGGTGTTTTGCCCAAGAATTACACAGAATTTAATCGGGACCTGCTCGCGGAACTTTTGCGCATCTTTAATAACAGCGCGCTGGACGATGTCGGCGGCGATGTGCTGGGGCGTATTTATGAATACTTCCTCAATAAATTCGCCAAAAACATCGCGGCGGACGACGGCGTGTTTTTTACGCCCAAGTCGCTCGTCAAGATGATTGTCAATGTTTTAGAGCCCAGGCGCGGCGTCCTGCTCGATCCTGCCTGCGGCAGCGGCGGCATGTTTGTCCAGACCGGCGATTTTGTGAATCACGAGGGCATGTCCGCCAACGCGGCCATGACTTTTTATGGGCAGGAAAAGGTCGGCTACAACGCCAAGCTTTGTCTGATGAATATGGCCGTCCATGGCCTCAATGGTATTATTAAATCTGGAGACGACGCCAACACGTTTTATCATGACGCGCACCGTCTCGCGGGCCGATGCGATTATGTGATGGCCAATCCGCCCTTTAATGTCGACAAGGTCAAATCTGAGTCCGCCATGAGCGCCGGACGCCTGCCCTTTGGCCTGCCCGCCATCAATAAAGAAAAAGAATTCGGCAATGGCAACTACCTCTGGATTTCTTATTTTTACGCTTATTTGAATGAACGAGGCCGCGCCGGATTTGTCATGGCCTCCTCGGCCACAGACAGCTCAGGAAAAGATCGAGAGATTCGCCAAAAGCTCGTCGAAACCGGTCATGTCGACGTGATGATGAGCGTGGGTAATAATTTCTTTTATACCAAATCCCTGCCCTGCTCCCTGTGGTTCTTCGACAAGGGCAAGACAAAGAATATGTGTTCACATGTAGGCATTGGGGGGGCGCTGTAGGACAAAATGTCCTTTTCCTCGACGCGCGAAATTATTACACAGTCGTCGACCGCACGCTCAATGAGTGGAGCCCATGGCAATTAAAAAATCTCACAGCCATCGTCTGGCTCTATCGTGGCGAAACTGATAAATATAAAAAACTACTTAACGAATATCGAGAAGCGCTCGGCAGCGCGGATTTTGCAAAGGCAGCTGCGGAACTCGACCAACAGATCACCGCGGCGCGCGAATCATCCAAAAAAGCCCAGGAAGGCGCCTCCAGGCGCGACAGGAAAAAGGTCGCGGCGCAATTCGACGACAAAATCGCCGAATTGGAAGCAAAGCGCCTCGTCGCCCGGGAAGCTGAATGGCTTTATTCCAAATTCGGCGAGAATGGCGAATATCGCGATATCCCCGGCTTGTGCAAAGTGGCCACCCTGAAGGAAATCGCGGAAAAAAATTATTCCCTGACACCCGGCGCCTATGTCGGCGTGGCCGAAACCAAAGACGATGGCGTCAATTTTGCCCAGCGCATGGGCGAAATCCACCGGGAACTCTTAAAACTTCAGGAAGAATCCAACACCCTCATGGCAACCATCTCTAAAAACCTGAAGGAGATGGGGTTATGATTAAATTATCTGAAATCGCATACTATGCAAGCGACAAAACAAACATTGTCGACATAAAACAAGAGAATTATATATCAACAGAAAATATGTTCCCGAATCGAGGCGGCATTTTTGAATGCGAGAGTTTACCAGAAACAACAAAGGTCACTCAATATGCTCCAGGCGACATCCTTGTTTCTAACATCCGACCATACTTTAAAAAAATATGGTTTTCTAACAGAGTCGGCGGATGCTCAAATGACGTTCTCGTCTTTAAAACAAAAGTATTAAACAATAGATTTCTATACTATGTTCTCTCTCAAGACTCATTCTTTGATCACATGATGGCAGGCGCCAATGGAACCAAAATGCCTCGTGGAAATAAGAAAGAAATTTTAGATTTTCTAGTTCCAAATTTCGATATTCAAAAACAAAATCGTATTGCCTCAATCCTGTCCGCTTATGACGACCTCATCGAAACCAACCAAAAGCAAATTAAACTCTTAGAAGAGGCAGCACAGCGTCTCTACAAAGAGTGGTTTGTGGATTTGAAATTCCCGGGGCATGAAAAGACAAAAATTATCGACGGAGTTCCAGAGGGGTGGGTGCAATGCCGTTTGGAGAATGTTATTCATTTCAACCCAAAAGTTACATTAAGTAAGGAACGCATGAAACAAAGTATCCCGATGTCCGCTCTAAGCACTACATCCATGGTTTTGAATGCAGATGACTTTACCACCACACTTTCAAATTCAGGAAGCAAATTTCAAAACGGGGATACTCTACTTGCGAGAATAACACCGTGTCTCGAAAATGGAAAGACCGCATTTGTCAGCGGTATCGAATCTGATGAAGGCGCAGTCGGCTCTACGGAGTTTATTATTATGCGTTCAAATGGAATTAGCCCTTATATGGTATATCTACTTGCCCGGACAGAAGATTTCAGACAGGAATCAATAAACAGTATGATAGGAAGTGATGGTCGCCAACGTGCGCAGGTGGATAAAATTAAAGTTCTGCCGTATCTCAAACCTTCTGCAACAATTATCAAGGCATTTGAAAAATGCGTTGCACCACTATTTGCGCAGATTCAGACAAAGAACAAACAATACGCAGAACTGAAACAAGCCCGTGACCGCCTGCTCCCCAAACTGATGAGCAGAGAAATTGAGGTGTAACTATGAAAGAAACTTATAATTGGAAGTCGCTGTTTGCAGGTGTTGTTATTCTTCTTGTCGGGACTGGCTTGTGTATAGCAAGCGCGTATTCCCCTGCTCCTTGGAATAATATATTACTGAGCACAGGATGTTCTTTAATTGCATCTGGCCTTGTTATCTTAATGCACGACTTTTTTGTTGAGCGAAAGCAAGTGTCTCTATTGGATGAGTGGGCAATAAAAACCATTACCTCCACACGTGCCGAAATAAACAGCGACTGTGAAATAGAACTCGAGCAGACCAAGCGTCAAGTGGATATTGTAGCTTTTGGATTAAGTTCTTTCCGATCCAAGCAAACCGATGACCGGATGTTGGGATACTTGAAAAAAGGCGTGAATTTTAGAATCCTTACAATGAATCCTTCTTCTAAATTCATTGCTCAACGGGTAAAGGAAGAGAACAATAAGAATATTAAAAACTCAATCAACACACTGGTCGATTGGGCGGATAAGCTGAATAAAAAAAACGCCAAAGGGAAGATCATTGTTAAGGGATATGATACGATGACTTTGGATTTCTATTGGCGTTCTGATAATGTGCTTTATGTCGGGCCATATTGGTATGGCCGCGGAAGTCAGCAAACGATCACCTATAAGTATCTCAACGGTGGTAAAGGCTTCAAATTGTATACGGAACACTTTAATGAATTGTGGAACAATACTCAATTAACCAAAAATCTAACAAAGGAAACAGACTCCAGAAAAAGAGGCAATTCATGAGCTACGAATACTCCGAAAACAAATTCGTCCAGGACAGCGCGGGTCCTCTTTTGTAAGAGGACCTCGGCTTGGACGCGATGGCTTCAGAAGCTTCTTCTGATTCAGTATCCTCGGAAAGGTCTATAACCGCTTGCTCCCCAAACTGATGAACGGAGAAATCGAGGTGTAAAAATGTCTTACAAAAGATCCCAGCTTGATGAGGATAATTTCAAGTGGTTTGAACATAGAAAATCGCTCAACTCTTTAAAAAGGTTAGGCATCACCAAGGGAGGCATTCGCGGATTGCGCGCGCCCTTTGAATTAAACTTTAAGTATCCAATAACGGCGATCGTCGGCGAAAATGGTTCGGGAAAGTCTACCATCTTGGCGATGGCAGCCTGCGCCTTTCATAACAGCGGCTCCTTTACGCCTCAAAACAGAGTCCGGCTCAACACGTCACAAATCAGACGCTACTATCGCTACAGCGATTTTTTTACATTTAATTCTGACGAAGAAGGAATCGCTGAGCTCGAGATTAAAGCGGAATATCTCGGAAAAGATGCCCCCGCGACGGACATCAGGAGAAAAAAGCCCGATGGAAAGTGGAACGACTACAACCGCCGTCCAGCAAGAGTTGTCTCGTTTTTAGGGATCCAGCGAATAGTCCCTCCCTCGGAAAGCAGCACCCATCAAGGTTATTCTAAAAAATTTAAAAAGCAGGCATTTGACGATAATCAACGGAAGCAGTTAGAGCGTTCGATGTCCTATGTCCTCGATCGCCCGTATACAAATATAGAACTCAAAGAATTTAATGCACACAAACTCTTTTCGACGATGAGGGGCGACTTAAGGTATACGGGATTCAACATGGGAGCGGGAGAACACGCCGTCCTTGGCTTAATCCTGGAAATTATCAGCGCGGGGAAAGGTGCGCTTATTGTTGTCGATGAGATCGAGCTCGGCTTGCATACAAGAGCACAAATCCGTTTAATCGAGACATTGAAGCAACTATGCAACACAAATAATTGTCAAATCATCTGTTCTACCCACTCTAAAGAAGTTTTAGAAGCTCTACCTCCCGAAGGTCGAATTTTTATTCGACGTGGTGAATCAAAAAACGAAATCATTCCAGGGATCTCTCCAGAATACGCTTTTGGACTTTTAGCTAGAGAAAAGACAAATGAACTCCATATTCTGGTGGAAGATGCGGCAGCAAAGGATTTTCTAGAAAATATATTATCTCTAGAAGTTCGCGAACGGATCAAGATTATTCCATCAGGATCCGCTGAAGCTGTCCTTAAAGCCCTTGCTGTCCATTATCGTGAGACAGCGCAAAGAGAGTCGTTTCGCTACATCGCTTTTTTGGATGGCGATCAAAAAAATAAATCAATACAACGCATCAAAAAGACATTGGAACACACCCTGGAAAATCGAACTTTAAAAGACGAGGAATTTGATATTTTACAGCGTCATCATATAAAATATCTTCCTGGAAATAGTCCGCCAGAAAAAGAGATTTTAACACAAGTCAACACACCTGAAAATTATGAGCGCCTGGCAGCTGACTGGGGAACATCTGCAGACAGGGTGGCTGAGACTTTAAACAGCTGTCTGACAGAAGAGACTCACAGTATATTTTATAGAATTTCTCAAGCTGTTTCTTTTTCAGAAGAACGCGTTCGAGGATCAATGATTCGGATTTACAAAAAAGCACTCCCAAGCAAAGTCCAGGCTATAGAAAAGCATATAACAAATCTGCTGGGTGAAACAAACACAACGAACGAGGTGGTGGCTTAATATGTCTCACGATTACACGGAAAACAAACTCGTCCAGGACAGCGCGGGCGCTTTGCTCCACGACGAGCTGGGATGGGATGTCGCCTTTGCCCACAATAGCGAAAAACTGGGCGACGACGGCACTTTTGGGCGGAACAGCTATCAGGAGATCGTTCTCTGGCGATACTTCAAGGACGCTGTGTTTAAACTGAACCCCTGGATGACAAACACGGTATACGAAGATGCTGTCAAACAATTGGAGCAGCATCTGAATTCCGCCTCCCTGATGCAGATCAACGAGGAAAAGTATGGCTTCCTCCGGGATGGCGTCCCTGTGACGATCAAAAAGCCCAATGGCGAGACAGAGCGGGAGCGGATTCGGGTATTTGATTTTGCAAATCCCGAGAACAATCACTTCCTGGCCATCAAGGAATTGAAGATTCACGGCGAAATCCATCGCCGCCGGACGGATATTGTCGGCTTTGTCAATGGCATTCCGCTGCTGTTCGTGGAACTGAAGAATCACAACGTGGATGTGCAGGACGCCTATACCCTCAACTATTCTGACTACCAGAGCACCATTCCCCAGCTGTTCTATTACAATGCTTTCCTGATGCTCTCCAACGGATTAGAAGCAAAGGTGGGCACGCTGGGCAGCAAATATGAATTTTTCCACGAGTGGAAACGCCTGAAAGAAGACGAGGAAGGATCTGTCGCGCTGGAGACCATGCTCCGGGGCATTTGCAATAAGCGCAGCTTCATGGATCTGTTTGAGAATTTCATTCTCTACGACCACTCCGGTGGCCGAACGGTAAAAATCCTCGCCCGCAACCATCAATATCTGGGCGTCAATGAAGCGGTGGAGGTCTATAAGCAGCGAAAGCTGAAAAACGGCAAACTCGGGGTGTTTTGGCACACGCAGGGCAGCGGCAAGAGCTATTCGATGCTGTTTTTGGCGCAAAAGATCCGGCGCCAATGCGAGGGGTCGCCCACATTCGTCATTTTAACCGACCGCGATGAATTGAACAAACAGATCAGCGACACATTCGAAAACTGCGGTATGCTTGGCTCGGTCAAGGCGTCGCAATTTATCGCGCAAAGTGGCGATGATTTGATCCATAAACTCAAGGGCAATCCCGGATTTATCTTCACGTTGATTCAAAAGTTCAACAAAACTGGCCAAAAGCCCATCACACCCGATCACGATATTATTATCATGTCGGACGAGGCGCACCGCAGCCAATATGGCGTCTTCGCGGAAAACATGACCGCTCTTTTGCCGACAGCCTCGCGCATTGGATTTACTGGAACGCCGCTGTTTTCCAGCGACGCGATCACGGAGCGGACATTTGGCGGCTATGTTTCGATCTATGATTTTAAACGCGCGGTCGACGACGGCGCCACAGTGCCGCTGTATTATGAAAACCGAGGTGAGCGACTGGGAACCATCAAAAATCCTGACATTAGTCAGGAGATCATTGACGCGATCGAAGCCGCTGATCTGGATGTCCATCAACAGGAAAAACTGGAGCGGGAATTTGCCAAGGAAATCCATATTCTGACCGCTGAACCGCGCCTCAGATCAATCGCCAGAGATTTTGTGGAGCATTACACCGATGTTTGGACGAGCGGCAAAGCGATGTTTGTCTGTCTCAACAAGGTGACCTGTGTCCGCATGTATAATTTTGTCCAAGATTATTGGAAAACAAAGATCGCCGAGACAGAAACTCAAATCAAAAAACTCTCCTCCCAACAGGAAAAGCAGGAGCTTGAGCGAAAATTATATTGGCTCAAAGAAACAGAAATGGCCGTCGTCGTCAGTCAGGAACAGAATGAAATTCAGACCTTCCAGAAATGGGGGTTAGACATTCTTCAGCATCGCGCCAAAATGGAAAAGCGCGAGCTGGACAAAGATTTTAAGGATCCAAACCATCCCTTCCGAATTGTTTTTGTCTGCGCCATGTGGCTGACGGGATTTGACGTAAAAAGCCTCTCCTGTCTCTATCTCGACAAACCGCTGCACGCCCACACATTGATGCAGACCATTGCCCGCGCCAACCGCGTCAACGAGGGAAAGAGCAATGGCCTGATTGTGGATTATATCGGTATTGTCAAAGCGCTGCGCGAGGCTTTGGCTGACTACACTGTCGACGACCATGGTGGCCAGGCAGGAACCGATCCGACCATCGATAAGGATCAACTGATCGCCCGTGTCGCGGAACTGATCGAACTTGCCCATACCTTTCTCCAAAAACGCGGATTCTCTCTTGACGCGCTCGTGGAGGCCAAAGATTTTCAGAAAATGGAAGCGCTCCGGGCAGGTGCCGAGGTTGCCACTGCAACGATGAAAGAAAAAAAAGAGTTTCAGACCTATACGTCTGAACTTCGTAAGGTGATGCAATACCTGCAGCGCGACGATTTGAGTGAAAAACAAAAGCAATATCGCGACGCCATCATGGCGATTGATAAATTATTACACCAGAAACGCCGACACGCCGACAACACGGCGTTAATGGTCGAAATCAATCAGATCATCAGCGAAAACCTGGTGCTGGCACCCAATTCCGCTGACGAGCAGGACAGGCGCTTTGATATTTCTCAAATTAACTTTGATATTTTGCGTCGAGAATTTACCAAATCGCCGACAAAAGGATTGCTCCTGAAGGATTTGTTGTCGCTCGTCGATGAACGCATCCAGCGTATGTTGAAAACAAACCCAACGAACCTCGATTATTATGATCGCTATCAAAAGATCATAGAAGATTATAACTTGGCAAAGAATCAGGTCGAAATTGAAAATATCTTCGCTGAACTCTTCGATCTTGTAAACAGTATGTCGCGGGAAGAACAACGCTATATCCGAGAGGGCTTCTCCAGCGAAGAGGAGCTCACTGTCTTTACTTTGTTGTGCAAGGATAAAGATGACCTGACCAGAGAAGACATCAAAAACATTAAAAATCTCGCCAGTGAACTTTTGACAAAGATTAAAACCTTGATCGCGCAGATGGATCATTGGACAGAAAAAAGTGAGACCAGGGCAGAGGTGGATAACCTCATCCGCGTCACACTTTGGAACAATCTGCCCATGAGTTATGACGACAAGAGTATCGACAACATCTATTTTAAAAACATTCAGAGCTATATTTATAGTCAATACAGCGTCGCAGCGTAATCAAGACATTCAAAAAGATGTTTTGGTTCCACCGCAAACCAGGCGCGCGTCTTCTTCAGCCCAATCGATAAGAGCCAAAGCAAAGGCGTTTTTGTCGTTTGTGCAGGTAATCAGTGAACCGCCACGCATTCATGCCTGAAGGGTTGGGCAACAAAAAAGCCCGGCGCCATCCGTGACAGGGCAAGCGCGGGCCTGAGGCTTTCAGGGCATCCCAAAGGGCTTGTTTTATTTTTTGCATCGCGCGCTTTTCTTGGGTTCCAAGAAAGCAGGCCTCATCGGCCTCGAAAAACACAAAACCACACCCGGAATTTTCGGACTTTCTCGATCTCTTCGGATAACGAAAAAGGAAAACTCAATAAAAACAAAGGGTTGAGGATATCTTCGGATTTCTTCCGGGACATCCCCAACCCTTCAATCATCGGAGGAGAAGGGATTCGAACCCCTGGACTCTTTCGAGTCAACGGTTTTCAAGACCGCCGCCTTCGACCGCTCGGCCACTCCTCCAAAAGCGGCGGGGCCTCTAGTCGACTGGCGATGTCGCGTCAATGGGCTTTTTTCGGGTTTTTGCAACTGTCGGTTGACATCGCCGGGCGCTTCGGCTCTCTGCGCCCCCCTTTTCGCCGGTGCACCCCACATGAGTCGACTCGCCTCCCTCCTCAAGACGTATGTGTTTTTTGTCCTTTTGTTCGCGTGTGAGAAACCATTCTTTTTGGCTTTTCACCGCGACCTCGCCCACGAGGTCGAAGCCCAGGATTGGCTCGCCGTCCTCTGGCATGGCCTCGCGCTTGACCTGTCGTGCGCTGGTTATTTCACCATTTTTCCCGCGCTGTATTTGGCGATCGACGCGATCTTAAAAATAAAATCGCGCGTGTTGGACGTCTATGTCGCAGTCGCGCTCGCACTCATCTTCTGGATTATGGTTCCAGACGTCGATCTCTATGGTTATTGGGGCGCGCACATGGACGCGCCGTCGATTCTTTTTTATCTGCGTCAGCCCGGCGATGTCGCCGCGAGCTTTACCTTCTCCATGGTCGCGCGCGATCTCTCATTGATTATCCTGGGAATCGCGGCGTTTTACGCGATTTATTTCTTCTGGATTCGTCCAAAGCCTGAAAACACCGCTTCAAAACGTCCGATCCAGGCGGCTGTCATCCTCGCCATGGCCGGATTTTTATTCATCCCCATTCGCGGAGGACTGTCGACCGCGACCATGAATGTCGGCCGCGTTTATTTCAGCCAAAACACCTTCTTGAATCACGCCGCCATCAATCCGGTCTGGAATTTTCTCGATTCTCTTCAGTGGAACCGCGATTTTGACAAACAATACCGGTTTATGGAGGCCCAAAAGGCCGAAAAGATATTCGCCGAATTAACCGATGATCGCTTTCGGGCGCACGACAACGCGCTTCTCAGAACAAAGCGTCCCAACATTCTCCTGATTTTGCTGGAGAGCTTTTCTGGTAATTTCATCGCGCCTTTGGGTGGCGAAACCGACGTGACGCCGCGGCTCAATGCGCTGTTTAAAGAATCCATTGCCTTCACCAATCTTCACGCCAGCGGCACGCGCACTGACAGCGGTATTGTCGCCACGCTCGGAGGCTATCCGGCACAGCCCAAAAGCCGCGTCATGGCGCGTCCGGACAAATCGCTGCAATTGCCCTCGCTGCCCAAAAAACTCAAAGCGGCAGGCTATGATCTCAAATTTTATTATGGCGGCGACGAGGACTTCGCCAACATGCGCTCTTATTTGGTTGGCAATGGGTTTGAATCCATTGTGGGCGAGGGAGATTTCGCCAGGGACGAGGTTCGCACCAAATGGGGCGTCTATGATCATGTCCTGTTCGGCGCGCTTGAGAAGGATTTGAGGGAATTGGCCGACGCTAAAAACCAAAAGCCGTTTTTCAAGGTCGCCCTCACCCTGACAAGTCACGAGCCATTCACCATTCCCACCGCGCCGCGCTTTACGGGCGACTCATTGCTCGATCGCTATAAGAGTTCGCTTCATTATTCGGACAATGCCCTGGGAGAGTTTTTGGATTTTGTCCGCTCGCAGCCGCTTTGGAACGATACGCTCGTCATTCTCATCGCCGATCACGGGACGCGCTATCCGGAATTTAAAATCCACGATCCCAGACGCTATCGCATCCCCATGATCTGGACCGGCGGCGCCATTCAATCGCCCAAAATCATCGATCGGATTGGCTCGCAGACCGATTTGTGCGCCACGCTTCTCCAGCAGCTCGATTTGCCTCACGAGGAATTTGTATTCAGCAAAGACCTCGCCGCGCCCGATGGTGAAGCATACGCTTTTTATACTTTCAGCAATGGATTCGGGTTTATCGCTCCTGGACAAAAAGCCGCCTATGATTGTGGCGCCCAAAAGATATTATTCAATGATGGCGAGGGCGAGGGGCTTCTGCGGGGGCAGGCGTATTTGCAGACGCTTTTCGATGATTTGGAGGGGCGAGGCGCCGCCAAAGCCACCACTGGCCTCCCCCACCCTTCCGAGCCCACACGCCAAAGTCCAATGGCGCCTGCCAAACAAAAATAGTTTCGCGTGAAAAGAATCCTGGCCGAGCGCGCTTTGATGTGCCAGGAGCGCGCCGCTTTTCACCCACACCCCATCAATGGAGGAACCGAACATGGAATTGTTTGACGCCATCGCCGCCCGCCACAGCTGCCGCGCCTACGCCGACAAGCCCGCCACGCGCGAACAACTGGAAAAAATCGTCGCCGCCGGACGCCTCGCCCCCACCGCGCTCAATGTCCAGCCCTGGGAAATGGTCGTCGTCACCGACGCCGAACGCCGCCGCGCCCTCGTCGACCTCGTGCCCAACGGCAAATTCATCGCCTCGCCTGGCGTCGCCTGCATCGCCCTCTTCAGCAAAGACACCAAGTATTACCTCGAAGACTGCTGCGGCGCGGTCACCACCATGCTGCTCGCCGCCACCGGCCTCGGCCTCGACACCTGCTGGGTCGCTGGCGACAAAAAAGTCTACGTCGACGCCGTCGGCGCTCTCCTCGGCGCCCCCACCGGCATGAAACTCGTCGCCCTCATCGCCGTCGGACACGCGGACGGCAAAGTCGACATCGCCCCCAAACGCGCCCTCGAAGAAGTCATCCACTGGGAACGCTTCTGAAAAATTTCGCCGCGCTTACTCCCCCGCCAAAAACGCCGATAAATCCATGCGCTTTTGGCGGTTTTTTTATGCGTTCCGCCCTGCCCGCTTCGCACTTTTCAATGCAATCAGCTCTGCTCGATTCAAACTTTTCAATGCGGTCTTCCCCGCGCGGAACAAATGGCTCGGCACATCGCGTTCGGACTAAAAAAACGCCCATTTTTGGGCGAATGGCGTTCTGAACCACGCCTCTCATCACCGGGAAAATAAACCGGACGCGTTCAACCTAAAAAAACAACAATAAAATAAAACGCGCGAAACAACCCGCGCCAAGCGAAAGAATCAGAAAACGAACCTCGCGATTCTGAAAAATGACGAAAATCTCTAAAAATAAAATCGGCGTGTTTGATGTCGATTGATTCTGGAGAATGACATGGCCGCGACGCTTTTCTTTTTTATGACGCCCGAGGACGAACGGGCTTTTTTGCGCCAAATCGAACCGCGCGCTTTTGAGGCGTATCCGGAAGTTTTTGATCCGCGCTTTGAGCCCATTGCCGTCAATGGCGACTGCCAAAAGGCGTTGGTCGAAAGCGCCTATTATTTGCACCTGCCATTGGCCGGAGACGCCGTGGCCCGAACGCTCAGGCGTGGCCGCAACAGCGGGATGCTCGAAATCGACGAGGTCGCTTCCGCGGTCTTTCATTACGAGCGCAGCCTGATCGACGAGGCGGGCGAATTGCGTTCCGGACGCCTGTGGGCCGAACTCGTGGCCGTCGGAGACAAGACGCGGCGCGAGCGCAAGCCAGACCTGCTGCACGTCGCCTTCGAAGAGGTGCGCGCCTATTTCAAACGGCGTTACGTGCGCTCCAACCCGCCGGGATTTTTTATCGGACCGGACGCCGCGCGGCGACACAAGGCCGGGCTCCTCCTGCGCGAGGCGGGCCGCAAAGGCGCGCTCCACGTGCCGCATCGCTAAAAGCGCACCGCATCGCCCACGCGCCCAAGAACGCGCGCGGGCCAAGAGCGATTGCCGACGCGCCAGAGGTGACCCGCGTTCAAACCAGCCACGCGTGCACGGCGGGAAGGCCTGAGGCTTCGCTTCGATCGCGCCCCTTTCCACCGACGAGGCCAACGCTGGCGCACGATCAAAACAGTTTGAGCTGTCGGGCGCGGCGCTTTCGAGGCGCGGGGGACAGGCGCGTGAGGCGGCTGTGGTCGATGGCCGAGAGAAAGGGCGAGGGCGCCATCTCGCGTTCCGAACCCCAGATCTGGCGCTTCAGGACGCGCGACAAAAACAGCTCGTCGCGAGCGCGGGTCATGCCGACAAAGAAGAGCCGACGCTCCTCGGCGAGCGCCTCGGCGTCGAGCGGCTGGGGGCCGTGACTGAGCGGGAGCAGGCCGTCGTCGCAGCCAGCGATGAAGACGACCGGAAACTCCAGCCCCTTGGAGGCGTGCAGGGTGAGCAGCGAAACGCGTTCGGCGCGGCGGTCCAGGGCGTCGATTTCATGTCCCTGATCGATGCGGGCGAGAAGCGCGGCCGTGTCTTGGGCCTGAGCCGCGAGCGGGCTGATGAGATCAAAGGCGCTGGAGAGTTCAGAGTCGCCGCCGCCCGCCTGTTCGTCGAGAGCGCGGACGACCTTGAGCAGGGACTCGCTGGCGGAGAGCCGGGCGCCTTCGCCCGAGATGACGAGGTGGCGCATCGCGTCGCGCAGACGGCGCACGCCGCGGCGGGACAACAGGCGATCGTGGCCAGACTTTTGGAAGGGCAGGCTGCGGCGCGTCAGTGCCTCCATCAACGCGGTGGCCTGGGCGTCGGTCCGATAGAGGATGGCAAAGTCGGAAAAGCCGAGTTCGCGCCCTGTGTCGGCGGGCGTGTGACCAAGGCCCGCGCGCGCGTCCATGGCGCGGTGGCTCATGCCGCCGATTCGGGCCTCGATGGTCTCGGCAATCCAGTCGGCCTCCGCGCGCTCGCTCGGCGCTTCGAAGAGCTGGATCTGAGAGATGTCGCTTTGGCGGACGGGCTGAAGGACGCGGCGCGGCGCCAAGGTCTGCGGGGAAATCGCCTCCAGGGCGGCCGCCACGATGGTCGGCGACGAGCGGTAGTTGTGCGTCAGCGTGACTTCTCGCGCGCCGGGACGGTCCGCGGCGAACCTGAGGAAGAAGCCAACCGAGGCGCCGCGAAAGCCGTAGATGGCCTGATCCGGATCGCCAATGGCGCAGAGGCTCTTTGTGGGAGGGGCGATGAGCTGGACCAGGCGATACTGGCGCTCGTCGATGTCCTGATACTCGTCGACGCAGATGTGATCGAAGCGCGCGCGCCAGCGTTCGGCGAGGTCGGGATGGGTCGACAGGAGGTGGACTGGCAGGTCGATGAGCGCGTCAAAATCGACCTGACCGCGCGCGATGAGGGCCTCGCGCAGGCGGCGGGCGTCCTCGCAGTCGGGATCGCGGCGCATGGCTTCGGCGCGACGATCGACCTCGCTGGCGGAGAGCTGGAAGAGCTCGGCGATGAGGGCGCGGCGGCCATGCTCGCCCTCTTCTTCGATGACGCTGAAATCCCCGGGCAGGCCTGCCAGAGCCGCTTCCTCGCGCAAAAAGTCGAGGCCAAAGCCATGGAAGGTGGTGGCGCGGATGGCGCGGGCGCGCTCGGAGAGGAGCGAAAGCAGGCGTTCTTTGAGTTCGCCGGCGGCCTTGCGCGTGAAGCTGATGGCGAGGCAGCGCGCGGGGTCGACGCCTTCGACGGCGACGAGGTGCGCCAGGCGGTGGGTGAGCGTGCGCGTCTTGCCCGTTCCTGGGCCGGCGATGATCAAAAGCGGGCCTCGCGTGATGGCGGCGGCGCGGCGCTGATCGGGATCGAGCGCGTCGAGAAAGGGGCTGGGCGCGGTCTTCAGCGAGGCGAAGAGCGGAAGGTCGGCGACGCCTGGCGCGGCGGGGTCGCAGACGGGCGGCGGCGCTTGGGATGAGAGCGCGCTGGAAGCTGGCTCGCCGGGCTGCGGTAGCGTCGCGTCAGAGGCGGCTCGGTTCGCTTTCGCGGGTGTCTCGCCGTCCGGAGGGGCGTCGGCGTTGGCCTCCGCGTCCGCCTGGGTTTCGGAGTCGGACGAGGACGCGTCGGGGTGGCGTCGAGCCTGAGCCTGTGCCTCGGAAGACGGAACACGCGCTCTGTCGCTCGCCTTGGAACGGGCCTTGGGCAGGCTGAAGAGCAAGGGCGAACGGCCGCGATCATTGAGCTCGCGCGGCTCGAACAGACGGATAACGCCGAATTCGCCGTCGTAGCCCGCCTCGCGATGGACCTTGCCCTGACGCAGGCGGCGGATGGCCTCGGACAACAGGGGCGACGACTGGCGCGCGATGTCTTCCAGGGGCGAGGCGCGCAAAATGTGGAGCTCGGGGCCCAGGCGTTCGGTCAGCTGGTCGATCGCGCGACGCACGCGCTGGCTCTGAACGCCGACGCGCTCGATTTCGCCGACGATCTCGGGCAGCGGGATGAGGCTCTCGAAACCAGCCGCGCCAGGTGGACAAAACCCCTCGTCGCGTTGGGCGAGATCTTCGACGCGGCTCTGGACGCCGACCGTGATGATGCCGCCGCACTTGGGACAGCGCCCGCCATACTGACGCGTCTCTTCTGGCGTGAGCCTGAGCGCGCAATGGCGATGGCCATCGAGGTGATACTTTCCCTCTTCGGGGAAGAATTCGATCGTGCCGCCAAAGCCCTCGCCCGTGGCCAAAGCGTGGCGCAGCGAGGGGTAGTCGAGCGCGCAGTCGAAGCGGTTGGCCTCGCGCCCCAGCATGGCAGGCGAATGCGCGTCCGAGTTGCTCACCAGGCGGTAGCGGTCGAGCGAGGGCACGCGCCAGTTCATCAAGGGATCGCTCGAAAGACCTGTCTCGACCGCGAAGATGTGGCCGGCGAGGTCGGCGTAACAGTCGGCGATGCTGTCGAAGCCGGACTTGGAACCGAGCGCGGAGAACCACGGCGTCCAGATGTGCGCCGGAATGAGGAAGAGGCCCGGTCCACTCTCCAGCGCCATCTCCAACAGGTCGCGCGAGTCGAGACCGAGGATGGGGCGGCCGTCCGAGGCGAGGTTGCCGACGCGGCCAAGGGCGCATCGCAGGGCTTCGGCCTGCTCAAAGTCGGGCGCGTAGAGGACGTGGTGGACTTTTCGCGTGCGCCCGTCGCGCTTGTAGATGGTCGAGATCTCCGCCGAGAGGATGAAGCGGATCGGCGCCTGGGCGCAGGAGGCGGGCAGCTCTGCCTGGATCGCGCGGTCGATGTCGTCGCGCAGGGCAAAGAGGCCAGGCTCGGCGGGGACGAGTTTTTCCCGCAGCTGCTGAAACCAGAGCGGGTGCGTGAAGTCGCCCGTGGCGATGAGCGTCAGTCCCTTGCGGCGGCCCCACAGCGCGAGGTGTTCGAGGTCGCAGTCGCGGCTGGTGGCGCGCGAATACTTGGAGTGGATGTGCAGGTCCGCGAGGAAGGTCATGGCGTCCGCCCGTCCTTTTCGAGTTGGAAGGATGCTCCGACATGGCCCGCGCGGCACGCGCCCGGCGACCGATGAAAGCGCTGGCGACAGTCACTCGAAGAAAGCGCCCCCATCTTTTGGCGCCCGCCGTCGCCGACAGTCCCTGAGGCCGCGATCTTGGGGACCGCAGCGCTCTGTTCACGCCCTTGGGAAAAACGCGCCCCCCGCGCTCCTCACGCCATGGCCTTGTCGATGCGAATGGACTTGATCTGCTCAATGGCCTCGGGAATCGCCCGCTGCAGCACCGCCTTCTCTTCGTCGTTGGGCGCCCGGCTGAGCGAGAGCTCGATGCCCTTGGCCGGATGGATGCGCAGCGCGCCGATCAGGCCCTCGGGAAGCTGAGCGCGCACGCGCCGTTCGAGCTCGCCAGTGAGCGCGTCGGATTTGGGCGTGCAACCGCAGGGCGTGCCCTTGCAAAGAGCGCTGAGGTGGAGCCGCAGCTGAAGCGCCGCCAGTCCCTCGTCCTTGAGAATCTCGTGCGCTTTCTCGACCCAATCCCAGGCCTCTGCCTCGCGTCCGTGGTGCTGGAGGAAGAGCCCGTAAGCCGCGCAGGTGTTGCCCAAATGGCGCGGGTCCTTCTGCTTTTTGGCCAGTTCGCAGGCCTGACGAAAGCGCGCGTCCGCGCCGTCCAAATCCTTCTGCGTGGCGAGGAAGGTGGCGATTTCGCAAAGCATGGGCAGGGCCAGCGCGTCCTCTCCCAAACCGTCGAGCCTTTCGGCGATGGCGAGAAAATCACCGCGCGCGCCAACCAGATCGCCCTCCGCCGCCCTGAGCCGGGCCAGCCGCATCTGAACGGTCATGAGCTGGGGCAGCACGCGATGCCGCTCATAGTGCCGGGCCAGCCATGTCAGCGTCTCGCGCACGCGCTCGGCATTCGACTGCCGCTGCGCCACGCCATTCTGCAGTTCGACGATGACCGCGAGCTCCTCGGCAAAAGGCGTCGCGCCCTTCTTGGCGATGTCGGGCGAATCAAACTCTTCCAGGCGTTCCCTGAGCTCCTGCAACGCGAGGTAGGCGGCCTCGGGCGGCACCGTCTGGACGAGCTGAACCAGGCTCTGAATCAGGGCCTGCTGCTGGTCGCCGGAAAGCAGGTCGAAATGCTCGAACATCGGCCGCTCATCGCCATAGCGCGCGGCCAGGATCAGGGCCCGAAGCGCGAGTGACGGCGCGAGCATCTCGTCTTTGGCGTGCCACAGACAGCCGGCAACCGACTCGATGAGCTCCTCGGCACGTTCGACCTCGCCGCGCTGCAACATAAGACTGGCCAGCGGCAGTTCTCCCCGCGCGAGGCCGACGCTCTGGTCCCCATAAAAAGCCCGCCGTCCCTCGATGCTCTCGCGATAGGCGCCGAGCGCCTCCTCAAAGCGCCCCATCTTCTGCAAAAGCTCGCCACGCGCCTTCAGGTAGTCGAGCTGGGCCCCTCTGCTCGGGTCGTCTGTGGCGGAGATCTCCGCGGCGCGGCTGACAGCGTCGAGCGCGGCGTCGAGATTGCCCAACAAGACGAAGAGGTTGGCCTGATCGAAGAGCGCGCGCGCCTGCTCGGGACTGCCGGCGCCATGTTCGCGAACAGCGGTGGCCAGAGCGTCCGCCGCGATTTTGAGGGCCTCTGCGGGATGTCCGGCGCGCAGGGCAGCGATGCTTCGTTCCAAGGTCGTGTTTGCGGTCAAAGAAATGTCCTCTCTGGCGAGTCAGAAGCGGATCAGGGGCGACGAGCGGACGCGTCGGTCGCACAGGCGCAGGCAGGCTCTTCGGCCACGCGCGACTGGGCTGAAGCACCCCAAAGGGCGCTCACGAGACAACCGTTCAGGTCTGGGCGGGGCAGGCTGTGATTGTCAGCTGTTCGCCTGGCAGACCTTGTGCAGCATCTCGATGTCTTCGAGCGATTTGCCCGCGCCGATAACGACGGCGGACAGCGGATCCTCGGCGAGGAAGACGGGCAGGCCAGTCTCCTCGCGGAGCAATTGATCGAGGTTTTTGAGCAGCGCGCCGCCGCCGGCCAGGACGATGCCGCGATCGGCGATGTCGCCAGCGAGCTCGGGAGGCGTGCGCTCCAGCGTGACCTTGACCGCCTCGACGATGCCGTTCACCGGCTCGCTGAGCGCTTCGAGGATTTCGTCGGAGGAGACGGTCTGGGTGCGCGGCACGCCGGCCACCTGGTCGAGGCCCTTGATCTCCATCGTCGCCTGTTCCTCGGAAGGATAGGCCATGCCGATGCCCATCTTGATCTGCTCTGCCGTGCGCTCGCCGATCAGCAGGTTGTACTTGCGCTTGACGTGCTGAAGGATCGCCTCGTCCATCTTGTCGCCGCCCACGCGGACCGACTTCGAGAAGACCGTCCCGGACAGCGAGATGACCGCCACGTCGGTCGTGCCGCCGCCGATGTCGACGATCATGTTCCCCGAGGGCTCAGTGATGGGCAGTCCGGCGCCAATCGCCGCCGCCATCGGTTGCTCGATGAGGAAGACCTCTCTTGCACCGGCGTTCTCCGCCGCCTCGCGCACAGCGCGCTTTTCGACTTCGGTGATGTTCGAAGGGATGCCGATGACGATGCGCGGTTTGACGAGCGCTTTGCGGTTGTGGGCCAATTCAATGAAGTGGCGCAGCATGGCCGCAGTGATGTCGAAGTCGGCGATGACGCCGTCCTTCATCGGGCGGATGGCCTGGATGTTTCCCGGCGTGCGGCCGAGCATCTCCTTGGCGTCCTTGCCCACAGCCAAGACGCGCTTGCCACTGCGCGAATCCTTCTGAACGGCGACGACCGAGGGCTCGTTGGCCACGATGCCGACGCCGCGGATGCAGATGAGGGTGTTGGCCGTGCCGAGGTCGATGGCGAGGTCGCGGGAACAGATGGAGTGGAGCCAGTTGAGCATTGTGAGGACTTTCAGAGGGGTGAGAGGGGGGACAGAGGTCATTCGCGCCGCGTCGGCGGTCGCCTTCAACGCGCGCTCAGGGCTTTGATTTCACGGCGTATTTCAGGATCGCGTAGACGGCGCGCACGCCATCCTTCCAGCCGATCTTCTTGCCCTCGGCGTAAGTGCGCCCCCGGTAGCTGATCGGCACCTCGTAGATACGGCAGCCGCGGCGGGCCAGCTTGGCCGTCACTTCCGGCTCGAAACCGAAGCGATCCTCTTCGAGCTGAAGCGACTTGATGCACTCGGCGCGGAAGAGCTTGTAGCAAGTCTCCATGTCCGTGAGGTTGAGGTCGGTGAAGGCGTTGGAGAGCGTGGTGAGCGCCTGGTTGCCAAGCGAGTGCCAGAAGTAGAGCACGCGGCGCGGCGTGCCAGCGAAACGGCTCCCATAGACCGCGTCTGCGTCGCCACTGAGGATCGGGCCCATCAGCGTCGGATAGTCGTTCGGGTCGTATTCAAGGTCCGCGTCCTGGACGATGATCATCTCGCCTGTCGCCACCTCGAAACCGCGCCTGAGCGCCGCGCCCTTGCCCTGGTTGAAGGGCTGAAACACCGCGCACACATCATTAATATTGCGCGGCGAGGCCCCATCGAGCGCGGAGAGACCTTCCCGGTCGAGCCTGGCCAAGAACTCCCGCGAGCCATCCGTCGAGCCGTCGTCGACGAGGACAATTTCCTTTGGATAGTCCACGGCCACCACCCGACGCAGGATCTCGGCCAGCGTGGCCATCTCGTTGAAGACGGGAATGACGACGGAGAGCTTGGGCTGCTTCGTGTTCATGGCTTCGACCTCCACAAAAAGGAGCGCGGCCACACATGGGGGGCCGCGCAGGGCGCGCCTCCTTACTCGCCGACTTCACGCGAGGCAACCGAACAAACACACGCTTTTGTGCCGACCCGCCGCCATGCCCCCGAGGCATCGTATCCTCCCGCTGTCGCCCCCAAAGGCGCCCATCACAAAGGGGGAAGGGGCTGCCCAATCGAGCGCGGCGCCTCATCTTGGTCGCGTGACGAAAAGGCGTGTTCTCGGCCCGACGGCGCGGCCTGTCAGAGGGCTGCGGCAGCTGGTCGACAGGGGTGGCAAAGGGGGTGCGCGGGGATGAAAAAAACTTTTGGAGACTTCCTTGACCCCGGTGGAGCGGGAGTGCTACCGGGCCGCGCTTTTTTGAGGACCCCCATCGAGAGACAGGCCCTCCGGTCCCTCGCCCGCGCGGTGTTCTTTCCCCCGGCGGGGAGCGGCGCCTGCTGCCGAATGCGGCGGCGTGGGTTCAGGTTCTCAGCGTCCGAAAGATTAGAGGCCGCTCCTTGAGCACAAAGCACTACACCATCATCATCGTTCCCGATGGGTCGCCAAAGACGTGGCGCCTGCGTGTCCCCCGCTGGATCTTCACGCGCACGTTGATGCTCTGCGTCCTCCTCCTGGGCGCGGCCACCGTCGCGGGCGTCCACTATTACAAGTCGATCGAGGACCTCTCGGAGAACCAGACTCTGCGCGCCGAAAACGTCCGCCTGCGCTCCGACCTCAAGCGCGTCCGCGAGCGCGTCGCCGGTATCAGCGCCACACTCGATCGCGTCGAGCACTTCGATCAGAAGCTGCGCGCCATCGCCCGCCTCTCCGATCCGGAGCGCCATCTGGCCATTGGTCCGGTTGGCACGCCTGACGCCGACGAAAAGGACAGTCCCTCCGCGCGCGCCATGCTCGCCGACCCAGTCGACACCAAAGCGCTCACCAACAAGCTCGACAGACTGGAGAGCGCGGCCGAGCGTCAGGAGTCGAGCCTCCAGGAGCTGGAGACGTATTTCGAGAAGCAGAACACGCTGCTCGCCTCCATGCCGTCGATTTGGCCGGCCCGCGGCTGGGTCACCAGCGACTTTGGTCACCGCGTCGACCCCTTCACCGCCGACCGCATCATGCACCGCGGCATCGACATTGGCGCCGCCCACGGCACTCCGATCCAGGCGCCCTCCGACGGCCTCGTCATCTTTGCTGGCGTCGACGGCGGCTACGGCAAGGTCCTCGTCCTCGACCACGGCTACGGCGTGAAGACGCGCTACGCCCACCTCTCGGAAATCGCGGTCAAGGCCGGCGATCACATCAAGCGCGGCGAGCGTATCGGCGCCATCGGCAACACCGGTCGCTCGACCGGACCGCACCTGCACTACGAGGTGCGCATCAACGGCGTCCCGGAAAACCCGCGCAAGTTCATCCTCGAATGACGCGCCCCTTTCCTGCCGACACCCGCAACCTCTGAGAGCCCGCCGCCCCTTGGCGGGCTTTCCTTTGCCCGCTTGCCCGGCACCTGACTCGCCGGGCGAAATTTTCAGCAGGCGCGCGCCGTTTTCAAAAGCCTGCGGTGGCCCATTTGACGACATCGACGCACTCGATGCCGCTCGCGATGCCCGCCGCCCTCTTCTGGGGAGCTGTGTGCTTTCCCGCGCGCTGAAAAGCGCTGGCGTGTCCTTTGCCGCCAAAGCGCCCCTCCCCCGCTCCACCAGACTCCTTTGTTCCATTCGCGAGGACGCCGCGCGACGCGCCAGGCCGCCCCCGCCCAGACAGGCACGGACGAGATGCTCAAACTGATTCAGAAGATCATCGGCACGAAGAACGAGCGCGAGCTCAAAAAAATGGAGCCCATCGTCAGACGCATCAATGAGCTCGAACCGTCGATGAAGGCCCTCTCGAACGAGGACTTCCCGCGCAAGACCGCCGAGTGGAAGGAGCAAATCCAGAAGGGACGTTCTCTCGACGATGTCCTGCCCGAGGCCTTTGCCCTGGTGCGCGAGGCAGGCGTGCGCGTGCTCGGCCAGCGCCACTTCGATGTCCAGATGATCGGCGGCATGACCCTGCACTCCGGCCGCATCGCCGAAATGCGCACCGGCGAGGGCAAGACGCTCACCGCCACCCTGCCGAGCTACCTCAACGCCCTCTCCGGCCGCGGCGTCCACGTCGTCACCGTCAACGACTACCTGGCGCGACGCGACAGCGAATGGATGGGCCGCCTGCACAACTTCCTCGGCCTCTCGGTGGGCTGCATCCTCAATTCGCTCACCGATCAGGAGCGCCAAGTCGCCTACCGCGCCGACATCACCTACGGACAAAACAACGAATTCGGCTTCGACTACCTGCGCGACAACATGAAGTTCCGCCTCGAAGACTACGTCCAGCGCGAGCTCAACTTCGCCATCGTGGACGAGGTCGACTCCATTCTCATCGACGAGGCGCGCACGCCGCTCATCATCAGCGGCCAGTCCGAGCAGTCTGTCGATCGCTACTACCAGGTCGACCGCGTGATGCCCGGCCTGATGCCCGACCAGGATTACGTGCTCGACGAAAAGACCCGCTCGGTGAGCATGACCGAAGAAGGCGTCTCCCGCATCGAGCAGCGCCTCGGCATCAAAAACCTCTACGCCCCCGAGGAAGTCGAGCTGTTGCACCACGTCGAGCAGGCCCTGCGCGCGCACACGCTGTTCAAGCGCGACGTCGATTACGTGGTGAAGGACGGCCAGGTCCTGATCGTCGACGAGCACACTGGCCGAACGCTCCCCGGACGCCGCTGGTCCGACGGCCTGCACCAGGCGATCGAGGCCAAGGAAGGCCTGACCATCGAGAGCGAGACGCAGACTTTGGCCACCATCTCGTTCCAGAATTACTTCCGCATGTATTCCAAGCTCTCGGGCATGACCGGCACCGCCGACACCGAGGCCGAGGAATTCGCCAAGATTTACGACCTCGACGTGCTCGTCATCCCCACCAACCGCCCCATGGTCCGCGTCGACCACAACGACGTGGTCTACAAAACCGAGCGCTCCAAGTTTCAGGCGGCGGCCGACGAAATCGAGCACCTGCACAAAAACGGCCAGCCCGTCCTCGTCGGCACAGTCTCCGTGGCCAAGAGCGAGGCGCTCTCCAGCATCCTCAAGCGCCGCGGCATCCCGCACGAGGTCCTCAACGCCAAGCAGCACGCCCGCGAGGCCGACATCGTGGCCCAGGCCGGACGCAAGGGCGCGGTCACCATCGCCACCAACATGGCTGGCCGCGGCACCGACATCATCCTCGGCGGCAACCCCGAATTCCTGGCCAAGAAGGAAGTCGGCCCGGCGCCCGAAATGATCGACGCCGCCGGCGAGCGCCCCACCATGGAAGCGCTGCAGGCCCATCAGGCCGCCCTCGCCGACTACAAAACGCGCCTCGACGCGGCCATCGCCAAATACGAAGCCGCCTGCAAAGCCGAGCACGATCTTGTCGTCAGCCTCGGCGGACTCTTCATCCTCGGCACTGAACGCCACGAAAGCCGCCGCATCGACAACCAGCTGCGCGGTCGCGCCGGCCGCCAGGGCGATCCCGGCGCCAGCCGCTTCTACCTCTCGCTCGAAGACGACCTGATGCGCATCTTCGGCACCGACCGCCTCAAAGGCCTGATGGAAACCCTGGGCATGGAGGACGACGTGCCCATCGAGCACAGATGGCTCTCTCGCTCGATCGAGGACGCGCAAAAGAAAGTCGAAGGCCACAACTTCGACATCCGCAAAAATCTCCTCGAATACGACGACGTGATGAATCAGCAGCGGCGCAGCATTTATAAATTGCGTCGACGCGTATTGGCCGCTGGCGCCGGTTTCCCGCTCGTCGAATACGAACAGGATCCAAAGAATAAAAAGAAAAAGATCCGTATCGAAACGAGCGTCAGCTGGGACGATGCGCGCGAGCGTTCCCTCGACCTCATCGACGCGGTGATTATGTCGATTTGCGACGCGTTCGCCGCTTCACAGAATTCCGCCACCTGGGATCTGAGCGGCATGGAAACCGCGCTCAAAGATCAGCTCGGCGTCACTATGGATTTGCAAAACGCGAACATTCATTCGCGCCAGGATCTCGAAGAGCAGATCTGGAATGTGGCCGAAAAGAATTTCGTCTCCAAAGAGGGACTCATCGGCGCGGATTATTTCCGCCGTTATGAGCAATACGTCTATCTCTCGGCCATCGACGCCCTGTGGAAAGACCACCTGCTCGCCATGGATCATTTGCGCCAGGGCATTGGTCTGCGCGGTTACGGCCACCGCGACCCCAAGCAGGAATACAAAAAAGAAGGCTACGAGATGTTTGTGCAGATGATGCGCTCTATCGACACCAGCGTCGTCAGCACCTTGATGCGCAGCCAATTAAACGAACCGGCCAAAGAAGAATCCGAGTTGCGCGATGAAGAGGAAAAAGCGCGCCTCGAAAAGAAACGCGCCGAGGCCATGAGTGAATTTGACCTCTCCAAAAAGCGCCTGCCCAAGATGACGACAAGCCGCGGCGATGTCATGGGCGGTGAGTCAGGCCCAGAATCGGGCAAACAGCAAACCGTCGTGCGCAAAGGTCCCAAAATCCGCCCCAACGACCCCTGCCATTGCGGCAGCGGCAAAAAATACAAGCGCTGTCACGGACCGATGGAAGAAGTTTGATTTGTTTGGGATTAATTCACAAACAATTCTTTCATTGTTCTAAATTGATATTTCATATCGGCGCCTTAATTTGCATCGACACGTCAAAGTTTTGAATTGACATTGGCGTGTCGGCGCCCGCTCTGCCCCGTTCAAACGCATTTAATTCGTCATTGTGCGAGCGGGAAAAACCCATGTTTTTTCCCTCTCGCGCTCTGTCTTTTCCTTCCCCGCCCCTCAGACGAGCGGTATTTGCTCGATTTAATTTTTGGCGTTTTTACGGTAGCTCGGATTCGGGGCGGGACAAAAGGCCGCCGTCGCCCTAAGCACCTTGCGATGACCGGTATTTGCTCAGGTTTATTTTAATCGACTTTACGTCAGGTCAAATTCGGTGC
>JAFVYB010000011.1 GCA_017500825.1 Myxococcaceae bacterium | reverse complement strand
TAGAGCAGTGGACTGAAAATCCTCGTGTCGATGGTTCGATTCCGTCCCTGGGCAAAGCGAAGATGAGATTGGCGAGGTAGCTCAACAGGTCAGAGCGGCGGTCTCATAATCCGCAGGTTGGCGGTTCGAGTCCGCCCCTCGCCAAGACAGAGCCCTTCAGTCGCAAGACCGAAGGGCTTTTTTCTTATCGGCGCGACATCAGTCCAATCCGGACAACAAAGCGTGCGATCCCCCTGATTTGTCGATTGCCAGCGAAAGACAAAGCGACTAAAGGGCCGCCGCTTTTTTCGGGGTGTAGCGCAGTCTGGTAGCGCACCTGCCTTGGGCGCAGGTGGCCGGAGGTTCAAATCCTCTCACCCCGACTCCTTTGGAGCGGTGCCCCCCCCCTGCGTGGGCGCCGCCGTCGAGCGCCAATAACTCAACTGGATAGAGCGACGGCCTTCTAAGCCGTAGGCCGCAGGTTCGAGTCCTGCTTGGCGCGTTTGGGGCCCCCTCGGGGAGGATGGAGAAGGACGGGGCGGGACGCCTTTTCAGAGTGAAAAACCAGGTAAAGAGGGCGCGAAAAGACGCCAAGAGACCCCGGCAAGACCTCGAAAAATGGTGGACAACCTGACGGACAAAGGCGGAAGTGGACAAAACTTTGTCCACCAAGGATGTCTGCCATGCCCGCCAAAGACCTTCTCTCCGATCTCAAAATCAAACACCTGAAGCCCGATCCGTCGCGCGCCTACAAGAGGAGCGACGGCGCCGGGCTTTTTCTTTTGGTCCACCCGAACGGCTCCAAATACTGGCGCTTCAGCTACTACTGGGCGCAGGCGCGGCAGGAGATCCACCTCGGGCAATACCCGGACCTCCCGCTCTCGCGGGCGAGGGAGCTTCGCGATGAAGCGCGGCGCGACTTGGCCAGCGGCGTGAACCCGCGCGACAAGAAGAAGGCCGCTCAAATCGCGCTCGCCTATGAGGCGAAAAACACCTTCGCGGCGATGGCGGAAGACTGGGTCGAACGCAAAGCGCCCGAGTGGGCCCCAGGCACGCTCAAAGACTGCCGCAAGCGCCTGAAGGCCTACATTCTCCCCGCGTTGGGCCCGCGCCCCATGGCGGCCATCAAGACGCCGGAGCTCGTCCAGCTGCTGCGCGATATCGAGACGCGCGGCGGCGAGATCGCCAAGCGGTGCCGGATTTTGATTCGGAGCATCTTTCAGCACGCGATCAACCTCGGCGTCATCGAGTTCGATCCGACAACGACCTTGTCAGCGGCCTTCAACGCGCCCGCCAAGCGCCACTTCCCCGCCCCCACCGAACCCGCGGCGGTCGGCTCGATTCTGCGCGCCATCCACGCGCCCGAAATCGCGGGGACCGTCGTCTCGCTGGCCCTGCGCCTCCATCCGCTCGTGGCGGTGCGTCCCGGCGAACTTGAGGCGGCGCGCTGGGCGGATTTTGACTTCGAGGCTCGCGAGTGGCGCTTCGTGCCGCCCAAGACGCGCAAGCGCGCGGAACACCCCCACATCGTTCCCCTCTCGCGGCAGGCGCTCGACATTCTCGAACAGGCGCGCAAGGCCACCGTCGCCGCCTCGCCGTGGGTGTTTCCCAACGAGCGCTCGACAAATCGCCCCATGAGCAATGGCGCCATGCGCGCGACACTGGCCCGCGTCGGCATCTCCTCGGACGTTCTCGTGCCCCATGGGTGGCGCGCCGTGTTCCGGACTTTGGGGCGCGAGCAGTGCGGCTTTGAGCGCGAGTGGCTGGAAATGCAGCTGGCGCACACCGTTCCAGACACGCTGGGCCGCGCCTACAACCGGACGCAATGGCTCAAAGAGCGTCGCGAGATGATGCAGCGGTGGGCGGATTATCTGGATGAACTGCGATTGAGCGCGGCGTCAGGAGATTTCCCCAGAAGCGCGGCGGGCTAACCGTTCCAGACAGATGGCGCGGTAGGGGGTTGGGTGGCGCACGCAAAAAAGAATGAGCCAATGGCCGAAATAAACGACGGGGAAGAATGGGCCCAGAATCATGGTCTGGCGGGCGTGCGCGGCTTCGTGGGCCATGAGGCGCGAGGACTGGGCGAATGAGGCGCGGGCGAGGATGACGACATTGCCGAGCGTGATGGCGGCGACGCGCGCGGTGCTGTCGAGGCGCCATTTGCGGAAGAAGAGGCCGACAAGGCCGCGCCCTGAGTCGACAAAGACGAGGCAGCCGTTTTGACGCGCGAGCCATTTGGCGCCGCCGAGGCCCGGGATGGCGCAGAAGAGGCCGAGGAGGGTGAGCGGGGCGGCCCAGAGCCAGCCAAGGGGGCGGAGGCATTTCAGAAAGCAGGTCATGGGGAAGTTCCTAGAAGCGCAGTCCGACTGAGAGACCGGCAGCGCCTTGGAGGTCGCGCGAGGCGATTGCCCAGGCGCCGAGTTCGAGTGGGCCGAGGACGCGGGCGGCGGCGGTCAGGCCAAAGACGGGCTCGCTGTCGCGCCAGGACCAACCGGCCAAAGCGCCGAGTCGCCAGCGGGGCGGTTCGGGCGCGGTCGCGACTTCATTCTCGCGATGGGTCGAGGCCGATTCGGCGCGGGCAAAGTCGCTGTCGAAGCGCAGTTTTTCCGAACGCGACAGGGCGCGCTCGACGACGCGCTCTTCGAGAATGGCGAATCTGGAAAAGCCCATGGCGCCCGCCTCGTCCGCGTCCCCCACCTCTGTCAGGCTGGCGGCAGGGGCCTTGGGGGCGGTTTGGCCATGGATGTCACAGCCCCGAGCCAGAATGTCCGCCGGGGGCCCTGAAACACCGATGTCACAGGGGCGAGTTAGAGTGGCGCCGGGGGCGGTGTGGGCCGTTCGAGCGCACGGCGGGCAGGGAACAGCGAGGCGGCGCAGGGTGAAGCGCTCTGTGGCCTGTTCCTCTCTCTGACTCTCGACGCGTTCGCGGACGACGACAGTGCGCGCCTCTGTGACGACTTCGACCTCGCGTTCGACGCGGCCCAAAGACAGGGCGCGGGCCACCCAAAATCCCAGGGCGAGGCCAAGGGCGAGCGCGGCGGCGGTCAGGGCGAGGCACTTGGGTAAGCTCATGGCTTGGGCCGCATCGGCGGGGTGAGGCGCCGGGAGGGCGAAAGCGGCATGCCGTCGCGCTGTTGGTGGAGGATTTGAATGACCTCGTGGAGCGATTCGAGGCTGGTGCGGAAGTCGCGAATCGAGGCGGCGGTCTGCTGCAGCGCCTGCTCGCACGAGACGAGGAGCGCGGCGTGCTTGTCACGCGAGTCGACGATGGACTGGCGGAACTCGGCTTCGAGCTTGCGCAACTCGCGGAAGAGATAGGTGACCGCCACCACCAGAACAGCGATGGCCATCCAGACGCCATGGCCAGCAAAGCTGTCGGCGAGTGACGCGACGGTGGTGACGGTCTCATGCATCGGGCCGGGTCCCCTGTCACTTGTGGACGATGGCCACGACGCCGCCTTTGGACTTGCCGGGCAGCGCCTTGTAGCGGTGGGCGACCATGTAGAGGTTGACGCTCACGGTGTCCGAGTCGGTCAGCCCCGAGTGCTCGACGAACGGCGTGATGTCGCCATTAATCCAGGCGACGAGCGCGGCGGGCTTGCAGATGAGCGAGGTGTAATTGCCCGAGCTGTCGACGGCGAGGCGGTCCGAGACGACGATGTCCATGCCGAACGCCTTGTTGAACCCGCCGTTTTGCGCGTCGGCGAAGATGGGGCGGCCCGTCTCGTCCTTGACGAGGCACAAATCGCCAAACGCCTTGGAATGCATGAAGAGCGTCAGGCCATCGTTCTGCTCGTCGCCGAACTTCTGCCGCGCCTGAACGAGCGCGTCGTAGGAGAGCTTGGCGGCCTCGTCGGTCTCGCTCGAAATGTCGAGCTTCATGGCCGCGGGCAGGCTCTCCTTGGCTGCGTCGATAAGGACCGCGTCGATTTTGCGCCGCATGTGATCGACGAGCATCTGCGAGGCGACTTCGTAGGGTTTGCCCGTGCCCGCCAGCCGCGCCCAGCGCGTCATGTCGAACGCCAGCCCGTAGCGCTTGACGGTGTTTGTCTCCTTGGAGCTCGTCAGCTGTGAGGGCGTGATGGGATCGCCGTCGCCGAGCTCCTGAAACTCACCGAGCGCGCCAAAATAGGGCACCGAGATGGTCTCGCCGACGACTTTGGAGGTGAGCGACTTGTCGATGACCGCCGCGCGGGTGCCGTTCAGGCAATTCAGCCCTTCGAGCGCCTGGGTGATGGCCTCGGCGAAGAGTTCGGGAATGACGACATTGTCTTTGGTGGTCTTCATGTGTGTCTCCTGGCGAGCGAGCGCCGCGGCCTCTCCTCGCCTCAAGGGGTGGAAGGGGTCAGCTTTGGGCGCGCAGGCGCTCGTAGAGCTCGGGGGACTCGGCGCGCAGGCGCGCCTTTTCGTCGACGCTCATCTGGGCGAACGGCTTTGCCTGATGCGCTGGCAGCGGTTCCTGAACAGCGCCGCGCATGGCCACGACAACGGGCGCGGTCTCGGCAAACGCTTTGAGCTGCGCCACATCGCGCCTTCCCAATTCACGCGCCCAATTCTCCTGCGCCGGGACGATTTTGCCGTCCTGTTTGAGCGCGCAGACAATGCGCTCGATTTCCGCCGCCTGTTTTTCGGCCTCCATGGCCGCCACGCGGTCGATAAGCGTTTGTGTTTGTTCCGCCGCCGCGCGATGCGCCGCCAAAACGCCCAAAACTTCGGGCGCCGTGTTTTTTTGCGCGAGCTCAAACACATTCTTTTCAAACGCCATCAAATCGCCGACGCGCGCCAGAACAGTTTCCTGCCCGGCGTCCTCGGGCAAACCGAGCGACCGCATTAACGCTTTCATTTGTTTCTCCTTGCCGCTTCGCGCGGCCGTGTGGGGAATTTGTCCCAAAAGGGCCAAAACATTGGCTGGCGCGCGCCTGAATCGCCGACAAATCGCCGACGCGCCCCCAACCGCCGATTCATTCGCCGACATTGATTTGCCCGGTTTAATTGTCTCGATTTTCCCGAACAATTCTTCAGGCGCCATCAAACCAGTGGCGCCCAGAGCCGTTTCAACGCCGTCAAAATCCTCAACCAGGTCAACGCCTTCAATGGCGTCACAAAAACCGCGCGCCAGCGCTGTCTGCGCGTTCATCCACGTCTCGGCCACCATCCAGGCGCGTATTTGTTCGGGTGAATGATTGGTGCGCGACGAATAAAGATCGACAACCGCGTCGGTGATTTCTTCCAATGCGGCCGCCCGCGCCCGCAACGCTTCAGCCGTTCCCTCGGCGCACGGCGAAAACGGCATATGAATCATCATCATCGCGCCCGGCGACATGACAATTCGATCCGCCGCCATCGCAATCAAAGTCGCCGCCGAAGCGGCCACGCCGTCGACAAAACAGACAATGTGTTTTGTCTGCCGTTTGAGCTGCGCGACCATGGCCATGGCCTCAAACACGTCGCCGCCCACCGAATTGACATAAATTCGAATCTCGCCGCCGCGCACGCCCGCGAGCAATTCGCCAAAGCGCTCCGCCGTTATACCGTCGTAAGACGCGCCGATTTCACCATAAAGCGTCAGCGCGTCGCCCAATTCATCGAGCTGGATTTTCGATTGAATGACACTCGCCATTTTCCATTCATCCCGATTTGTCAAAAGGTGCGCGGTGGGTGTGTTTTTTGTGCCGAGAGACACACCCTCAAAGGCCTCCGCGCAAAGGCCCCGGATTGAAATCAAAAAGGAGCTTCGCGCCCCTCAATAAGTTCCTGCACGCCGCGCACAAAACGCCCAGAGCGCACAAACCGCACAAAAACAGACAAAAACGGCCCCAAAACAGCGACTTTTGACAAGCCGCGCGATGCGCCCGTGACCAGGACTCTGGCGCTTTGATTGGCCCTCTTTTGTGCGTTCCGTGCGGTTTGTGCGGTCTGTGCGCGGTTTGCCGCTCAGATATTGAGGAGGCAATTCATGGCCAGCGCGACTGATTTTGGCGTCGATGTTTCCACCATTCCCGATCTTGACCCGGCTTTTGCGCCGATAAATGGCCGCGATGTTTTGGCCGAGGCTATTGCGCGGCGATTGCAGACCGCGCGCGGCGCCCTGCCCTTCAATCCCGACGACGGCGTTGACCTCAATGAATGGCTGCACGAGGGCGCGACGAATCAGGCGCTTTATCGATTGCGCGGCGCCATTCGCGCCGAATGCGAAAAAGACGAGCGCGTCTTTGAGGCGAATGTGGCGATCGCGTTTGACGAGACAGCGTCCAACAAAGCGCTGCGATTGACCATCACGATTGATCCGGTCGAGGGATTTCAATTCACCATGACGGCGCGTGTGAGCGAGTTTGATTTCACGCTTTTGCGCGTCGAATAGGAGTCAACCATGGCCACTTTACAAAATCTTTTAACCAGCAAGACAAAGACAGAGGTCCGCAATCAATTGATTCAGGCGCTGTGCGGCGTCGGCCACGTGCGCCACGCGGGCACAGGCTCGGGCGCGGTCCAGGTGAGCGGCACCTCGTTGGTGGACGCGACATTTGTCGCCGAAATTCTCGGCTCGGGCGAAGCGGGCAATGGAACGGCGACTTATCGATATTCGGTCGATGGCGGCAAAACATGGGCCATGGAATCGGCGACGCTGCCCCTTTCGCTCGATTTATCTGAATTGCTCGGCGTCGAGGTGACATTCTCGGGCGAAACCTCAACCGATGGCCTGAGTTCATTCATCGCGGGCGACACTTATACCTGTCAATTGATGAAGCCGCGATTTGCCACGACCGCGTGGCAGCCCTTCAGCGTGCCCATCACATTGCTCGATATTCAGGCCGAGGGTTTGAGCGATTTGACCGATCTCATCGCCTCGATTGGTCGCGGCGGCATTTTGTCGCTGGCCGAGGGCGACTGGCTCGATTTAATCGCGTCCGAATTGTATGAAGTGACGCGCAAACCGGCGGTGACCGCTCAATTGCGCTTTATTGCCCAGGACGCGGCTTCGGCGGGACCATTCGTGATTTCAGCGGGGCAATTGATTGCGCGCGACGCGCGCGGGCGCAGGTTTCGCAACCTCGACAACGCCGACATTGCGCGCGATGGCAAAGCGACATTGATTTTCGAGGCGCTGGAAGCGGGCGCCAGTCACAACGCCGCCGAAACGCCATTGCAACTGGAGACAACCATTGCCGGTTTATCTCTCACGCCCGAACTTGGCGACAGGTTGATCAAAACGCCGGGCACAGAGCGCGAATCGGACAATGAATTGCGCGAGAGGTGCCAGAACAAATGGGGAACCATTGGGCGCGCGGCCAACAGTGATGGCTATGAATCATGGGTCCGCGAGGCGGTGGAAACCGTGACGCGATGTGTTGTTTTGCCCAGTGAAACCATTCCTGGCGTGGTTGAGGTGTTTTTGGCCAACGACAGCGGCGGCGCCACCGAGAATGAAATCGAAGAAGCGCGAGAAACATTGCGCGACAAACTGCCGACCTGTGTCAGCGCCCGTGTTTTAAGCTGCGGTGAACGCGCGGTCGAGGTGCGCGCCGATGTTTTTGTTTCGCCGGGATTGCGCGAAGGTCTGGAACGCGCCATTCGCGATGGATTGACCGAATTATTCGCCGAAACGCCCATTGGCGGCCACGTGGTCGGCGATCGGCATATTGTCTCGCGTGAATCCATTATTGCGCTGATCATGGGCCTGAATGGCGTGCGCGATTGCGAATTGATGGCGCCGGTCAATGACATTGAATTGGGCGCGACCGAAGTGCCTGTTTTGGACGATGCGTCGGTCTTCACCATTCAGGACGCCTGAGGAGGAAAACACCATGACCACCCGCCTCTGGACGCCCGCTGACCTCGCCCGCGCCCCTGTCTCGTGGCTCGACTGCGATTCGGCCCGCGTCGACTCGGACGCGCAGGGCGTCGTCGGCGTCTACGACCGACAGGGCCACCTCTACCGCCCCCTCACCGGCTACGCGGCGCACCGCCTCGGCGTCGTCCACCTCAATGGCCGTCGCTGGCTCGGCGGCACAGGCGACAGCGACACCAACCAGCGCCTCGCACTCTGCGCGCTCACGGCCAGCGGCTGGCTCCAGGGCGCGAGCGGCGTCACACTCGTCGCCGCGTTCCATCGATTCCAGCTCGCCTCCGCCCACCAGGGCCTCTTCGCCGTCAACAACGTCGACGACTCCGGCGCCGCGGCCACGACCCAACTGCAGGCCATGCTGCGCCTCGCCCCGGCCTCGACCGCGAACGGCAACCTGCTCTTCAACTTCCGCCGCCTCTCCACCGACACCGGCGGCACCAAAACCAGAACCACGGGCCTGGGACCCACGGGCGGCTTTGTCGCCTCTGAACGCCTCGACGCGGTGAACGCCCAGACCTCGATTCACGCTGGCCCCTCCTCGAGCTGGGGACCCTTGGCCGACGACACGGGCGTCACCTCGGGCCTCCTCGGCGGCTGCTCGTCGAGCGCCTATCAGGTCATGTTCGGCGTCGAGCGCGCCAACATCGCCGGCGCCCCAGACATCGCCCTTGGCGAAGCACTCCTCTTTGACCACGCCCTTACCGACGACGAAGTCGCCCGCGTCGAAGGCTACCTCGCGCACCGCTGGGGCCTCACCGCCTCGCTGCCAGAGGCGCACGCCTACAGGAGAGAGGCGCCGACAGTCGCCACGCTCATTCCAGCGCCTGCCGACGAATCCAACGCCGCTCGTCAAACCTACCGCGCATGGCTGCCCAATCGCGCCCCGGCATGGCTGCAGCGCCCCAATGGCCGGGCGTGGTTCTGGGCCCACGGCGACACGCTCGACTCGCTCGAAGACGCGGCCCGCGTGGCCGTCAAGGCGCGCCTGCCCTCGCACACCACTCAAGACGGCCTCGCCCTCCTCGGCTCAGAGCGCCGCCTCGAACGCGTCCCCGGCGAAAGCGCCGAATCATTCGCCCGCCGCGTCATCTCTGCGTGGACCGCCTGGCAACACTGCGGCACCCCGCTCGGCGTCCTCCTCGCCCTCAGCGTCGCGGGCCTCGACAGCGCGCGCATCCACGCGCCCAACGGCCTCACCTACAGCCTTGACCAGGACAGCGGCCTTCTCGTCGAGCCCGCCCTTCTTTCCTGGCCAACCAATTCCGACGACAACAGCGACGCCATTCACCCCAATTGGACCATTCGCGCCGCGCCTTTCTGGAGTGAATTCGAACTCATTATTCTGGCCAGCGCATGGCGCGATCCGGACACCGGCGACATCATTCTGCCCAATGAAACCGACGCTGCCGCGCAAACCATCAAACGCCTCGTCCGCCAATGGAAAGGCGCCCATTGCCGCTGCACCAGCATCATTGCCCTGAAATCCGAAGACGCGCCCCTTGTTGGATTTCCCAGGCGCACCATCGGAACCATGGCGCAAAGCGACGGAACAAACACCGGCGGCCTCTGGACACAAAACAAAGGCTGGTTTGACCGCGCGCCCAATGATTTTCGCGCCCAATGGACAATGAACGCGCAGTGAGGCCCTGCTTTTGTCTGTTCTGGCCTCTTTTTGTGCGTTCTGTGCGCTTTGTGCGGTTTGTGCGCCACATGCCCTCAATGAATGAAGCGCCGTCAATTCATGGCGGCCTTTTCATCTGAGGACACTTCATGTCAGACAATGATTTTAACAAAGGCGTCGAGGCGGATCTGGATCCGGCCATTGAGCATTTTCGACAAAAGACGGCCATGACGCGGGAGCAAATCGACGCGCTCTCTGCGGAAATGCGGCGTCGAGTCTTTTTTATCACCGGCCTTGCGGATTTGGAGCTCATCAAGCGCGTTCAATTATCGCTCGCCAAATCCGTGGAGAATGGCGAGACCTTTAAAGACTGGAAAAAGAGAATCCGGCAGGAGCTCACCGACCCCAAATTCACCGAAAAGCGTCTGAGAACCATCTTTCGCACCAACGTGCAGAATATCTTTGCCACGGGCCGCTACGCCGCGT
>JAFVYB010000122.1 GCA_017500825.1 Myxococcaceae bacterium | reverse complement strand
CCTTTAGTGGGAGCGAGGACCGACGGTTTGCGCAAGGAAAAGGGAGAGCGCGAGAGGGAAAAAACATGGGTTTTTCCCGCTCGCACAATAACGAACTAAATTCGGTCGTTCGGGGCAGAGCGGGCGCCGACACGCGATGTCAATTCGGGACTTTGACGTGCTAATATCAATTCAAGACTTTGACGCGTCGTTGTCGATTCGGGACGATGACATGAAATATCAATTCAAGACTTTGACGTGTCGATGTCGATAGCGATTCAGGACGATAATCCGAAATATCAATTCGGGACGATGAAAGGAGCGTTCGCGAGTCGTTAAAATCAAATAAAAACAGCATATTCACGCGCCTCGCGGGCCTTTTTTATTTGCGTCCTGTTCATCATCCTTCATCAAAATCCCCATCGCCACTGGCAAGCTCTTGCCCAGGCCCAATCCCATCTTTTTATCGAGCCATGCGCCAAACCGCTGAAAATCGACCCTTCGCAGCGCGAGAAATCCGACATATGAAATACAAACGCCACGAATAACAATGGCGGTAAAATCGGCGGTGGAGAGATTGGCAAAGAAAAGAATGATCAGGGCTGAGATAAAAAAGAAGAGAACAAACTTCCAATGGAAAATATCTCGCAGGGCGCCGAGCGCGGCGCGTCCCAGTGTCGCGTGGGGTTGTCCTTTGTCTCTGGCGCTTAAATCGCGGCGGGGGGAAAACGCCCACTTGGGTCGTTTTTTGAGTTTGTCGACCAGGGGCGCCATATTTCCAAAATAGGCGACAGCGGCGACTGCCAGGGCCATCATTGTTTTAACGCCAAAGAGGGCGGCGATGACACTCCAGAGCGAAAGCCCCTGAATTTGGGCCCATTCATTCACCTTGTCGATGGCGCCGGCGTAAGCGTCAAAAAACGCCATACCAAAGACGATATAATTGATGAGCAGTTTCATGACGAGCGTCAGCCAGGCCATGAGAATGGATCCGGTCAGGACTGTCGCGAAATGAAATCCAAAGGCGGCGATGGGCAGCGCGAAAATGGAACCCTGCAATAAAATATAGAGCATGGGACGAATCGTGCCGCCGACAGGCGAAAACGCCTTGAGCATTGAGGCAATAAAGGTGATGCGAAAGAGGCCTCGTCCGCGCAATGATTTTCCAAATGTAATCAGCAAGATATTTTGCAAATAGGCGAGGGCGTGTCCTTTCATGGGGATTTTGAGGGCGCGCAACATGGAACCCAGGCCGACTTCGACGAGGCCATTAATTCCGGCAAAAGCGCCGATGCGCGCGGCGTCCATGGCGCGAATTTTTTGTCGCGCGATCACAAAGGCCAGACGCGGATTTGTCTCGTCGAGATCAATGATTTCCGCGTTTTGGATCTGGAAATACTCGGCAATCTCGTGGGCGGCTCTTTTTTTGATCGAGGCGACGACGACGGGGCAATCGCTGGCGAGCGCGTCGCGAAACAGTTGGGCAAAGCCCTTGTCCTGCAATTCAAGTGGACCGATTTCATCGATAAAAACAACTTCATGGCGGCGATCGATGGCGTCGCGGATCAATGTCGCGGCATGGGCGCGCGTCGTTTCATCAAAAACACACGATTTTCCCTGACGCCTGGCCCAGACAAGGGATTGATTGACGGGGGCGCGATCCGGGTCGACTGGGACGAGATCGTATTGATTGGCGGCGCCGGACAAATCTTCGCGACGATCAATGCCCCGGGTAAAAAATCCACCCAGAGAATAATTTCGGCGCAATTTGCGCGTGAGTTTTTCGATCAGTTGACTTTTGCCGCTGCCGGCCTTTCCCGTTATCAGGAGAATGATTTTGTCGGTTGACATGACAAATCCTTTTAGAGACAGGGCGGGCGTTTTTGATTCCAAACGGCGGGCGATGGCCCCCAGAGGCGCTGCCAATGCAATCCATTCAAATCGACGTGCGCGTGATGCTCAAGGACGAGGACGGCGAGCCCTTTATGGGAATTGGCGTGATCTGGCTTTTGACGGCGATTGAAAAGCATCATTCGATCAGCCAGGCGGCGCGCGAGATGTCGCTGTCGTATCCCAAGGCGCTGCGAATGATTCAAACATTGGAGGACACGCTTCAGCGGGGCATCGTGCGGCGTTACAAAGGCGGTCATTTGCGGGGCGGCGCCGAATTGACGGCGGCGGGTAAAGATTTTGTCGAGCGCTATTTGGCGATGCTCGCGGAGATTAAAGAAAACGCGGCGCAGGTATTTGATCGGCGCTTTGGCGGATTTCTTGAACAGGGCGAGGACGAGGGCGGCGCGCGCGGCGATGAATCGGCAGATGAATGAGCGGTGGGGGCGCGCTTGGATATTTTACGCTCTTTATATCGGCGCGCCTTTTCTGGCGTGGGGTGGCGGATGTCAAGAGAACGGCGCGGACTCATTCTGAATCGACGCGGCCCTGAGCGGGACAGCGGCGCGACTCACCAGCGGAGCGCGGACAGATGCCTCTGAATCATGGCTATGCCTATCGAACGCGCGTTGACGTGTCGGGCGTGTCACTCTCGCTGGCCGAATATCTGGCGCGGCGCTTTCCCCACGCCACGGCGGACGAATGGACGGCGCGCGCTGTCGCTGGAGAAATCACTGTCAACGGGCAATGCGCCTCTGGGGACGAACAGCTGCGCGCGGGCATGGAGATTGTCTGGAACCGACCGCCCTGGAACGAGCCCGAGGCGCCGACAGAGTTCTCGGTGGTGGCGCTCGACGAGAGCTTTGTGGCGGTGGACAAGCCATCGGGGCTGCCGACGCTGCCGGGCGGCGGTTTTTTGGAGCAGACGCTGCTCTTTCAGGCGCGGCGGCGATTTGCCGGGGCAGTGCCGATGCATCGACTGGGGCGCGGCACGTCTGGGATCGTCCTCCTGGCGCGGACAGAGGCGGCGCGGCGGGCATTCTCGCGCGACTGGCAGCGACGCGCGGTTGAGAAGCGCTATCTGGCGGTGGTTCAGGGCGAGGCGCCGGCGCATGGGGTTGTCGAGGTGCCGATTGGACCGGTGGCGCACGCGGCGCTGGGCACCATTCACGCGGCGTCAGCGTCGGGAAAGCGGGCCAGGAGCGAATTTTGGCGGCGGGCAGCGCAAGGCGGGCTCAGTCTCGTCGAGGTGCTCATCGACACAGGGCGAGCGCACCAGATCCGCATTCACATGGCGGCCATCGGACACCCGCTCGCCGGTGATCCGCTCTATCGCGCGGGCGGCCTCCCGGCGGCGGACAGCACGGCGCTTCCGGGCGACCTCGGCTATCGACTGCACGCTTGGCGACTTGGCTTCGCGCATCCGGTGACTGGCGAGGCCATCCATCTGTGCGCGCCACCGCCGGCGACTTGGGACGACTTTCGGCGCCATATTCCCGACAAGTAACCGCCCGACTCGCTTCTGGCCGGACGGCTTGTCGACCTCACGCGCCGCCAGGGCTCACTCCTCTTCAAACACCGCGTCCTCGTCCTCTTCCTCCTCGTCGGTCGCGTCGAAGAGATAGGCCAGCTGGTCGTAGCGTTCGAGGCGGTCGTATTCGTCCTCGTCGTCGCCCATCTGAGGATCAAAGCCGTCGTCCACCATGTCCGCGCCCCTCCTTGAGGCCCAAAGTAGCCATCGCGCCGAGTGCGGACAGGTCCGCGCGGACAGCCTTTTGGGGAGGGCGTCGGTCCGCGAGAAATTCCAGGAAAACACGCGCGCGCTCAGGCAAAAGGCCCGCCCCCAACGCCCCCAAACCATCGACCACGCCGCCCTGCCCCCATCCCCCGCAGTCACGCGGCAAGAGAAGCCATGAACGAGATCGACAACGCCCGCCCGCCCGCATCGCGCCGAATCGACGGCAAAGCCCTGGCCGCCGCCATTCGCGCTGAGCTCAAACGCGCCGTTCAAAACGCCGACTTTTGCCCGGGCCTCGCTGTGGTGCGTGTCGGCGACGACGCTGCCTCCCAGAGTTATGTCGCGGCCAAAATTCGCGCCTGCGCCGAAGTCGGTTTTGCCTCGCGCCACATCGCCCTCTGCGCCGAGGCTGGCGAGCAGGCCCTTCTCGACGAGATCGAGGCGCTCAATCGCGACGAGGCGATTCACGGCATTCTCGTGCAGTTGCCCCTGCCTCCCGGCTTTGACGAAACGCGCGTGATCAGCGCCATCGACCCGGCCAAAGACGCCGACGGCTTCCATCCCTTGAACGTCGGCCGCCTCCTCATCGGCCTCGACGCCCCGATTCCCTGCACGCCCAAGGGTATTTTGCGGCTCCTCGACTCCGAAGGCGTGGCGCTGAAAGGCAAGCGGGCCGTGGTCATTGGCCGCTCCAACATTGTCGGCAAACCCATTGCCCAACTTTTGTGCGCCCGCGACGCGACCGTGACGATTTGCCATTCGAAAACGCGCGATTTGGCCGACGAAGTGCGGCGGGCCGATATTATTGTCGCCGCGGTGGGTCGCGCGGGATTTGTCAGACCGGAATGGATCAAACCTGGCGCAATCATTATCGACGTTGGCATCAATCGAAATGGAACAGGCAAAATTGTCGGCGACGTGGCGCCCGAATGTTTTGAACGCGCAGAAGCCATGACCCCCGTTCCCGGCGGCGTCGGCCCCATGACCGTCGCCATGCTGCTGGAAAACACCTGGGAACTCGCGCGACGCAATTCAAATCCGCTTCAGCGCGGGGCAGATTAAAAGCGCTTGAGCGCGCGGCAGGTTTGTTTTTATTTTAATTTGAACTCAGATTAGCTCGATTTAATTTATTGAGTTTTCTTGAGAATTCGATCCGCTATTCGTTGTTTAAAAACATTTTATTGGAGCTCCGCTCCACCGCTCGGAAAGCGCGAATCGTGAGCGCTCCGGCCGCACTCATTTACCCTGAAAGCACGAGGGGGAAAAACCAATGGTTGTTTCCCCCTCGTGGCTCCCCTTTTTCCTTACCCGCCCCTCAGACGAGCGGTATTTGCTCGATTTTATTTTTAGCGTTTGCGCGTTAGCTCGGATTCGGGGCGGGACAAAAGGCCGCCGTCGCCCTAAGCACCTCAGATGACCGGT
>JAFVYB010000121.1 GCA_017500825.1 Myxococcaceae bacterium | reverse complement strand
CGAGAGGGAAAAAACATGGGTTTTTCACTCTCGCATTGATTTCGAACTAAATTCGCTCGAACGGGGCAGAGCAGGCGCCGACACGCCAAAGTCAATTCGGGACGATGCCGTGCCAATGTTCATTCGGGACGATGTCGTGTCGATGTCGATTCAAGTCTTTGACGTGTCGATGTCGATTCAAGACAACGCCCTGCCAATATCGACTCAGGCTAACAAAAAGCGTTTTGGATATAAAAATTAAATCGAGCTAATTCAGGTTCAAATCAAAAATAAAAAAGCGCACAGCAGAAAACAAACTGCCGTGCGCCGAAGCACAAAAAACATCGGTGATTTCTAAAGATCAAACGATTTTAAAACCCGCCTGAAGCCGAGACGGCTATCTTTATTTATTTTTAAAAATAATCTCTTCCATGCGCGCGACGGTGGCGTCGAGCAATTTGGCGGCGGCGACCACTGCCTCGGGTGTCGTCAAATCAACGCCCGCGTCTTTCATCAATTGGACGGGCGGTTTGGAGGAACCCGCCTTGAGCATTCCCAGATAGGCGTCGCGCGCTTTGGTGTCGCCCGTGCCGACCTTTTCGGCCAGGGCAATGCCGCTGGAGAGCCCGAGCGCATAGGAATAGACATAATACTTATAATAAAAATGCGGAATATAGGCCCATTCAACCACGTCGTCGGCGTCCATGGTGAAATCCGGGCCATAATAGGTTTGAACCAAAGCGCCATAGAGGGCGTTGAGCGCGTCGGCATGGATGGGCTGGCCCGCCTCGATGAGCTCATGGGCTTTGAGCTCGAATTCAGCAAACATGGCCTGGCGATAGATGGTGCCGCGAATGGTCTCGGCCAATTCGTTGAGGATGGCGAGCTCTTCGGCCGGCGTTTTGGCGGCTTTGAGGAGGTAGTCGGAGAGGAGCTTCTCGTTGAAGGTGGAGGCGGTCTCGGCGTTGAGCATGGAGTAGCTCGCCGAGGCGTAGGGCTGGGCCTTCATGGCGAGGTCGCTGTGCAGCGCGTGGCCGAGTTCGTGCGCCAGGGTCGACAGCCCGTCGTGGTCGTTGAAGTAGTTCATCTTCACGAAGGGGTGGACGCCGTAGGTGCTGCAGGAAAAGGCGCCGCTCTCCTTGTCCTTGTGCGGGTAGAGGTCGATCCAGCCCTCTTTGGGGTCGAGCGCGCGGGTGAGGACGTCGACGTATTCCTTGCCGAGCGGGGCGAGCGCCTTGGGCAGGATGTCGCGCGCCGCGCTGTAGGGGAAGGCGCTCTGGCTCGACGCCACCATCGGCGTGTAGAGGTCGTAGAAGTGCAGTTCGTCGAGGCCCATGACCTTTTTGCGCAGGGCCACGTAGCGGTGGAGTGGGGCGAGGTTGGCGTTGATGGCCGAGATCAGCGAGCGGTAGACGGCCGTGTCGATGTTGTCCTTGTCGAGGTAGGCCTCCAGGGCGGTGTCGTAGCCGCGGGCGCGGGCGAAGAGGACGTTGAGGCCGAGCTGCCCGCCAAGGGTGGCGGCGAAGATGTCCTCGTGCTGGCGCAGCGTGGCGAAGAACTTGGCGACCGTTTCCTGGCGAACGCGGCGATCGGGCGAGGCGCGGTAGACGGCGTAATTGGAGAGCGTCAGCTGCACCTGTTTGCCCTCGGCGTCGGTGATCGTGGGCCAGCGGATGTCTGAGAGCGTGGCGCCAAAGGTCTTTTCATGGGCGCTGGGCAGCTCGTTGAGGTCGATTTCGGCCCAGAGGTTGTCGCCGGCCAGGCCCAGAACGCGCTCTGTCTCGGGGGCGAGCACGCGCGCTTTGCGGCGGTGGATTTCGCGCAGGTAGTGGGCGTGTCGGGCGAGTGCGGGGTGCGCGGCCATGGCCTGTTCGAGGCTCGACGAGTCGTAGGCCAGGACCTCCTGGCGGATGAAGGCGGTGGCGGTCATGAAGTCGGCGAAACGCTTGAGGGCGAGGTCGTTCATGCGCTGCCGTTCGGCAGACTTCTGATCGGTGACCAGGCGCGTCTGGGCGTAGAGGGTCATCTTGTTGGCCGTCAGGCGCGTGTCGAAATACAGGTCGAGACAGGTAGCGAGCGACTCGGGGGCGGCGAGTTTGCCCTGGAAGGCGGCGAGCGAGGCGATGTTGGCCAGGACCTGATCGCTGGCGGCGGAAAAGGCAGCGTCGTCGGCAAAGAGCGGGGCGAGGTTCCACTTGCTATCGGCGGGCAGGGCGCTGCGCTCCATGTTGGCGTCGGGCGTGAAAGCGGCGCTCATGGCGGCATTTTGCGAGGCGCTGGCCGAGGCGACGTGTGCGCCACAGCCAAGGAGCACGAGCGCTGAAACGGGGAGGAGAAATCGAGACATGGATTTTGCCTTTCTTGGGCGGGGCCGCTGTCATGAGCGGGCGTTGACTGGATTGGGCGCCAGAGTGGATTGACGCGGCGCCGTGGTTTTTGAGGCGAAAAACGAAAAATCCCCCGACTAACCGGGGGATTTTTGAGGATGTGGCGGGCAAACGCCATTGTCAGGGCGTGGTGGCCTTTTGCTGGGCGTTGCCGTCGATTTTGTTTTGCATAAGCGCGCGGATCTTTTCGCGTTCGGCTGGCGGCAGTTTGTTCAGGTCTGCGCCAACCATCTCCAACATGCGCTGCATTGCCTCCATCTCTGCTGCGTTTTTGCTTTTGGGTTGCGCGGCGGCCTCGGGCTCGGCCTTGTCTGCCGCCTCCTGCTGGACATCGTCGGCCCCTTCGGTCGAGTTCTGCGCCACGCCTTCATCGGATTCGCCCGCCTTGGCGCTCTCCTGGATGGCGCGCGCCTGCTCAGCGATCTCGTTCATCGACTTGAGGCGCGCCTTGGTGGCCTCGGAATTGAGCTCATTGACGAGTTCCTTCACGTCGATGCCCTGATTTTTGAGCTCGCGCTCCATTGTCTTGGCGCCATGGACGACGAGCAGCGAGCAGGCACTGGAGGCGAGGCCTATCAGGAGGGCGAGCACCGCGATGACGATGGCAGCGATCGACAGGCCACTGCCGCCCCCCTGAGCCGACTTGCCCTTGGCCACGACGCCGAGGACGAGAGCTACCAGCGCGGCCACCAGGCCCAGAAACGGCACGAGGCCAAGACATCCCGCGACAATGGCGATCACAAACGCGACGATGGCGAGGGGATTGGACTGCTGCCTTGGCGGCTGTCCCGCGAACGGCGGGACATTGTTGGCATTCATATTTTCCATCTCGAGGCGTCCTTTCGTTGAAAAGAATGAGCGCCGCGACAATGGCGATGCTCGATTCATCAATTCATACAGAATTACTTGTTCGCCGTGAGATCGACTTTATCCGTGGCGCGCGTCAATTGTGCCTGCCAACTTTTTTGAGAGGCGATAATGACGCATTCAACCCAAAGGAGTCTTCTGAAGCAGAAAGACAGAAAAGCAGCGAACGCATTAAAACAAAAGGCCCGATGCAGAAAATCGCGTCGAGCCTTTTCGTCAAACCATCGATGGCGAAATCAATGTTTCCGGAAAGATTCCGCCCCTATTTTGATCCTGGAATATCGCTCATCGACGCGGCGCCTGCGCGCATGGCCGCAAAATTGATATTCGTGAAACCTGCCTGATTGCAGGAAAAGAGGACGCGCTTGACGGTGCTAAAGGGGATGGCGTGGTGAGCCTGGATATTAATGTCGCCTTTGAATGACTCATCCGCTCCGTGCAGTGCCTCGTAGCGCTTTTTGATATCGCGCAGTTTTTCTTCGAGCGCGGGGATGTTCCAATACTCGTCGCGTTCCAAATCAGCGATCTGGGCCACATGCTCACCCTCGACCATGATCGCCTTGGGCGTCGCGTTCTCCCCTGTGCCCTCCGCCGAAATCTGAACGACTGGCGACCGCTCGATTTCCGTGCCGTTGGAGGCGTTGGGAAGGGTGATGTCCTGCGACATAAAGAGGATTTCGCCGGTGGCAGAGAAGTTCTGCAACAGGAAGATGACGATGATGATGAACATGTCGACGAGCGGCGTGACGAGCAAATCGGTCACGACCGACTTCTTGCCATGGGCACCGCTGCCGAAGAGTCGACTCTTGGCGAGACGGGGTGAATAGCGCTTTCCTGGGATGACGATAGGCATGGGTTCAGACCTTTGGGCGCACGTGCGTCGTCAGTTGGGATCCAATGCGCTGATGGCGACATCGGGGAAAAAGAGAGTCTTTCCCGAGGAATCCTTGTAATTACAGGTGTCCACGACGCGGACGAGCTCTCGATAAGGGACCTCGTTTTTGCATTGCACCGTGATGTTTCTCTGATCGCTGGCGTCAGCTTTAATTTTGCGCAGAACACCGACAAGTGAATTCTCGTCGCATTTGGCCGGGTCGGCGATGACATCCTTGGCCGGCGAGCGGAGGCAATAGACATATTTACCGTCGCTCTTTTCGATGTCGTAACTCACCTCGCCCGTCGTGACGAAGAAACCCTTTTCGGTGATCTGTAAATTGAGCGGCAGCGTCTTGCTCTCTTCGGGAGGCGAATCACTGCTGCTCGGCGCGCCAGATTGCGTGACGGTCAATCGATCGATCTGATTCCACACCGCCGTCATGATCAAAAAGCTAATGATGGCGGACAAAAGATCGATGAACGGGACAAGGTTGATGGCGGTGTCAAGCGATCTCTTTCCGCCCTTTGTCCCGAGGTCCATACCTCCAGCCATGGGGAGAGCTCCTTAAATCCCGGAGAATTCAACGAACAAAGGCCTGACTTAAATAATCAAAGCCAATCCCCTGCCCCGCGCCTCCGGTTCAGATGAAACAAAACGATTCACCCTGAGCGCGAGCCCAGAACTCAATTCCGGGCTCACACCCGCGCTCTCACTGATGGAAAGCCGGAAGATTTTGGGCAGGCACGCCCGCTGCCGGATTAGCAGTGCCACCACTGCGCAGCTTGTCCTTGTTGGCAATCACAAGGTTGAGCACACCAACGGCTGTCTCATTGATGTCGTCAATCATGTGCTGCGTTCGACCATTGAGCACCGAGAAAGAAACCAGCGCGGGGATAGCCGTACCCAGACCAAAAGCGGTGCAGTTCATGGCTTCGGAAATACCCGCTGACAGAATTGTTCCCTTGTCAGCCGCGCTGACGTGAGCCACCGCCTCGAAGCAGGTGATAAGACCGGAAACCGTTCCCAAAAGACCGCTGAGCATGGCTGCGTTACCGATCATCGCCAGGTAACCAGTGCGGGCCTCAATCTTGGGATTCTCTCGAAGGGCAGCCTCATCCATGGCCGCCTGAACCTCAGCCTCGCCACGCGGCACATTCATCAGACCCGCCTTCACGACCTGGGTGAGCGGCGTTTGCTTCTGTCCGGCGACGTAACTGATGGCTTTATCCAATTCGCCGGCAAAAATATAATGCTTGAGCCCGCGCATAAAGACAGCCTTATTAATACTCGCCTTAAAATAAAGCATGTAAACGCGATCACCGAGAATGGCGAGAAGAATAACCAGACAAAGGGTGATGGGATACATACCCCAGCCGCCTTCTTTGTAACTGGCAGCAAGGCTGGCAAACAGGCTGGTCTCTTCCCCCGCTTCTGCGGCGAGGAGCATCGTGGACTGAACGATCGATGAGAGATTCATCGCTTTCTTGACCTCCAGAACGGTTGGTTTCCCAAAGAGAAGCGCCTGAGCCGACCATATCCCAAGGCGCCAAAATCCGCTAACCTCTTGATTTTATTAGACTTTTTCGGTTTCTGAGCCGAAAGGCGGCGGAAGCTAGCATCGCGAGACTGGGGTGTCAAGAGCGCGAACTCAACATTGAGGGGCGCAAGTCGCGACAAACGCCAAGCGAGCCACTCTTCCCACGCGAAGAAGCCCGTCGCCAGACCACGGGGAGAATGCGTCTGCCAGGAGAAATCATTATTAAGAAGACGCGCGAAAATACAAACCCAGCGCCAAACAACGCCGTTTCATTAAAATAACACCAATCGGCCAAATTCCGTGTCGCATAACGCGTTTTTGATGCAAAGCGCCACGCGGCACAAAACGAACGTCGCCAAAGGAATCAATGCGTTCTTGACGCCACGTTCGGCGCCGGAGCGCTGGTAAATGGCGCGATGATTCTCCTGTTGATTTCGCGAAACGGCTGAAAGAAGAGGACGCGCCCTTGAGAGCGGTGGACAAATAGACGCCAACGCGGGGCCAAACACCAGGAGGAGCACTTCAAATGTATTGTCCTGAATGCCATTCAGAATATCGCGAAGGAATTGAGCGCTGTGCTCATTGTGAATGCGCGCTTGTCGAGGCTTTGCCCGAGGCTCGAGAGGATAAGCAGGAGCGCCTGCGTCAAGCCGTCGCTGCGGGCGAGGCCGTCCAAATTGCCAAAGCGCGCTATCGCGAGGCGACGCAGATGGTGGAGACGATCCAGGCCGGTGGCGTCGACGCCATGCTGATGGGCGATGAGAAGGCGCTTTGCCAGCCAACGCGGGGATGCTGTGGACCGACCTTTTTTATCGCTGTGCTGCCCGAAGACGTGGAGGCCGCCATCGAGGTGTTGCGCGCGGCGCACCGGGCGTTGGCTGCCAGTGACGATGAGGTCTCTCTGGACGCGATGGAAGCGATGGTCGATCTCGACGCTGAAGGCGAAAAGCGCTGTCCTGCCTGTGGCGCGAATTTCGACGGATCGCCTGAAGAGTGTCCCGATTGCGGGCTCTATCTCGGCGTCGGCTGAATCCGACACCTGTTCACGCCGCGATTGAGGTCTCAGCGGTGGCGATCGAGCTTGGCGACGGCCTGCGCACGCAGCACGAAAAGCTGGATCTTCTCCCGCTGGGCCTCGCTCAGGCCGATGAACTTGAGGGCTGCGTTGGTGCGCGAGTGGGCGCCATGGATCTTGACGCCTCGACGCAGCACCTCGGCCGCGCAGCGGATGAGCTCGCCATCCAGTTCAAACTCGACTTCGACCCGCTCTCCGACGGCCGCGCGGCTCTCGCAGACGACAAGCGCGCCGCCCGCTGAAATGTTGAGCGTGCGCGTCTCGTCCCACGCGCCATCCTCGCCGCCGATACGGATGCGGCAGCTGGAGGCAATGCGCACGTCCATGCGGCGCTGGCGCAGTTCTGCGTTCAAACAGTCGAGATCGACCTCGACGAGTTCACAGGCGCGCTCGGCCCGACATTCACGCACCAAGCCCTGAATCAGGATGACGGCGTTGTCCCTGGGAATCTCAACGCGCACCTTGGCACTCGGATGAAGGCGCTCGAGTCCGGATTCCGTACACTGGACGATGGCCAAGAGTCGATCGTCCTCGGCCATCACCACTTCGACAGGCTGGGTGATCCCAGTCTTCTCGTGAATCAGAGCACCGCGCTGCACGCCCGCGCCGAGCGCCTCCTGGATAATGTCGAGCTTTGCCAATGAATGTCTCCCAATGGCGCGACGCACAGGAGGCGCCGACTGAATGCCAGAACGAATGCTGGGTCGGCAGATGATTCCCTAGCCGAACGTCGTTCCGTTCCATCCCCAGCGTTCCGCCTCGACCTCGGTGAAGTTGAGGTAGACGCGCGCCGGATCGACGCCGAGCGACGTGGACAAAAAGGCGCACAACTCACTGCTCAGTGTCGCGCAGCGCTCAGGCGAGAGCACGCCTATGCTGCGCAAGTCACAAAAGGCCGCCGGTCCCTCCTGCGCCGAGAAAAGCATGGCCGCCTGTGTGAGGCTGACCATCATGTATTGCTCCGGCTTTTGCAGAACGCGGGCGACGATGCGCGAGGCCTCGGCCAACACCTTTTTCGTTGTTTCTCCGCTCAACGCTGCGGAGGTCTCGATTTTGAGCAATGGCATCTGACTGTCTCCTGTGATGGGGCCGCAGTCGGGGCGCGGCAGGCCGCAAAACGACTATTTAAGCCGATCGGGATTGAGCCCCTGCTGCGCGTCGAGGACGAAAAGGCCGTCTTTGCGCACGAGGACATCGTCGAACCGAATCTCGCCGCCACCCTTTTCTGGCGTCTGGATGAGGACGAGGTCCCAGTGGACGCTCGATTTGTTGCCGTTGTCGCACTCGTCGTAGGCGTTGCCCGGCGTGAAGTGGATGGAGCCGGCGATCTTCTCGTCGAAGAGCGTATCGAGCATGGGCTCGGTGATGAACGGGTTCACACCAATGGCGAACTCCCCGACGTAGCGGGCGCCCTCGTCTGAATCGAGAATGCGCATCAGACGGTCCGCGGGGTTGCCGTGGGCCTCGACGATCCTGCCGTCTTTAAAGGTGAAGCTCAGGCTGTCGAACTTGGTCCCCTGATAGAGCGACGGCGTGTTGTAACTGATGGTGCCGTTCACCGACTCGCGCACTGGCGCCGTGAAGATCTCGCCGTCGGGGATGTTCATCTTGCCGTCGCACTTGATTGCCGGCAGGCCGCGGATGCTGAAGCTGAGGTCTGTGCCTGGCCCTTTGATGTGGACGCGGTCGGTCTTCTCCATCAGCGCCACGAGCGGATCCATGGCGCGCGACATGCGGCCATAATCGAGGTTGCAGACGTCGAAATAAAAGTCCTCGAAAGCCTCGCTCGATTTGCCAGCCTGTTGCGCCATCGAGGGTGAGGGCCAGCGCAGCACGACCCACCTGGTCCTGGGCACGCGGATCTCCATGTGGACCTGCTTGAGCCAGTGTTTCTGGTAGAGCGCCATCTGCTCGGGCGGGACATCGGAGAGCTCGGAGAGATTCAACGTACCGCGCAGCCCGATGTAGGCCTGCATGTTCTCCATGCGCGCGCGTTCGAATCGACCGGTCAGCTCCAGACTCTCGGCCGTGCCGCAGCTGTAGAGCTCGCGCAGCACCCGATTCTGCTTGAGGGTGACAAAGGGGTTTGCGCCCACGGCGCGGATCTCGCGCACCAGAAGGGCGACCATCTCGGCCGGAATGTCGGTGGCCTCGACGAGCACGTTCTCGCCCGCCTTCACGCCGCACGAGTAGTTCACGAGGTTGTGGGCCAAGGTGATCATTCGACTGTCGCGCATCGCTGTCGTGTCCTCTCTGTTCCTGTCTTCGCGCCGCGGACCAAACTCATGGCCACGGCCAGTCGCGCCTGTGCCGAAAGGGCGGATTCCGCCGCCCTCCGGCCCGTGACACCCCACTCAGCGCTGGAGCTTGAATACGCTCACCGAGAGCGGCGGCAGGGTGATCGCCATCGAGTTCTGGAAGGCCTGCCAGGGCATGGAATCGGCCATCACGGCGCCGCCGTTGCCCATATTGCTGCCGCCATAGATGGCCGCGTCGGAGTTGAGCAGCTCGCGGTAGAGGCCAGCCTCGGGAACGCCGATGCGGTAGCCCTCGTGCGGCGTGGGCGTGAGGTTGCAGACAAAGACGGTGAAGTCGCGCCGGTCCTTGGCGTAGCGCACGAACGAGTAAACCGATCGGTCAACATCGCTGCAGTCGATCCACTGGAAGCCCTCGGGACTGAAATCCAGCTCGTGCAGCGAGGCCTCGTCACGGTAGGCGCGGTTGAGGTCGCGCACCCAGCGCTGGATGCCCTGATGATCCTCGTATTGCAGCAGGTGCCAGTCGAGGCTCGTGTCGTGGTTCCACTCGCGCCACTGGCCAATCTCCGCCCCCATGAAGTTCAGCTTCTTGCCCGGGTGGCCATACATGAATCCGAGCAGCGCCCTCAGGTTGGCCCGCTTCTGCCAGTCGTCGCCGGGCATCTTGTTGAGCAGCGAGCCCTTTCCGTGAACGACCTCGTCGTGCGACAGCGCCAGCACGAAGTTCTCCGAGTAGGCGTAGAGCATGCTGAAGGTCAGCATGTTCGAGTGATACTTGCGGTAAATCGGGTCCTTCCTGAAGAACTCCAGGATGTCGTGCATCCACCCCATGTTCCACTTCATGGAGAATCCGAGTCCGCCCAGGTAGACCGGCCGCGAGACGCCCGACCACGAGGTCGACTCCTCAGCGATGGTCATCGCGCCCGGATACTTCTCGCCGACGACGCAGTTGAGGTGCTTGAGGAACTCGACCGCCTCCAGGTTCTCCTTGCCGCCAAAGCGGTTGGGGACCCACTCGCCCTCTTTGCGCGAGTAGTCGAGGTAGAGCATCGAGGCCACGGCGTCCACGCGAAGCCCGTCGAAGTGATACTGGTCGAGCCAGAAGAGGGCGTTGGCGATGAGGTAGTTCCACACCTCGGTGCGGCCGTAGTTGAAGACCAGCGTGCCCCACTCTGGATGGCGTCCCTGGCGCGGATCGGCGTGCTCAAAAAGATGCGTCCCGTCGAACTCGGCCAGGCCATAGGCGTCCGAGGGAAAATGCGCCGGCACCCAGTCGAGAATCACGCCGATGCCGTTCTGGTGCATGGCGTCGACAAAGGCGCGCAGCTCGTCCGGCGTGCCGTAACGGCCAGTGGGCGCGAAGAAGTTAACCGTCTGGTAACCCCACGAGCCGTAGAAGGGATGCTCTGTCATCGGCAAGAGCTCGACGTGCGTGTAGCCCATGTCCTTGACGTAGTCGGCGAGCTCCTGGGCCATCTCCAGATAGGAGAGCGAGCGCCCTCCCTCCTCCACCTTGCGCCGCCAGGAGCCAAAGTGCAGCTCGTAGATGGAGATCGGCGCCTCCAGGTAGTTCCAGCCCTTGCGCGCCTCCATCCAGTCGGCGTCTTTCCATGCGTATTGATCGAGGCGGGCAATCTGGGCGGCGGTCTTGGGCGGCACCTCGACCTGGAAGGCCACCGGGTCGGTCTTGAGCAGGCAGACATCCCCCACCGGCGGCAACAGCTCGTATTTGTAGTTCTGGCCGCAGCTCAGCCCCGGGATGAAGAGCTCCCAGAGGCCATTGCCCTCGTGCTTGCGCATCGGGTGACGGCGGCCGTCCCAGCTGTTGAAATCGCCCACCACGCTGACGCGACGCGCGCTCGGAGCCCAGACGGCGAACTCGACGCCATCGACGCCATCGCGCGTGGCCGGATGCGCGCCCAGCTTTTCCCACAGGCGCTGATGTGTGCCCTCGCGCAACAAGTGCAGGTCATAGTCGGTGAGCAGCGAGGGAAAGGCGTAGGGATCGTCGATCTCCCAGGTGCCGCCGTCGTTCTTCAGGCGCAGGCGATAGCGCTTCTTGAGGTCGCCGACGCCGAGATCCGCCTCAAAAAAGCCGGCCTCATCAATCTTTTGCGCCTTGGCGAGGACCTTGCCCTTCTCGTCGATGACTTCGAGCTGCGCCGCCTCCGGGTGAAAGCTGCGCACGACGATCGTGTTCTTGCCTTTGATCTTTTCGACTTTGGCACCGAGCACATCAAAGGGCTGGCCGTGGGTGGCGTTAATGATGGCGCGCATCGCGTCCTGATTGAGCGGCATGGCTAAACTCCTGAAGGAGGGGGGGGGGAGCGGGGCGCGGCGAGAGGCGATTTCTCCATGAAAAAGCCCCTGCCGGGCAGGCGGGCGCGGGCTAGCGCGGCGACCTGTCGAAGGCAACCGTTTTTTGATTACTTTTCGGATACGCCAAACGTTATCCAACCAATCAACCAAACCACAAAAAACGCCTCTAAAAACAAACAACGGCGCCAATTCGGGCAAAATAATTCTAAATAATTAAATCGAGCAAATAAACGTCCGATAATTATCAAAAAAAATCAAACAATGATTCAAAACAAACAGGAATAATCAGAACGCGCACAAAAAAAACGCCCCGTCCGGCGATTCGGACGAGGCGATTTCGCTGATTCGACAAATGAAGCCGCGGGGCGGGTTACTTTTTTACCGTCAGGTCGAAGGGGAACTCGATGGGATAGCGGCGGTTGTCCGGCGGCTTGGGGAAGATCATGCGGCGGACGCGCAACAGAACGCAGTCGATGACGCGCTCGTCGCTCACCGAGCTCTTCTTGGGCAGCGCGCGGGCTTCGAGGACGGTGCCGGTGACATCGATGATGAAGCCGACCGAGACGCGACCCTCGATGCGCTGGCCGCTGGTGGCGAGGACCTTCTCGTAGCAGCTCTGAATGTGGGGCATGTAGTGCTGCACCACCTGTCGGATGGAGTGGGAGTCGAAGAGCATGTTGCTCACATCGAGCGGCATGACCTCGTCGGCGTCGGCCTCGGGCGTGGCCGTCTGCGCGTTGGGCACGCTCAGCTTGGAGAGGTCGAGCGAGCTGGATTTGCCGGAGCTCTTGCTCTTCTTGGAGGAGGCGGTGGTCTTGGCTTTTTTGGTGCCGGTGGCGGTGGACTGCGCCAGGGCGAGGCCGGGGATCAGCGAGAGGAAAAGGCAGGCGATGAGCGCTCTCATGAGGCGGTGTTCCTTTCGGTGGGGGTGTTCGGTTGGCGGTGGGCAGAGTCCGCGTCGACGCGTGTCCGGGTCGCGAGGGACGCGGGGCAGGGCGGCGCTGAGGCTGGGGCAATGACCGGCGCTCCCGTGCGGGCGACGGCGAAAAAATTCAAGGTGGCGAGAGGAGGCGATCACCGGGGCGGCGGCAGGTAGGGCAGAGGATCGGTGGGCTGGCCACCGACGCGCACCTCGAAGTGGAGATAGGGGCCGCTCGTCGCGGAACCACGGCCGACGCGGGCGATGACCTGACCCAGGCGGACGCGTTCGCCCTCCTTCACCAGATTTTCGCGGTTGTGCGCGTAGAGGGTGAGCAGGCCGTCCTGGTGCTCGATGATGATCAGGTTGCCGTAGCCGTGCTGGGGGGCGCTGAAGAGGACGCGGCCGTCAGCAGCGGCGCGGATGGGCGTGCCCTCGGGCGCGGAGAGATCGATGCCGTCGTGGACGCTTTCGGCCCGCTTGCCAAAGCGCGCGTAGAGGACGCCGCGAACGGGCCAGGCCAGGGGGCGGTCGGGCGAGGCGGGCGGCGGCAGGTATTGGCTCGACTCGGCGACAGGCGTGGGGTCGGCGCGGCGCGCGGGAGTCGGCGCGTCTTCGTGGTCGCGTTCGCCCTGATCGGCGCTCGACTTCAGGGTGGGCATACTCTGGGCGGTGGCGCGCGGTGGCGGGGACGGCGTTGGTCGCAGCGGCGGCCGAGACTTGGGCGCGGCAGGTGGCGGGGGCGGCAATTTGGGCTGCCTGGGGCGTTCGGGGCTGGCTGTCTGGGCGACGCGCGGCGGCGAAACGGGCGCGCTCTGGACGATCGGACGGCTGGCGCCGGGGATGAAGAGCTTCTGGCCGGCATCGATGCGACTCTGGCTGTCGAGTTCGTTGGCCAGCGCGATCATCTCGATGGTGACGCCATAGGCGCGGCTGATCTGCCACAGGGTTTCGCCCTTCTGGACTGTGTGTTCGACGCCGGTGGCAGGACGAGGCGGCGAAGCGGGGCGCGGCGGTGGGCCGAGCGCGCAGGCACTCAGGCACAACAGGAGGATCGCGGCGACGAGTGGCGGCCAGGTGTGGGCAGAACGTCGAGACATCCGTGAAGCGTCCTCAATCGCGCATGGCCTCACAGGGGCGGCGCGCCTCTGTTGGTCTCAGGCCTCTGGCCCGTCCGCGCGGGGAAAATCCCCCTCACCCACCCAATCGCGCAGCATCGGCAGCGCCTCGTGCGCCGTGCCGTCGAGCGAAAGCGGCGTGATCGAGGTCCGGCCTTCGACAAAAACCGCCTCGCAGTCGGTGTCCTGGGCGCGCTCGTAGGTGGCCTCCATGCCGCCGATCCAGACGTAGGGCCTGCCGCGCGGATCGACGCGCTCGATCACGCTCGACCCATAGCTTCGCCGACCAAGGCGCGTGACGCTGAAGCCGTCGCGGACGACTTCGGGAAAATTGACGTTGAGCACGAGGCCCGATCCCAGCGGGCGGTGGGCGAGTGCCTGGACGAGGCGGGCGGCCTGTCGCGCCGCGGCGGCAAAATCGCGACCTCTGGCCAGGGAAAAGGCGACGGCCGGGCGACCGATCAGGGCTGCCTCCATGGCCGCGGCCACTGTCCCCGAATAGATGACATCGCCGCCCACGTTGGGCCCGTGATTGATGCCGGCGCAGACGAGGTCGGGGGGGGCCTCGCGCATGATGTGGTTGATGCCGATGAAGGCGCAGTCACTCGGCGTCCCGTCGATGTGAAACCAGCGCGGCGCGTGCTCGCGGATACGCATCGGCGCGTGCAGCGTGATGGCGTGCGACTTGGCCGACTGCTCTGTCGAGGGCGCGACCACCGTGATCTCGGCGAACGGGCAGAGCGCCTCGCGAAGCGCCAAAAGGCCCGGCGCCAGGTAGCCGTCGTCGTTGGTGATGAGGATGCGCATCGCCTGAACTCTCCCCGCCAAAGCCGCCGCGCTCACGTCTCGCGCCGGGGCAAAAAACGTCGAAAACGCCCGCCAGGGGCGCGGCATTCACCACGCGGTCACAGGCGCGCCATTCGCCGCGAAACCATCAGTCGGCGCTGACCACGAGGGGACGCGTGCCGCTCGCCTGCGCCACATCCGGGAGCGCCGCCTGGGCATCGGCCTTGCTGGCGTAAGGGCCGATTCGGACCCGGTAATAGGTGGTGCCCTTGACCTCCGCCGCGCGGACAAACGCCTTCAGCCCCTTGGAGGTCAGGCGCTTCACCTCGTCCTGCGCCGCCTGGGCGCTCGGAACAGACGCCACCTGCAGAGCAAAGGCGCCGGAGGGCGTCGCACCCTTCTCAAAGGCGGCCAACAGACTCCCCTTCTTCTCCGCGGGCGGCTCGGGCCGGGCCCTCGGTTCAGAAGCGACCGGCGCGCTCGCCACCTTGTCGGCGGCCTTGGGCATCTCTTCCTTCTTGATCTCGCTCTTTTTGATCGCCGGTTCGGGCGCGCTTTCGGGGGCTGCGGGCGGCTCGGGTGGCCGTGTCAGCTCCTGGGCGAACGTCAGCGACTCAGTGCTCGGCCTGCCCTGCGCGTCAGTGGCGTGTCCGGAAGCGGCGCGTGCCTGGGCGCGGGCGTCGAGCGCGGCGAGTCGGTCCTTCTTCTGCGGCGTTCCCTCGGCGGCATCGCTTTCGCCATTCAGCTGCCCGACCCTGATTCCGAGCGCGAATGTCAGCCCGAGCAACACCATCGCGCCCAGCACAAAGGCCACGATTTGCCCGTTGCCGAGCCTCAGCTCGATTCCCTCGCCGCCGCGTCCTCGCGTCTGTCTCATCTTGCGACCTCCTCGAAACAGGGACTTTCCCCACCACGCGCCACAACCTCAGGAACACGCCTCGCCCGCGCGCTCCTCTTCGACCGCCGGCGCCTCCATCCACTCGGGCGCGCTCACGCCGAGCAGGTGCAGGGCGTTTTTGAAGACCGTCTTCAACGCGCCGACGAGGATGAGTCGGGCCTGCGTCAGCTCGGCGTTATCCGCCTGAACGACCCTGAGGGCCGGCTCCTTCTTCCCGCGCGTGTAGAAGGCTTGGAACTCGGCCGACAGCTCGCGCACGTAAAAGAGGACGCGGTGCGGCTCGCGGCTGAGGGCGGCGGCGGCCACCAGGGCCGGGAAGTCCAGCAGGTGCTTGATCAGCGAGAGCTCGTCGGGGTGCGTGAGCTGACGCGAGACGAGGTCGAGATCGAAGGTCGCGGGCGGCTCGATGCCGGCTTCGCGCGCCTTCTTGAAGATGTTGGCGCAGCGGGCGTGGCCGTATTGGACGTAGAAGACCGGGTTCTCCATCGTCTGGCGCTTGACCAGGTCGAGGTCGAACTCCAGCTGAGCATCGGCGCGCTTCATCAGGAACATCACGCGCGTGGCGTCGGCCCCCGCCTCATCGACCACGTCGCGCAGGGTGACGAAGGTGCCGGCGCGCTTGCTCATCTTGTAGGGCCTGCCGCCCTTGATCAGGTTGACCATCTGCACGAGCACCACGTCGAGCGCGCCCTTGACGCCAGTAAGCGCCGCCACCGCAGCCTGCACCCGCCGCACGTAGCCGCCATGGTCCGCGCCCCACACGTCGATGAGCTCGCCAAAGCCGCGGTCGAGCTTGTCCTTGTGATAGGCGATGTCGGCCGCGAAGTAGGTGTAACTGCCGTCGGACTTCTGCAGCGGGCGGTCCTGGTCGTCGCCAAACTTGGTGGCCTGGAAGAGCAATTGCTCGCGCGGCTCGTAGTCCTCGGCGTGCGCCTGATCCTTGGGCGGAGGCAAAACGCCGCGGAACATGTGGCCCATCTCGGTGAGTCGGGCGATGGCGCCGTCGATGGCGCGGTTCTGGTGAAGCGTGCGCTCGCTGAACCACGAGTCGAAGTGGATGTTGAGCGCGGCCAAATCGCCCTGGATCACGGCGAGCAGCTTCTCCATGGCGAAATCGGTGAAGACGGCCTGGCTCTCGGCGCTGAGTTCGGCCTCGGCCAACGCCCTGCCCGCCTCGCCCTTCTCCTCGACAAAGGCGCGCGCCACGTCGACGAGATAGAGCCCGGGATACGGGAGGATGTCGGCCTTCTCCGCCTCGTAGGCCTTCACCGCCTCGAACTCGGCGGGCGTTTTCGGCTCGCTGGGCGGCGGCGGCAAACCCGGCTCCGGGATGGGGTGGCCGAGGATCTCGCGCACGCGGCGGTAGAGCGCCTTGCCGAGCGCCTTCACCTGACCGCCCGCGTCGTTGACGTAATACTCGCGCGTCACGTCGTAACCGGCGGCGGCGAGCAGAGAGGCGATGGCGTCGCCCACCACGGCGCCGCGTCCATGGCCCACGTGCATCGGGCCGGTGGGATTGGCCGAGACGTATTCGACCATCACCTTTTTGCCGGATCCGACGTTGGAGCGGCCAAAGCTGTCGCCCTCGCTAAGCACGCGTTCCAGGCCCCTGAGCCAGACGCCCGGGACGAGAAAGAGGTTGATGAAGCCTGGTCCGGCGATCTCGGCCTTCAACACGGCGCCCTCGGGATCGACCAGGTTGTCGACGAGGATTTGCGCCACCTGGCGCGGCGGCTTTTTCGCGGTTTTGGCGAGCAGGAGGGCCAGGTTGCTCGACCAGTCGCCGTGCGCCGCCTCGCGGGGCGCCTCGACGTGGATGGGGCCGTCAAAGGCGGGCAAAAGCCCCTGGGCGACGGCGTTCTCGTAGGTGGCGGCGACGATGCGTTCGGCGATGTCCTTCACGGTCTCTTCCTCGTTTTTCCGCCTCGCGAAGGGCGCGGGGCAGGCGGCTTCTGGGCCGGGGGGGGGCAAAAAGGGCGCGGGGGGATGGCGTCAAAGGCGGGCAAAGGCAAGGGGAATGTTGACCCGCGCGGGAGGCGGGCGAGGCGCGGGCTGGCGGCGTTCTGAGCCCCTGTCCGGACCCCTGAAAAACGGGCGCGGCAGCGAGGAAAAACACGGCGTTCGACGAGCTGGCCTCTGGCTTGTCCGCCCATCGCGCGCCGGTGTAAGGGCGCCGCCCTTTCGCCTTTGGGGACCCCATGACGCACGCCCTCGACATCGTTCGGCTCGGCAAGCGCTTCGGCGAGGTCGCGGCCGTCGACGACGTGTCGCTCTCGATCGACGAAGCCGAGATCTTTGCCCTCGTCGGCGAGAACGGCGCCGGCAAGACGACGCTGATGAACCTCGTCTACGGGCTCTACCGGCCAGACGCGGGACAAATTCACGCCTTTGGCCGACAACTCGCCGCCGGATCGCCCGCTGCCGCCATCGCCCAGGGCATCGGCATGGTCCACCAGCACTTCATGCTCGTGCCGACGCTCACCGTGGCCGAGAACGTCGCGCTGGGATCCGAGCCGCGCCGCTTCGGGATTTTTTTCGACCGCCGGGAAGCTGTCCGCCGCGTTCAGAAGACCGCCGAGTCGCTGGAGTTCGCGCTCGATCCCAACGCCCTCGTCGCCGACATCGGCGTGGGCATGCAGCAGCGCGTCGAGATCGTCAAAGCGCTCTGCCGCGGCGCGCGCCTTCTGATCCTCGACGAGCCGACCGCCAACCTCACCCCCCAGGAGGCCGACGAGCTCTACGCCATCGTCCGTCGGCTGCGCGAAGCGGGCACCACCGTCGTCTTCATCACCCACAAGCTGCGCGAGGTGCTCGCCGTGGCCGATCGCGTCGGCGTGATGCGGCGCTCCCGCCTCGTGGCCACCCTCGGGGCCCATGAAACGTCGGCGCGCGAGCTCTCTGATCTGATGGTGGGCCAGAGCGTCGACTTGGGAACGCGCCATCCCGCGCGCGATGTCGCCCAAACGCCCTTTGTCGAGGTTGAACGGCTCAGTGTGAACAACGCCCAGGGCCGGCCCGCGCTCCGCGAGGTCTCGTTCTCCCTGCATCCCGGCGAAATCCTGGCCGTGGCCGGGGTGGACGGAAATGGCCAGACAGAACTCATCGACGCGCTCGCCGGACTCGTCGCGCCCACGGGCGGCGCCATCCGCATCGGCGGCGAACCGCTCACACGCCCTGATCCTTCATGGCTGCGCGCGCGGGGCCTCAGCCACATCCCGGCCGATCGACTCCACCGCGGCCTCTGCCTCGACATGAGCGTGTCCGAGAACATCGCGTTGGGTCGCGCGAAGCAGGCGCCCTTTGCCCGCGGCCCCTTCATCGACCAAGAGGCCTCCGCCGAACGGGCGCGTTCGCTCATCGAGCGCTTCGACATCCGCCCGACCGATCCCGCCCTCGCCTCGCGCGCGCTGTCGGGTGGCAACCAGCAAAAGGTCATCCTGGCCCGCGAGCTCGACCAGAAGCCGCGCTTTCTCATCGCCGCCCAGCCCACGCGTGGCCTCGACATCGGCGCCATCGCCACGGTTCACCGCGCCCTCAGAACCGCCCGCGACCAGGGGTGCGCCGTCCTGCTCGTCTCGCTCGATCTCGACGAAGTCCTGGCCCTGGCCGACCGCGTGCTCGTGCTGCGCGCCGGACGCGTGGCTGGCATCGTTCCCGGCGAGGGCGCCACTGAGCGGGCGCTCGGCGAACTGATGCTGGGCGCCGCCTCGGCCCAGGCCTGACAGACGCTCTGCCGCCGAATCAATGGTCGGCGAATGGATGTCCCGGGGACGCTGTTGGCCATCGCCGCGACGCGACTTGCCGCGCGCCGTCTACCGCGCGCCTCACCGCGCCCAAACCGTCTCACCGACAAACAGAGAGGAATCTCCATGACGCCCCGCGCCAACGGCCTGCGCCGCCTCTTTTGGCCCAGCCTCCTCGGCTGCCTCTTCAGCCTGCTTTCCGCCTGCGCCGGCACCTCCCGAAACGCGCCGCCCGCGCTCGACGCCATCGCCGACGCGGTCAAAGACGACATGGAGGACGCCACCGCCCGCCAACTCGCGCTCGCCGGGTTCGCCGCCTGGATCATCGACGGCAAGCCTGCCGAGGCCATCGCGCTTTGGGATCGGGCCCTCGAACGGGAGGAGGACATCGTCGCGCTCTACGGCCGACACGAGGCGGCCCGACGCGCCCTCGACGCCGGATCCATGGCCGACAGCGCCCTGCGCATCTGCCAACGCGCGCCCCAAAGCCCGCTCTGCGTCATCGGCCTGCGCGCCATCAGCCAAATCCTCGACCAGTCGCCGCGCCTCAACGCCACCATCGAGCGCCAGGGAAGAGCGCTCCTTGAGAGCGGCGCCATGCGCGGCGAGGCGGCCCTGTGGCTGCGCGACATCCTCGCCGAACTCGACTTTCGCCAGGGCGACATCGCCAGTGGACGCGCCACGCTCCAGGACGCGGGCGTCGTCGACCGCGTCAGCCTCCTCGGCCCCTTCTCCACCCGCCCCCACCTCGACTGGGAGACGGCCTTCGCGCCCGAAAAGGGCGAGCTCGGCGGCAAGGGCCCCCTCGGCAGCGTCACGCCACGCGACATCGAGGCGCCCGCGGGCATCCTGGCCATCCCCGGCGAACCGGCCACGGGACACGTCTATTACTGGGCCGCAGACGTGACGGTCGGCGAGGCATCACGGCACGCGCTCATCGCCCGGGGCGGCTCGGCGCGCGTCTTCATCGACGGCCACCTGCTCCTCGATCGGCGCGCCTTTGACGGCTTTGTGACGAACGCGAGCGGTGTCGAAGTCGACCTCAGCGCCGGCGTCCATCGCCTGCTCGTCAAGGTGCCGCGGCTGTCCGACGCACGGGAGATCAAGATCTCGCTCGGCCGCGTCGATGGCCAGAAGAGCGGCGTCACCCTCAATCCCGCCAAAGCCCGGGCCACCGCTTCCCCCACAGCGCCCGGCGTCTTCCCGCTCGACGGTTTCTGGCTCAGCGCCGACGCCCTCCAAAAAGCTCTCGAACCAACGCTCGGCCCCCTCCTCGCCCGCTTCGCCGCCTCGCGCGGCAGCCTCCACACCGCCGACGCCCTGGGCGCCCGCGAATTGGCCGAATCGCTCTGTCAGGACGCCTGTCCGCCCGCCCTCCATGCCCTGCGCGGCGAGGCGCGACTTGCCGATCCCTCCCTTTCCAAGAGCGTCGCCCAGGGTCTCGCCCTGCACGACTTCGAGACCGCGCTCAAAGCCGACGCCCACGACGCGCCTTCCCTCGCGGCCCTCATCCGCCACGCCCACCGCGAGCGACGACTCGATCGCGTGAGCGACCTCCTTGAGCAGCTGCGCCGCGCCGCCCATCCCCAGGCGCTCATCCCCTTTGAGCTCGACATCGCCCTGGCCCAGGCGCGTGGCGTCGACGCGCTCGTCACCCAGGCCGCCGAACGCGCGCTCCACGTCGATCCAACGCACTGCGCCTCACTGCGCGCCCTCTTTGATCTCGCGCGCAAAAACGACGTTCCCGATCGCGCCGCCCACCTCCTCGAACAGATGGCCGGTTGCCAGAACAGCGCCCTCTTCAAGGTGAATTTTCTCAGGCGCCGGGGGGCGCTCGACGAAGCCCACGCCGCCCTTCAGCCGACGCTCCAGCTCCACCCCGACGAACTGGGCCTGATGAACCTCGCGATCGATCTCGACATCGAGCGCGGGGAGTTGGCCGCCGCCAAATCGCGGGCCGAGGCGCTGTGCGAGCGCTGGCCCTCGCGCGCGAGCCTCTTCAAAAAGCTGGCCGACGTGCTCGAACGCATGGGCGAGGCCGACGCCGCTCAAAGAGCGAAAGAGCGCGCCCTCGAAATCGATGGTTCCGACCTCAAGCTGCGCCAGGCGCTGGCCATGAAGGGCGAGCGAGGACTCCTCCAGGACGCCCTGCAGGACGGCCAGGCGTGGATCGCGCGCTATCTCAAGTCGAAGCCGACCGAAGACGCGCCGGCGGTGCTCGTGCTCGACAGCTTCGTGGCCCACATCCACGCCGACGGCTCGCTGACAGGGCTCACCCAGACCATCTCGCGCGCCATCGACCAGGAGGGCGTCTCCAGGCTGGCCGAAGTCGAGATCCCCGACGGCGCCGAAATCCTCGTCCTGCGCACCATCAAAGAAGACGGCCAGATCCTCGAACCCGAACCCATCCCCGGCAAAGAGGCGCTGTCCATGCCGGGCGTCGAGATCGGCGACTTTGTCGAGGTGGCCTACCTGACGAGCGAGGCGCCGCCCGCGACCATCGCCCCGGGGTTTGTCACGCCGCGCTTCTACTTCCGTGGCCCGGACGACCGCTTCTTCCACTCGACCTTCGAGGTGCGCGCGCCGTTGGACATGCCGCTCATCGTCGACACCCACCTGATCGCCGACGACGAGATCGAACGCGCCGAGTCCGACGGCGTTCAGCGCCTCAAAGTCGCCCGCGACGACGTGCCCCCCCTGGTCCGCGAACCCAACGGCCCGCCGCTCGACGAGCTGTTGCCCTGGATGCAAATCGGCAGCGCCGTGGACGGGACAGGCTTCCTCCTCGGCTGGGCGGACCGCCTGCTGCTCTTCGACTGGCGCTCGCCCGAAATCGACGCCAAGGCGCGCGAACTCGTCGGCGACAAAGTCGGCATCGAGGCGCTCAAGGCGCTGCACGCGGGCGTCACGCGCATCGTCAAGGGCGGCGAAAATCCCTTCCGCTCCGCCTCGGCCACCCTCAGCGAAGAGCGCGGCAGCCGCGTCAACCTGCTCAAGGCGCTCGCCGAATCCATCGGCTTCACAGCGCGCCACGTGGCGGTCCATGGCCACCCGCTCTCCAGACTCGATGCCCGCCTGCCAACGCCGGAACGCTGGGACAACATCCTGCTCTGGGTGAGGCTGCCCGACGGCGAGTCGATCCTCCTCGACCCGGCCACGCGCTGGGCGCCCTTTGGCCACCTGCCCCCGGGTCTGCGCGGCGCCAAGGCCGCCAAACTGCCCGACCTCGGCGAGGCGATTGAATTCTTCACCCTGCCCCAGGACCTCGCGCCCGAACCGCACAAGCTCTCGCTCTCGCTGTCGCTCGACGCCGACGGCGCGCTCACAGGACAGGGCGAGGATGTCTTCATGGGCTACCAGGCCGCGGCCCTGCGTCCGGCGCTCGAAAAGATGGGCCCGGAGCGCGTGCGCCAGATGGTCGAGCAGTCGATGGTGGCCGCCCATTTCGACGGCGCGCGCCTCGTCAAGTTCGAGCTCGCCATGGACGAATCGGGCGAGGGGCCGGTCGTCTTTCGCTATTCGTTCTCGGCGCCGCGATTTGCCCAGCGCGACGGCGAGGCGCTCGAACTGCCCAACGGCCTGTTCACGCGCAAACTGGCCAAGACCTGGCTCGAATTCTTCTCGCGCGAGACGCCGCTCGTCCTCGGAACGCCGAGCGAGTCGGTGATTCAGGCGACGCTCACCCTCCCTGTGGGCTTCACCTGGGACAAATCGCCGGACGAGACGCGCCTGACGACGCCCTTTGGCCACTACCTGCGCCGCGAATCCGTGAGCGGCGTGAATGGCGCGGCCGACGCCCGGGCGACGATCGAGCTGGAAGAAACGATCCGCATCGAGATGCAGCGCGTCGAACCGGACGCCTACCCCGGCTTTGGCGAGTTTCTCACCAGCGTCGACCGCCTCCAGGCCCAGCCCTGGCGCCTCGTTCCCCGGACCGCGCCCCCAACCGCGTCTGACGCTTCCACCGTCACGATCCCTCAGCCCTGAGGCGCGCGTTCGACGAGCAACCCTTCCTGTCTTCAGCCGCCGGCTTCCCGCCCCTTGGCCCCGTGCCCGCCCGCGACTGCCCGTTCTGTCGCGGGCGTTTCACTGTCGACCATCGCGACGCGCGCCTTGCCGCCGTTTTCAGCAGTTTTTCAGCCGCGCGATCATCGCCCGCTGCCAGCGCGGACGTTTTTCTGCGCGTCCACATCCCTTCTCCCGCCGCGCCGGCCCTGCCTCTCCCCGGGCGTCCTGAGCCTGCCCTTCGACGACGACGAACCTAGCGCGACCTCGACAGCGCTCACAGGATCTCGGCGCCGATGCCAAAGGCTGCGTCTGTGGCGCGCGTTCGCCGTGGCGCGTCGATCGTGACGCGGATCGCCTCCTGCCTGCCCTTCCAGCGCCCGGTGTCGATGAGCTCTTCGGCGAGGCCCTTTTGCGCGACCTTCTTGGCGAAGACTTCCACCCCGCCGACGCTCACCCGCATCTGGACCTGGGCGCGATCCTTGGCCGTGTCGCTCAGCCCGTAGCGAAGGCGCAGCCTGGAGCCGATCTCGACCGCGGGAAAGGTGATCGACTTCTTCGAGCCGTCCGACCACGGCGCGGCGAGGATCATTTGTTCCTTCTTGCCGCCAAATGTGAGCCCTTCGAGCGCGCGCCCGGTCATCTCCCCATCGCCCCGGACGCCCGAGCACTCCCAGCGCTCCAGCTGGTTGTTGAAGTAGTCGCAGTGGACCTTGCCGCGCAGGACCTCGGCCCGAGCTATCCCGCGCCAGAAGACATCGCTGTCGTCCGCGACGAGGCGCCGCACGCCCCCTGACACGCCGAGCACGATGGCCAGCACAAACGCGAAGAGCGGCACCCAGCGGATTTGGCGCGCCTGAAACGGCTCCTCGAACGGCTTGCCCGTGGGCGAGAGCAGCATGGCGACCGGCGCCGCGCCCAGGGCCATCTGCGGCAGGCTGAAGTCGATGCGATACCAGGCGAACGGCGCGTGAAAGGCGACGGGGACGAGGATCATCCAGCCGAGGCAAAGCGCCTCGCGCGGGCGGCGGATGGCGAGGGCGACAAGGCCGGCGAGGGCGACAAAAAAGAGAGGGAAGTTCCGCGCGAAACCGTGGCGCGCGCCAAAGAAGACGTTGTCGAGCCCCGCCCTGAGCCCGTCGAGCGTGAAGGCGAAGTCGGCGCGATGCGAATGCGTTGTGAGCTGCCCGCCGACGCGCACGAGGATGCTGTCGTAGCCCGTCTTCCAGGGCGCGCCGTAGAGGAAGGCGTTGAGGGCGGCGAAGGCGATGAGGGGGACGGCGGCGGCGGCGCACATCTTGAGCGCCAGTCGCGCGTCGCGGCGCAGAAGGAACACGAGGAGGATCGCCGGCGCGTAGAGGGCGTTCGTCGGCTTGGCGAAGATGGCCAGGCCCAGGCAGAGACCGGCGGCCACGCTCTTGCGGCGCAGGGCGCTGTCCACGGCGGCCAAAAGAAGCGCGGTGAAAAACACGTCGTTGTTGAAGCCCCAGACAAACGAGGCCACGCGCGGCGCGGTGACAAAGATGGCGGCGGCGGCCAGGGCGCAGGGACGCGGCGCGAAATAGGCGGCGACGCGGTAGGCGAACAGGGCGATGAGCACAAACCCCAGCACCTGAAAGACGAGCGAACCAAGAGGCCCAAAGGCCCAGATGAACGGCGTGGCGCACAGCGGCATCAAAATCGGGTGCTTGGGCCACCACTCGCCGTTGCGACCGAGCGCGATGTTGCTGAAGGCGGCGTCCACATCGCGGTTCCAGCCAAGGTCGGCCTCGAACCAGGTGCGCGGGTGCAGCGACTCCTGCCTCAGCGAGTGGTTCTCGAGCAGCCCGCGCGCGATGTTCATGTAGAAGGCGCCGTCCCCGTGCAGCCATTTGTTCGGTTCAAAGCGCGCGGCGACGGTGAGGACCGCCGTGATCAGCGCGATGAGCAGGATGGCGGTGACAAAGAGGCGCGAGGGCTCGGCGGCGGGCGCGTTCGACGGGGCGCGGCAGGAGGCGGAATTTGGGGCGCGCGAAGTGGCGCTGACATCAAAGGCGGCGTTGGGCGAGCTCATGGGCGAGGGCTTTGTTTCCATTCTCCGCGATTCACAGCGATTCGCGGCGCAGGGATTCGGCAATTGTGCCGATAATCGCCAAAACATCATGCCGATGATTTCGGCTCAATCTGCCAAACAAACGAAACACATCCAAAAACGCCTGGGCGTTTGTTTTATCGACAACCAATTCAGCGCATTCGTTAAGGCGCGCGACTGACCTCGCATGGCGCTCCAACAATCTGACTTTCGCCAATTTAATTTTATATCCAAAAAAGCGCCGTAGCCGCAGGACGAATCGAGGACGGTCCATTCGCGCGAGTCGTTTGGAATATGTTTATCGATCAATTCCCCGACCATCCCGACGATCTCGGGAGGCGTATAAAAACTCCCGAGATTCGTCTTTTGAACATAAGACAGGTGTTTTTGATCGCCACTGCGGTTTGGGCTGTCCGACATATTTTTCTTCAAATCGTCCGACCTTTGTTTAGCCGTTTTTGATTCATTTATTTTTGGCGCCATAACCGCATTCTCAATCAATCAGCGCGTTCAATAATTAAATCGAGCTTTATCGCATCCCAAACAGCTCGAAGAGGAAGCCGTAAATATCGGCGTTCTGCTCGATCGACTTTTCGACCTGATCGGCGCCGCCGTGGCCGGCGTTTTTCTCGATGCGCAGCAGCGTGGGGCTCAAGGGCGAGGCGTCGCGGATGGCGGCGACAAATTTGCGCGCGTGCATCGGATCGACGCGGTCGTCGTGATCGGCCGAGAGCATCAACAGCGCCGGGTAGGCCGTGCCGCGGGACACGTTGTTGTAGGGCGTGTAGGCGCGTAACACCTCAAAATCACTGGGGTTTTCAGCGGTCCCATACTCGGGGATCCACGTCCGACCGCTGCCGAAGAGGTGGTAGCGCAGCATGTCGAGGAGCGGCACCGCGCACAGAACGCCGCGAAAGAGCTCGGGCCGCTGCACCATGGCCGCGCCCACGAGGAGTCCGCCGTTGCTGCCGCCGTAAATCGCCAGCCGGTTGGGGTTCGTGTAGCCCTCGCCCATGAGCCACTCGGCCGCGGCGATGAAGTCGTCGAAGACGTTTTGTTTGACGGCGCCGCGCCCCGCGTCGTGCCAGCGCTTTCCGTATTCGCCGCCGCCGCGCAGGTTGGCCACCGCGTAGACGCCGCCCGCCTCCAGCCAGGGGATGACGCTGGCACGGAAGGCCGGGGTCATCGACACCATGAAGCCGCCGTAGCCGTAGAGCAGCGTCGGGTTCTGGCCATCGAGCGACAGGTCCTTTTTGTGGACGAGGAAGATCGGGATCTGTGTGCCGTCTTTGGAGGCGTATTGGCGGCGCTCGACGGTGAATCGGCGCGGGTCAAAGGCGTGTTTGACACTCGATTCGGCCCACAGCTCGCTCGAAGCGCTCGTCGTGTCGAGGCGGTGGATCTCGCGCGGCAGGGTGTAGCCGCTGAAATTGAAGAAGGCCTCGGTGTGGCCCGGCGCGCCCGTCACCGAGTCGACGGTGCCGAGGGTGGGCAGGGCGATGTCGCGCGCATCCTGGCCGTCGAGGGAGGCGAGGCGGAGCAGACTGGAGGCGTCCTTGAGGTAGACGAGCGCCAATTTGTCGCCGACGAGCCGCACGAGCTCCAGCGCCGCGTTCGGATCCTCGGGGACGACCTCGGTCCACTTGTCGCGCGAGAGGTCACCGCCCACGGGCACGCGCATCACGCGGCGGTTGGGGGCGCCCTCGTTCGTCACGAAATAGTGAAAGCCCTGCCAGGTATCGACGAGCTCGTAGGTCGCGTCTTTGCCCGGCGCGATGAGTTTGAAGCGGCTGTCGTCGGACTTGAGGTCGCGCGCGTAGAGGTCGTTTTCGCTCCAGCCGCGCTGAATCGAGACAAAGAGCGCGCTGCCGTCGCGCGAGATCTCGCCGTTGAGGAAGGTGGTCGGGTCGCGCGTCGCGTCGTGGACGAGGCGGTCGTTCGCGGCGTCGGCGCCGAGGCGGTGGAAGTAGAGGCGCGAATGGCCAGGGCGCTCGGCGACCGGGATCGCGGGGTCGACCGGCAGGCGCACGTAATAAAAACCGCGCGAGTCGGGCGTCCAACTGGGCCAGGCGTATTTGGCGCCCTCGATCTTCTCCGGCCCGTGCTCGCCCGAGTCCACGTCGAGGACATAGAGCACCGCCTCGTCCGCGGCGTTGGGGCGCACGAGATAGGCGAGCTTTTTGCCGTCGGGTGAAGGGTTCCAGCGGCCGAGCGAAACCGTGCCGTCGACCGACCACTTGTTGGGATCGATGAGCGCGCGCTCCTCTCCGCTCTTGCCGTCGCGCACGTAGAGGACGGCTTTTTCGCGGTCGCGGTGCGTGCGCATGAAGAAGAGGCGATCCTGACGCGCCACCGGCGTCGACCAGCTCTCGGCGTAGAAGAGCTCGCGCATGCGGGCGGCCAGGCGCGCGCGGGCGGGCGTTTGGGCGAGCGTCTCACGGGCCAGGCGGTCCTCGGCGGCCATCCAGTCGATCACCTCAGGGGCGCGCTCGTTCTCCAGCCAGCGCCAGGGGTCGGCGATCTCGACGCCGTGCAACGTCTCGCGGATGTCGTCGCGGCGCGTGAGGTTCACGCGTTCTGCCATCTGTCCGCTCAGGCGTTTCCAGGCGGCCATGTCAGCCTCGCTGGGCGGCGCGAAGCTCGGGCGTGGGGCTGCTGACTGTCGCGGCGCGCTGGCAGGGTGTTCTGCGGCGGCGGGCAGGGCGTCTGGGGCGCGTTCAGGCGCCCGCGCGGGCGCGTCGTGGGCTGGGTCGGTCGCGGCATCGGTCATGGCGGTGGTCGTCCCGGGAGTGGTTGTGGCGCAGGAGCTAAAGAGGCAACCGGCGAGAAGGGTGAGTGACAGGCGTTTCATCGTTGAATTTCCTCTTGGGCGTTGCCTCGTCGGAGGGTCCGCCGGGGTGATCTGGGGCGTTTCAGGGGGCGGTTGACGAAGGCGCGGCGGGCGCGCGCGCGGGCACAGGCGGCAGGGCGCTCGAAGGCGGGGCGCTCAGCAGCTGCATCGATCGGTGGACGCAGAGGATCGCGATCAGGATGCCGAGGGCGATGAGCAGCATCTTCCAGTGGCGCTCCACAAAGGTCGGCGGCGGCAGCATCAAAGGCTCGTTGCCCTCAAGCAGCGAGTCGAGGCCGCGCGTGCGCAGGACATAGGCGCGCAATTCGCCCCACTTCTCGCAAACGCGATCCAGCTCCGGCGCCAGGACAAAGCCGCCAAGCTGCGGGTCGACGACCTCTGTCCCCAGGTGACTGGCCAACGCGAACGTCCGCTCGACCCATTCGCGGAACAGCGATTCCTTGTTCTCAAAGCTGATCGAGACCTCGACGCGCGCCCGGCCCTCCCCGTCCGTCAGGATCACCGCGCTCACGCAGGGCTCATCGCCCATGGTCACCGGCGCGCCCGAAAACATCGCCGCGTCCCCTGTCAGCGCCGCCACGGCCAGGGCTGAGTCCTTCTGCGGTGGCGTTTCCCCCGTCGGTTCGTCCGTCTGCCCGTGCGGCGCATCGGCTGTCTGATCATTCGTCGAGGCCATCGGCGGCAGCGCCTCGCCAGCGACAAAACACTTGAGAACCGCGGCCAGCGCGTCCGGCGACTTGGCCTCGGCGCCTTCGGGAAATTTCAGGACGAGCTCGTAATTCACGGTGTCGGACTCCTCTCATCATCACAGGCTGGTGGGTTCGGCCCCATTCGGGGCGCGGCGCCCTAGCACGCGTTCGCGCCGCGGTCGATCGCCATGGCGCCGCCCAAACGCCTCGCCGCCAGACGCCGCCTCTCAAACCCGCCCGAGTCTGCCCGCGCCCCACGCTGTCTTCCCGCTGACCCCCGCGCCGTCCGGAGACGCTTCACCGCATGGCCGCGCGCCTGAAATCGGCTATGGGCCCGCCCCCTTTGGCGGCCTGAACCCCGCCCCAGCCTTCCCCAAGGATCCTCCATGAACCGACTCATCCTGCGCTTCTCGCTGGGCACGCTCGGCGCCTTCCTCACCGTCATCCTGCTGTGGACCGGCTTCGTCTACTGGCGCCTCAACCTCTCCAGCGAGGAGACCTGGAACTCGCCCAGCACTCAGCTGCTCCTGCCCATGCTCGAAACCGGCGCCAAACTCGCCCTGCAGCGAGATGGCGTTCCGCTGGAGCGCTTTGCCCAGGGCATCGCCCGCATCCTCGAACAGCCGGTGCGACTTCAGCCCATCGACAGCCCGAACATCTTCGAGCAGCACCGCGAGCTCCTCCGCGATGGCAAGCCGGCCACGCGCCTGACGCCGGGCATTGGCAACACCTATTACGTCCCGGTCGGCGACGGAAAGCGCGCGCTCATCATCTGCCCCATCGAGTCCAAGTTGCTGCTCAACCCGCCGCAGCTCATCGCCTTCATCCTCAGCATCACCCTGATCATCGCGCTCACCGGCTACATCCTCGCCCGCCCGATGATCCGCATGATGAACTCGATGGCCGCGACCGCTCGCCAGGTCATGGAGGGCGACCTGTCCGCGCGCATCACCGGGCAGCGCTTTGGCGACCGCGAATGCGCCGAGCTCGTCGCCACCTTCAACCGCCTGGCCGACCACAACCAGACGCTCTTCGAAAAGCAGCAGCACCTCTTTCAGGCCATCGCCCACGAGATGCGCACCCCAACCGCCCGCATGCGCTTCAAGCTGGAGATGCTCGCCACGGCCAAGAGCGAGGCCAAAAAAGAGCAGCTCCTCCAGGAGCTCGACGCCGATCTCGACGAGCTGGACAGCTTTGTGAAGGAGCTCGTCGTCTACAACAGCCTCGACGACGGCTCGGCGCTGAACAAATCCGCCGTTCCCGTCGCGTCCACCCTGAAGCGCGAGCGCGAGGCGCTGATCCACCTCATCGGCGAGCGCACCGTCGAGCTTTTAGACTGCGGCGATCTGTCCATCCTCGCCGAAGAGCGACTCTTCGCGCGCGTCGTCCGCAACCTCGTCTCCAACGCCCTGCGCTACACCAAGTCGCGCGTCGTCGTTTCCTGCGAGCCCAAGGGCGACTTTGTCCTCATCCACGTCGACGACGACGGCCCCGGCGTCCCGGAAAAAGACCGCATCCGCATCTTCGAGCCCTTCAAGCGCCTCGAAGAAAGCCGCGGCAAGGCCTCGGGCGGACTCGGACTCGGACTCGCCATTGTCCGCCGCATCACCCAGGTCCACGGCGCCACCATCGACATCGACACCTCGCCGCTGGGAGGCGCCCGCTTCACGCTCTGCTGGCCACGCGCGGACGGCAGGTCCTTCTAGGCCCACGCCTGACCCATCCTGCGCCATGCCCACCGATCGCCAACCGGCGCGTCAGCCAATCAGTCGGCGCGCGCCTCGTCGAAGCAGAGCTCAAAGGCCGTGGTGAAAGGCTTTTGAACGTCGACAAGCTTCAGCGCGGCGCCCTGGGCAGCGGCGAGGCTCTGGCAGATGTAGAGGCCAAGTCCGGTGCCACGCGCTCCCTTGCTCGTCACAAACGGCGCGAAGATCGACGCGCGCACCTCGTCCGGGATGCCGCTCCCCTGGTCGAGAACGCGCAGCCTCAGCCCTGGCTCGGCGCTCCACTCGATGCGGATCTCGCCGAGCGGCCTGATTCCCCCGCCCTCCCAATCCTCCAGATCCTCCAGCGACGCGTCCGGCCCTGGCGCCATGGCGTCGCGCGCGTTGTTCAGGAGGTTCCAGAAGATCTGCACCAGCGCGTGGTGGTCGGCGTGGACCTTGGGCAGCGCCGGCGGCAGGTCGACATCGAGCGCCATGCCCGGCGGCAACCTGGGGAGCAGACTCACCGCCTCGTCAATGGCCGCGCGCGGATCGATCCAGTCGAGCCGGGCGACCTGATGCAGTCGGCTGAAGCGGCGCAACCGCTCGATCATCTCCTGCATGCGCAGCGACTGTTCGACGATCTCGCCCGCCCATTCAGCGGCGCTCGCGTGATTCGGCTTCTCGGCCAAAAGCTGGGCAAACCCAAAGATACCGGCCATCGGCTGCCTCAACTCGTGAATCAGCTCGACGAAGTTGAGCCCGAGCTCCGCCAGCTTGGCCGTCTGCGCCATCTGCTCGTGACAGCGGCTCTCTCCCCGCGCCGGACGCCCCCCGCCCTCAGAAGCAAGCTCGAACAGGTCGAGCAAAAAATCAGTCTCGCTCACGAAAAACGCACTCCCTGGCCAGAACAGGCGACTGGCGCCGCCATCGACGACGCGCCGCGCCAAAAGGGGCGCGCTTCTACAGATCCCCACGCGCCAAGGTCAAAGGATGCCTGCCCTTCCCCCATCTGGCGTTCCCGCCATCGCCGCCGCGCGGACAAACCCAGTCAGGCGATGACGACAACCGTGTCCCCGTCGTAGGGAGCCGCCGGCCCAAGACGCGCGTCGCCCCCAGCCCATTCAACGCCTCTCGCGCGCCTCCCCTCCCCTTTTTCCATTTCCGGCGCCCCACCAATCCCCGGAGCCAATCTCCCCATGAATCCATCCCCCACAAATCAATTACCCGCGCGTCAATCCTCGTTAGACAATTCCCCGGACAATTCATCCGCCATTGATTCCAAAACAAACAATTCCCCCGCGAATGAATCGCCCTCGCCCACATCCATCCAAACGCCTTCGCCAAGCGCGCCCCCAACCCTCTGGCCCAGACTCAGGCGCCGCCTTCTCGGTCCCGGCCTTCCCCTCCTCTTTGGCCTGTGCGCCTTCGCCGTCCTCGCCCTCTTCAGCGGCCATCGCTTCTTCCACCAGAGCAAAGCGCCACATTTCATCTGGCAGGCCCAGGCCTTTCTCGAAGGTTCCCTCGCGCTCGTCGAAGACCCGCCCAACCTCGAAGACTACGTGCGCCTGGGCGATCGCTTCCTCGTCAGCTTCCCCGCCTTCCCGGCCCTCGCCATGCTCCCCGGCGTCGCCCTCTTCGGTTACCGCTTCAACGACACCTCCTTCACCGTGGCCATCGCCGCCCTCGCCCTCGCCCTCTTCCTCGCCTTCCTGCGGCGCCTGAAGCGCGACGGCGAGAGCGACCTGAGCGACAGCGCCTGCCTCGCCTGGGCGGCCATCCTCGGCTTTGGCACCCTCTTCTTCTCCTGCGCCATTCGCGGCGAAGTCTGGTTCACCGCCGAAATCATGGGCGTCGCCCTCACCGCGCTCTACCTTTTGACCGCCCACCGCGCGCGCCATCCCCTCCTCGCCGGCCTCTTCTATTCCATGGCCACGCTGACGCGAACGCCGCTCGTCTTTGCCGCCGCCTTCTTTGTCATCGAGACATTCTTTCCCGACGGAAAATTACGCCTCGCCGACCTCGCGACCGACGCGCGCGCCAAACTCCAAAAACTCGCGCTCTTTATCGTCGGCGCCTTGCCACTCGCCCTGGCCCACATGGCCTTCAATTTCGCGCGCTTTGGCAGCGTCAGCGAATTCGGCCACCGATTCTTCTGGAACAACCGCGTCAACGCCGACATCGCTCAATACGGCCTCTTTGATTGGCATTACCTGCCGCGAAATATATCCGCCGCCTTTCTCAAATTGCCGACCCTTTCCCTCGATCCTTTCCACATCGGCTACGACCCACACGGCATGAGCCTCTTTTTGACGACGCCGCTTTTGATTCTGCTCTTTTTCCCCAGACAAAAGCCGCGACTCACCCTGGCGCTCGCCCTCACCGCCGCGGCCATCGCCCTACCCGGTTTGTTTTACCAAAACGACGGCTATATGCAGTTCGGCTTCCGCTTCAGCCTCGATTACACGCCCTATTTAATTGTTCTGCTGGCGCTCGGCGGCTGGTCCATCAAAAACAAATTATTTATCTGCCTGGCGGCCTTCGGCGTCGCCGTCAACACCTGGGGCGCGATTGTTTTCAAAGGATTTTCCTGGTGACATCCCCAAAGACGCGCTTCCACTTTGTTTTTTTGTGCTTGAAGCGCACGGCATTTGAAAAAGACGCGCTTCCGCTCAGGCGCAACGCAAAACAATGCGCTTCAGCACGCGGCATTTGTTTGCTTTCGCGCTTGAATGCCCGGCGTCTGTTCAATTCTCAACGCGTTTTCTCCCCAAACACCCCCCAAACGGGCTCCCCCGAATGATTGGCTGATTTTAATTTGCCGGACGTGTATTTTAACGGGGCGGGAGGTGATGGAGGGAGTCCAGGAACTTCTATGCTAGAAGCATTTAAGGCGGTAGACCATGTGTTACGTCGTAGTGTTCAAGGTGTTGCTGAAATCGTTACAATCCCTGGTGTAATTAACCTAGACTTTGCTGATG